>NZ_JAKFIA010000001.1:352187-689375 GCF_022569295.1 Pedomonas mirosovicensis | reverse complement strand
TGGCCGAGTTCTGGGCCTTCGGCAACGAACAGCTGGGCGAAATTCTCGGCCTCTCCGATTCCACCGTCTCCCGCCTTCGCAACGGTCGCCTCACGCTGAAGCGCGGCACCAAAAGTTTCGAGTTGGCGCAATATCTGGTGCGCCTGTTCCGAAGCCTCGATGCCCTGATGGGCAGCGACGACGCAGCCGCCCGCTCGTGGCTGGCAACGCACAACCTCGACCTGCAAGCCGCCCCCATCCGGCTGCTCGGCACCGTTCATGGCCTCGTGACCGTTTGCGATTATGTGGACGCCTTCCGCGCTCGCATCTGAGGCGCGGCCCTACCGCGCCATGGTGTGGCGCGTCGTCGAGGGACAGCACCGCATCTCCACCAACCGGCTGGCCGAAAACCGCGAAGATCAGGCCCTGCTGGAAAACCTCGTCGAAGAGGTAAAGCCCCTCATGCCCGCCGCCTGCGCCGGGCTGCACTTCCTGCTGGCGACCCCCTTCCGCTACGGCCACACCGTCGCCTCCCGCTTCCGCCGCGCCCGCACCCGCGAAGGCATCTTCTATGCCGCCGAGCAGATCAAAACCGCGCTGGCGGAAATCGCCTACCACCGGCTGGCCTTTCTCGCCCGCTCGCCCGGCGTCCTGGCCCCGCGCACCGTCATCGAACACACCGCCTTCAGCGTCACCGTCGCCACGCCCGACGCACTCGACCTGACCCGGCCGCCCCACGACACCGACCCGCGCCTCTGGGCCGAGCCCAACCACTACGAAGGCTGCCAGCTTCTCGGCGAAGCCGCCCGCGCCGGAGGCCTCAAGCTGCTGCGCTACGCCTCAAGACGCGACCCCGGCGGCATCAACGTCGCCGCCCTGACGCCCGACGCCCTGCGCGACCGCCAGCCCGCCATCTCCGGCACATGGCACATCCGCATGACCGCCGACTCCCTCACGGCGCTGGCCGCCTTCCCCTCCAGCGAAAGCTACCACTTCACCGCCGCCCAGTTCGGGCTGGGCGGTTAAAGCGTCTCCATGGATTAACGCAAGGGGGCGCAGCCCCTCCCGTGCGCGGAGGCACACGACTAAGAATGTAAGGGGGTCTCAGACCCCCTTACGATCCCCGATTCGTTGAAAGGGCCGCGCCCTGCATGACGCGCCCCGCGCGCTGGAAAAGGCGAGTGCGGTCTGGATGGTCGAAACTCTCAGGAGCGCGCCCGGCGCTTTCTGCCGATCAGCGCTTGCGCTTCATCCATAACCTGTTGGTGAGGAAGTGGAGGCCGCGTATCGGCCAGCGCTTCTCGCACCTTCGCGCGGAACCAGACCTCGTGGGCATCGGGTTTGGTCATCATCGAAATTCCTTCCGCAGCACGCACGAAGCGCGAAGCTTCCCCTTAAGCTCATTCAAATAAACGACTTTACGAACACAAGTGCCAACCGGTTGCCACCCGCGCGGCCCGATAACCGAATGGGAGCGCGAGGGGTAAGCCCCTCGCATCATCCTGCAAACTGATTGTAAACCGCTCTAAAAACCCGAAAACCAGAGGACCAGTCCCTCAGCCCAGCGCCTCGCCCTGCGGCGGGTGGTCGGCGAGGACGGCGCGAGCGAGGCCGAGCACGGTGTCGCGTTCCTGCGGGAAGCCGGCGTCGATCCAGCGTTCGCGGACAATGCCCATGGTGCGGGCGATATCCGGCCCCTTGGGGATGCCCAGTTCCATCAGGTCGTTGCCGGAGAGCGGCAGGCGCGGCGGGGCGTAGCTGCGGGCCAGCCCGGCCCAGTGGGCGGCTACGTGAATGAGGCTGTCGGCGCCTTGCGCGGCGGCCTCGGCCTCGGCGTTGGGCGTGGGCTCGGCCCCGATTTCGCCTACCTGCGCGGCCAGTTGCAGCACCATCCGGTCGATGAAGGTTTCGGCCCCCAGCCGGTAGATGGCGGCTTCGGCCTGCTGCCGGGTGGCGGGAATTTCGAACCGGCGCTCGGCCATGGCCACCAGCCGCTTGCGCTCAAGGTTGGAGAGGCGCAGGCGACGGCCGATGTCATCCAGCAGGTCGGCCGCCGGGGGCAGCAGCTGGGCAAGGCGGCGCAGGGCATCAGCATCACCGAGCGCGCGCTCCACCACCACGAGGCCGGCAAGGCCCGCCAGCCCTTCTGCCGTCAGCTCCGGCAGCACGGGCGTGAACACGCCGTGGCGCACCATGAGGTCGACCGTCGGCGCGGGATCGGTAGTGGCGAGCAAGCGCAGCACCTCCTCGCGGATGCGCTCGCGCGAGAGGGCCATGAGGTCGTTGGCGCGGGCAACACAGGCCTCGAAGCTCTCCGGGTCGGGCGCGCCCCGGCCGAAGCGGGCGTGGAAGCGGAAGAAGCGCAGGATTCTGCAAGTGATCCTCGGCGATGCGCTCCAGCGGCTGGCCAATGAAGCGCACCCGTCGCGCCTCGAGGTCCGCAAGGCCGCCGAAATAGTCGAAGATCTCGCCGGTCAGCGGGTTGGCATAGAGGGCGTTGATGGTGAAGTCGCGCCGGGCGGCGTCTTCCTTCCAGTCCTCGGTGAAGGCGACGGTCGCGCGCCTGCCGTCGGTCGAGACATCGCGGCGCAGGGTGGTGATCTCGAACGGCTGGTGATTGGAGACCGCCGTGATGGTGCCGTGCTCGATGCCGGTGGGGATGGCCTTGATGCCTGCCGATTCCAGACGGCGGATCACCTCTTGGGGCGCGAAGCGGGTGGCGAGGTCCACATCCTGCACCGGCAGGCCGAGCAGGGTGTCGCGCACCGCGCCGCCAACGATGCGCGCGGCGCCGGCTTCCGCCTCCAGCGCGAGCAGCACGCGCTGGAGACCCTGGCTGTCCTGCCAGGACTGGTGGGGCAGACGGATCATGGGCCTTACTCTTCCCCAGGTTTCTCGAAGCGGCCCTGGACGATCTTGCCGTTTTCCTCATGAGCCGGGATGTAGCGGTCGCCCGGCGCGCCGGATTCGGTGAGGCTGGCCGCCAGCCCGAAGCCGAGCAGCGTGGCGACGAGCAGCCCGGTCACCAGCGCGAACAGGCCGAGCTTGCGCGGGCCCGAAAGCCGCCCGCTCCAGCGCAGCCAGGCCCAGAACAGCAGGAACGGCAGGAAGAACAGGCAAAGGCGAATAACCCAGATCACGCAGTCGCTCCTTGCTCCGTTTTCTCGTGCGCCAGCAACACATCGGCCAGATTGACGATGATACCGGCGGTTGCACCCCAGATGTAACGCTCGCCATAGGGGATTGCATAGAAGAAACGGGGCACACCCTGATGGAGGAGCAGAATCGCGCACCCGCCGCTCGGGGTCGATGAGGAAGGCCAGCGGCACCTCGAAGGCGTCCGCCACCTCGACCGCGTGGAGGGCAAGCGTGAAGCCCGGCTGCACGATGCCGACGACCGGCGTGATGGCATAGCCGGTGCGGGTGCGGTAGCAATCCAGCGTGGCGATCACCTCCACCCGGTGCGGCTCCAGCCCCACTTCCTCGAAGGCCTCGCGCAGCGCCGCCTGAACGGGTGTTTCCTCCGGCCCGTCGAGCCGCCCGCCGGGAAAGGCGATCTGCCCGGCGTGGGCCCGCAGCGTCGTCACCCGCTGGGTGAGCAGCACGGTGGGCCCTTCCGGCCGGTCGATGATGGGAATGAGCACCGCCGCCGGTTTGAGGGCGCTTGCCGCCAGCGGGAAGACCACGCCGGGGTTGAGGTCATCGTCGCTGCGGTGGGAGACGCCGCAACCCTCGGCATGATGGCGCGTCAGGCGCTGGCGCACCGCCTCGATCGATAGGTTCAGGGGAACGGGGACGGGCGGCGTCACGATCCGCCTTCTCCGATCTCGCCCCCGCCAGTGTCTCCAAGCGGGAAGAACACGCCGTCGCTCCACAGGCCAAGCGTGCCCGTCTCGCCGCCTTCCTCCATGGCAAGGCTCACCAACTCGTAGAACACCGGGCGGTTGATGAGCGCCTCCAGCCCGCGCCGCACATGGATGTAGGGGCGCGGTTCGCCGGTTTTTCCGTCCACCTCAACCCGCAGGCGGTTGTTCGGCCCCGCAATGACGTAATCATCGGTGTTGAGCCGGAAGCCGAGGCGGCGCTGCCCGCCTTTGCCCTCGCTCACCAGTTCCACCGCCACAAAGGGAGCATCCTCAACCGTGATTTGCAGTTTTTCGACCGGCGTCACCAGATAGTACCGGCCGTCCTCATCGCGGCGGAGCACGGTGGAGAACAGTTTCACCAGCGCATGCCGGCCGATGGGCGAGCCCAGATACAACCAGCTGCCATCGCGTTTAATCACCATGTCGATGGCGCCGCAGTACGGCGGATTCCAGCGTTCGACAGGCGGCAGCCGCTTGTCCGCCAGAAGGCGGGCAATATCTGCAAGGGATTGACCCGGCTGCACGGTATCAAGGCCCGCCATGGATCGTCTCACGCTGCTTGGTTATGGCCAGTCGTTAACATCGCTCTTATATAAGAACTTGTCCTCTTGTTGGAACCGCGTGGATGCTCAATCAGTTCGCCCAGGGAACCCCGAACGCCGACGCGCAGGCGGAACGCCGGCTGGCCGAGCTGGCCAACCGGATGCTGGCCGCGCGGCAGGCTGTCGAGACCGTCATCATCGGCCAGCGCAGCGTCGTCGACCTGACGCTCATCACCCTGCTGGCGGGCGGCCACGCCCTTCTGGTGGGCGTGCCGGGCCTCGCCAAAACCCGGCTGGTGAAGACGCTGGGCACGGTGCTGGGGCTGGATACCCGGCGCGTGCAGTTCACGCCCGATCTGATGCCGACGGACATTCTGGGCTCGGAAGTGCTGGAGACGACGAGCGAGGGCAGCCGCGCCTTCCGCTTCGTCCACGGCCCGGTGTTCTGCCAGCTTTTGATGGCGGACGAGATCAACCGCGCCAGCCCGCGCACCCAGTCCGCGCTGCTTGAGGCCATGCAGGAAATGCAGGTGACGGTGGCGGGCCAGCGCTACACGCTGCCCCAGCCCTACCATGTGCTGGCCACCCAAAACCCCATCGAGCAGGAAGGCACCTACCCCCTGCCGGAAGCCCAGCTTGACCGCTTCCTGTTCGAGATCCGCATCGATTACCCCGGCCTCGACGACGAGCGGGCCATTCTGCTCGCCACCACCTCCGGCCTTGAGGAAGCGCCGCCGGTGCTGTTCTCGCCCGAGGAGCTGCTGGAGGCACAACAGCTCATCCGCCGCATCCCGGTGCCGGAACAGGTGGTGGAGAGCATCCTGCGCGTGGTGCGCGCCACCCGCCCCGGCCCCGAGCGGCCGGACATCGCCTGGGGCGCAGGCCCCCGCGCCGCACAGGCGCTGCTGGCGGGCGCAAAGGCGCGGGCCTTCCTGATGGGCCGCACCGTGCCGCTGCTGGAGGACGTGGAGGCGCTGCTGCACCCGGCGCTCGGCCACCGCATCGCGCTTACCTACGGCGGGCGGGCGCGGGGCCTGACGACGGCGGACGTCATCAACGGCGTCGTTCCGCTGCTGGACGCCTGACCGGCCCTCATGGCGGCAGACCAGCCTCGACAAGCACCCGGTATCAACACCCTCTGGCCCGAGGCCGAACGGGCGGCCAGCCTGCTCGGCCCGCTTTCACTGCTGCGCCCGGAGCTGGGCCGCCCCAGCTGGCAGCAGGGCCAGCACCCGCGCCGCCGCGCCGGGCAGGGCAGCGAGTTCTGGCAATACCGCCCGCTTGAGCCCGGAGAGGCGGTGGACCGGGTGGACTGGCGGCGCTCAGGCCGCAGCGACTCGCTTTATGTTCGCACCCACGAGCGGGAATTGCCCGCCCGCCTCGCCCTGTGGGCCGACCCCTCCCCCACCATGGACTATGCGAGCGCGCGCCGCGTGCCCACCAAGCGCGAGCGGGCGCTGGTGCTGGCGGCAGCCCTTGCGCTGAGCGCCGAGGCGGCGGGCGAGGCCTGCGCCGCGCTTTCCGCCGCGCGCCCGGCCCGCGCCCGCGCCGTCGCCGAACTGCTGGCGGCCGAGCCCGCGGGGCCCATGCACAGCGCGCCCACCGGCACCTTGGCTGCGCCGGGGGACACGGTGGTCATCCTCAGCGATTTCCTGGAGCCGGACCGGCTGCCTGCCCTTGCCGCGCTCGCGGCGCAGGGGGCGGGCGGCCTCGCGGTGCAAATCGCCGACCCGGCCGAGATCGACTTTCCCTTCGAAGGACGCGTCGAGCTGCGGGACGTTGCGCCGGATACCGAGCCGCGCCTCATCGACGCCAGCGAGGACACCCGCGCCCGCTACCGCGAGGCATGGAGCGCCCACGTGGCCGCCGTGGAGACCGCCGCCCGCGCTATCGGCTGGCAGAGCCTTCTCCTTCGCACCGACGCGCCGCTGCAGGACGGATTGGCAAGCATCGCGGCGCGCATTGGGGCCACACACATCGCGGGAGGTCCGCCCCGGCGATGATCTCCCTTGGTCCCCTATCCCTTGCTGCGCCTGCGGTGCTCGCCGGGCTTGCCGCCCTGCCGTTGCTGTGGTGGCTGATCCGTCGCCTGCCGCCGCCCACCCAGCGCGTGGTGTTTCCCGCCGTGCGCCTGCTGGGACCCGTGGTGGAGGAGCCGCCGCCGCAGGCCCGCCCGCCGTGGTGGCTGCTGGCGCTACGGCTAGGGGCGCTCACCGCCCTGCTGCTGGGCCTTGCCGGGCCGCGCTGGGACCCGACACCCAATGCCCCGAGCCCTGACCGGCTGCTGTTGGTGCTGGACAACGGCTGGCAGGCCGCCCCCGGCTGGCAGGAGATGATATCGGCGGCGCGCAATCGCATCGAGGCGCTGGAGGGAGAGGCCGCGCGCGTCGCGCTGGTGACGACCGCCGCCCCGGCCGGAGGCTGGCCGAACGGCGTGCCGCCTGCCCCCAACTGGGTGACGCCGCGCACCGCCCTTGCCCTGCTCGCCCAGCTTGCGCCCCAGCCCTGGCCCGCCGACCGGGAGGCGACGGCCCGCCAGCTGGCCCGCTTCGCCCCTGGCAGCGCCGATGAAACCCTGTGGATCACGACCGGCTGGGACACTGAAGGGGCCGGGCGGCTGGGCGCGGTGCTGGAAGCGCTGGGCCCGGCGCGGCTGGTCATCGTGCCCGCGCGGATGCTTGCCATCCGCCAGTTCGACGGCACGGCGGGCGGCTGGCGCGTGCAGCTGGTGCGCCCCGAAGGGTTGCCCGCCGAGACGGCGCGGCTGACCGCCGTCGACACGAGCGGCCGCCCGCGCGCCGAAACGCTCGTCACCTTCCCGGCGGGCGAAACCAGCGCCACCGTGCGCCTCAACGTGGCGGTGGGAGACTTGGCGCGCATCAGCCGCCTGACGGTGAGCGAGAGCCGCTCCGCCGCCACCACCGCGCTCATCGACGCCGCAACGCTTCACCCGCGCGTCGCCGTCCTCTCCGGCGAGCGGCGGGGTGAGCCGCGCCCGCTGCAATCGGCAGCCTTCTACGTGCGCCGGGCGCTGGAGCCCTATGCCGATGTGGATGCCGTGCCGCTGGAGGATATGCTGAGCCACGAGGCGAACCTGCGCGTCTTCCTCGACCTGCCGGTGACGGGGCAGGATCAGGCAGCGGCGATGATGCGCTGGGTGCGCGAGGGCGGCATCGCCATCACCTTTGCCGGGCCCCGCATCGCCCAGAACGGCACCGAACTTGCCCCCGGCCCGCTGCTCACCGGCACCCGTGCCGTCGGCACCCGCCTGTCGTGGGACAAGCCGCAAAAATTAGGCGGCTTCGCCACGGACGGCCCGCTAGCCGGCCTTTCCATCGACCCCGAAGTCACCATCACCCGGCAGGTGCTGGTGGCCGACCCCTCCGCCCCCGGCCTGATGCGCTGGGCCTGGCTGGAGGACGGCACGCCGCTGGTGACGGCCCGTGCTGTCGGCGCGGGCGCGTTGGTGATGGTGCACGCCAATGCGGACCCGCGCTGGACCAACCTGCCGCTCTCCGGCCTGTTCGAGCAGATGCTGCGCCGCTTCCTGCCGCTGGTGGGCCGCGCCAGCCAGCCTTCCGGTGCGCCGCAGGGCAGCTTCGCGCTGGAAACCGCGCTGGATGCCGAAGGCATGCTGGTAAACCCGCGCCAGCCCCGGCAGGTAAGCCCGCAAGACTGGGAGGCCGCCACCGCCAGCCCCCAAACCCCGCCCGGCCTCTACCGCGCCGGGGGCGTCAGCCGCGTGCTCAACCTGATGCGGGGCAACGGCCCCATCAGTCCCCTGTTCCGCTTCGAGCCGCTGGCGGATGCCGCGGGCCTGCCGGTTTCCACCGGCACGGGCGCACGCGCGCCCGTTGACCTCGCCACGCCCCTGCTCATCCTTGGGCTGCTGCTGGCGGTTATCGACGGCTTCCTCAGCCTCGGCAAGGCGCTGCCGTTCCGCTGGCCGGGCAAGCGGACGACCGCAACCGCCGCCATCGCCGCGCTGGCGCTGCTGGCAGGCGTACTCGCCATACCGCAAACCGGCCATGCCCAGATTCTGCCGCCGCTGGTGCCGCGCCAGGCTCCCGCCGATGAAATCCCGGCGGCAGCGGTGGACCCGGTGCAGCTCGGCTACGTGACGACCGGCAACCCGGCCGCCGACAGCCTCGCCCGCACCGGGCTCGATGTTCTGACCAGGGTGCTCGGCACCCGCACCGCCGTGCGCGCGGGGGCCCCGGTTGCCGTCAATCTGGAGAAGGACGAGCTGGGCCCGCTCGCCCTCATCTACTGGCCGGTGACGGGTGGGGGCGCGGGCGCGCGCCCGCTCTCGCCCGAGGCGGCGGCGCGGCTCAGCGCCTACCTGTCGAGCGGCGGCCTGCTGGTGGTCGATCTCGGCGCAAACCCGCCCCCGCCTGGGATCGTGCGGCAGGTGCTCCAGCCGCTCGGCCTGCCGCGGCTCGAACCGCTCACCTCCGACCACGTGCTCGCCCGCAGCTTCTACCTGCTCGACCGCTACCCCGGCCGGGTGCAGGGGCAAACCGTATGGGTGGAAGCGGGCACCGAAGGCGGCAGTGACGGCGCGGTGGCCGCCGTCGTCATGGGCAGCGCGGACTGGGCCGGCGCCTGGGCCAGCCATCAGGACATCAACGCCCGCCAGCGCGAGTGGGCGCTGCGCTTCGGCGTGAACCTCGTCATGTATGCGCTCACCGGCACCTACAAGGCGGACCAGGTGCACGTGAAGGCCATTCTCGACCGCCTGCCGGAGCGCCACAGATGACCGCGCTGGCGCTCGATTCCCTCATTCCTGCATGGGCGCTGTGGCTGCTGGTCGTCCTGCTGGCGCTGCCCGGCCTCGTTGCCCTGTGGCGGCGGCGCTGGCTGACAGGCGCGGCGCGCCTTCTTGTCGCCGTCATCGCCTTTGCCATTCTCGCCCGCCCCATTACCCGTATCGAGGAGCGCCGCGCCGAGCCCGACATCGCGGTGGCGGTGGTGGACACTTCCGACAGCATGAACATCGGCAACCGCCGGGCCGAGGCCGCCGCCGCGCTCAAGGCCCTGCGCGAGGCCAGCGGCCCCGACCTGCGCTGGCGGGTGGTGGAAACCGAAGGGCGGCCCCTCGCCAATGGCGGCACCGGGCTGATGGACGAGATCGGCCGCGCCATCGGCCAGACCTCGGCCGACCGGCTGGCGGGCGCGGTCGTTATCAGCGACGGCATTGTGGGCAAGGAACAGCCGCCCGTGCTGCCCGAGGGCAAGCCGGTGCACGTGCTGCTGGCGGGGGACCGCAACATGGTCGACCGCCGCATGGTGGTGGAAGCCAGCCCGCCCTACGCGGTCGTCGGGCAGATCGCCCACGTCACCGTGCGGGTGGAAGGCGGCCCGGCGGGCCTGCCGGTCAACTGGAGCATCGACGGCCAGCCCCAGCAGCCGGTGGCGACGGATGCCAAGGGTCGCGCCCGCCTCGCCATCAAGATGGCCCGGCGCGGGCCTGCCATCGTCACCGCCAGCGTGCCCCCCGCCCCCGGCGAGCAGGTGATCGCCAACAACGCCGCGCTCGTGCGCCTCAACGGCGTGCGCGACCGGCTGGCGGTGCTCCTGGTCTCCGGCGCGCCGAGCCTTTCCACCCGCATGTGGCGGGATATCCTGACGCTGGATGCGGCGCTGGACACGGTGCACTTCACCATCCTGCGCCTGCCCTCCTCCTTCGACCCGACGCCGACGGAAGAACTCTCGCTCATCCCCTTCCCGGTCGAGCAGCTGTTCGAGCAGCGCCTGCGCCGGTTCGACCTCATCGTGCTCGACCGCTTCGACCAGCTGGACCTGCTCTCGCCCGCCTATTTCGACGCCATCAGCGACTATGTGATGGGCGGCGGGGCGCTGCTCGTCGTCACCGGGCCGGAGCATCAGGCCCCCTTCGGCCTCAGCAGCACCTCCGTCGGGCGGATGCTGCCCGCCCGGCCCACCGGCTTCTGGGAGACGACGCCCTACCGCGCCGCCGTCACAAGCGAGGGCAAGCGCCACCCCATCACCGCGACGCTGGAGGAGGAATGGGGCCTTGGCCGCCCGTGGGGCCGCTGGCGCACCCGCCTGCCTGCAACCGCCACACGCGGGCACACCCTGCTCTCTGGCCCCGGCAATGCGCCGCTCCTTGTGATCGACCGGCAGGGGCGCGGGCGGGTCGGCGTGCTGCTGGCGCTGGACGTGTGGCGTTGGGGCCGGGGAGTTGATGGCGGCGGCCCGCGCGATGCGCTCCTCACCCGCCTCGTCCACTGGCTGATGCAGGAGCCGGACCTGGAGGAGGAACAGCTCTCCGCCCGCGGCGTCGGTGGCGACCGGCTGGAGGTGACGGTGCGCTCCATGGCCGAGCCCGAACCCGTCACCATCACCCCGCCGCAAGGCGCGCCGCAGCGCCTCGACCCCAAGGTGGATGCCCAAGGCCTCGCCCACCTCACCGTGCCCGCCCCCGTGCCCGGCCTCTACCGCATCGAGAGCGGCAAGCGGCGCACCTTCGCCCTCGTCGGCGCAGGGCCGGAGCGGCAGGAAGTGCGCCCCCGCCCCGAACCCCTCGCCAGCCTCGCAAAGGCAACCGGCGGCGGCGTCTTCTGGCTGGCGGACGGCACGCCCTCCCTCCGCCGCCTTGAGGCCGGTCGCCCGCAGGCGGGCGGCAGCTGGCTCGGCCTCATCCGCAACGGCGGCGGCGCGCTGCTGGGCGTGCGCGAGGAACCCCTGATTCCCCCGCTGGTGCTGTGGAGCCTGCTCGCCGTCGCCCTCGGCGTGGCATGGGTCGCGGAACGGCGACGGTAATTCTCTTTGAGAGATTTTTTATTTCTTGCAGGAGACCTGGGTCCCCTGCGACCCCATTCGTTTTCAGGGACGCACCCGGTCATGCTGGCGCACCCGCTGGAGGAAGGACACGGCCCGATAATTCTTTTTATTGGGATGTGTGCCAGGTGGGCGCTGGAAACGCGGCCCGAAAAACGAATGGGGGTCGCAGGGGGTTATAGACCCCCTGCAAAGCTCACTTCCTGAGCACACGCCTTATTCCGCTGCCGCGCGCAGCGGGGCTTGTACGTCCGCCTCAACCGGCAGAGTGAGCGAGGGGTCGCTCGCCCGTACCATCAGCCGCCGTTGTTCAACCGGGCCGGGCATGCCCCAGTTGGCGGTGGCGGTGTTGGAGAAGCCGAAGCGGCTGTAATATTCCGGGTCGCCCACCAGCAGCACGAGGGTGTGGCCGAGCGCTTGCGCCTCCACCAGCCCGAGGCGGATGAGGTCACCGCCGAGGCCCTTGCCCCGGCAGTCTTCCGCCACGGCGATGGGGCCCAGCAGCAGGGCGGGGAGCCGCGCGCCGGTGCTCCGGCAGGCGATCTCGATGGGCCAGAACTCGATGGTGGCGCACAGGTGGCCGTTGCATTCGCCATCCTCGCGGCGCGCGACGAAGCAGAGGGCATCGATTGGCGCCGAGCCCTCGCGCAGCCGGTAGGCGGTACGAAGGTGCCGGTCCGGGCCGAAGGCGGTGTCCAGCAGCTGTTCGATCTCCGGCCGGTCTTCGGCCGTCGTCTGGCGAATGTGCATTGAGGGTTGTGATCTTTCTGGCAGGCAAAAAACAGGGCATGGCAGACCGCAGCCGCAGCGGGCTGCGGAGAGGAGACGACTTACTGTCGTCGGAGGAGCGCCAGACGCGGGCCAGCCAGGTGGATCATCAACGTTTATCCCAAAGGGGCATGAATTTTGGCGGCGCTTATCACGAACCCCTGCCGCACGCCAGAGCATTTTCCACCGGCGCCCTCCGTTATGAAAAGCCACCCAAAAGGAATAATGGTCGATACCTGCATATACACGCTTTATTCCTCCGCGCAGCCGGGTTAGGCTCACCATCACCAGACATGGGGAAAGGAAAGCCAATGAAGCTTTACGAGCTGGAGAAAGCGCCCAATGCGCGGCGCGTGCGTTGGTTTCTGGCAGAGAAGGGAATGACGGTCGAGACGCAGCAGATCGACCTGGCAAGCGGCGAGAACCTGAAGCCGGAGTATCTTGCCATCAACCCGCGCGGCCTCATTCCAACGCTGGTGCTGGATGACGGCACGGTGATCGACGAATCGGTCTCCATCTGCCGCTACTTCGAGGAACTTCATCCCGAGCCGAACCTGCTGGGGCAGGATGCGAAGGAGAAGGCGCTGATCGACTGCTGGCAGCGCCGCGTGGAGTTCGACGGCCTCGCCTCCGTGGCGCTGGCCTTCCGCAACAGCACGCCGGTGTTTGCCAACCGGTCCGTGGCGGGTTGCCCGGAGCCGACCGAGCAGCTGGCTCCGCTGGTGGAACGCGGCCTGATGCTCACCCACCGCTTCTTCGATATGCTCGACAAGCGCCTCGGCGAATCGGACTACGTAGCGGGTGACCGCTTCACCATCGCCGACATCACCGCCTTCGTGACACTTACCTTCGCCCGCTGGATCAAGGAAACGCCGGGCGAACAGCACGCCCATATCCATCGCTGGTTCGAGACAGTCTCGGCGCGTCCGGCCTCGCGGGCGTGAGAATACCGCAACGCTTTTTGCAGGAGGGACTTCCCCCTCCTGCGCCTCGCATCCACAAACAAAAAGGGCGGCCTTTCAGCCGCCCCTCTTGGTCTGGTCGGTTGCCCGCTCAGGCGAGGTTGCCTTCCAGCCACTCCTTGAGAGCGGTCTTGGGCGCCGCACCCACCTTGGTGGCATAGGGCTTGCCGTCGCGGAACAGAATCAGGGTCGGGATACCGCGAATACCGAAGCGGGTCGGCACTTCCGGGTTCGCGTCCGTATCGATCTTGGCGACGGTAACCTGCCCTGCCATTTCGTCCGCCAACTCCTCAAGGATCGGCGCGACCTGACGGCACGGGCCGCACCACGTCGCCCAGAAGTCCACCAGCACGGGCTTCGAGGACTTCAGAACATCATTCTCGAACGAATCGTCGGTAACATGGATCGACGGCATGGAAACTCTCCTGGGCAAGCCGGACACAAAACCTGTTCATTTCAGTCGGTTCATGATGCAACGTAGGTATCGGCCAGATACCGGTCAAGCGATGTGCTGCGCGGACGCAGCGTTCTCTGCTTACGAACCAATGGCCCCAAACGCCTGTTCCATCAAAGCCCCCGGAAGCGGCATCAAGGTGGGACCGGCCGTCCACAGCAACGCGGCCTCGATGGTCTTGCCCTCGAACATGCGGGTGAGCGCGGCCCGATAAGCCCCCATCTGCTGGAGATAGGCGAGCGGCGTCTCCTCCGCAGTGGCGGGCACCTGCGCGCCGGTCTTGATATCAACGACCAGCACCACTCCGTCCTTCACGATCAGCCGGTCCACCTGGCCGGAGAACACCCGGCCCTCGATCACCGCCGAGAGCGGAATTTCCGCCAGCGCATCGGGGCCGAACAGGGCGTTGATGTCGGGGTCGCGCAGGGTGCGGAGCACGGTGCCGATGATCTCCTCTCGCGCTTCCCACGTAAGGTCGGCCGCGCAGCGCTCCAGCCAGCGGCGGGCGACCTCTTCCCGCGCGTCCTCGGGCGTTACGGGCAGCCGCTCCAGCAGCCGGTGGATGAGCGTGCCGCGCCGGGCGGCGGGCGTGCCCGCTTCCAGCGGCGAGCCGGCGGGCGGCTCGGGCACCGTTGCCACCTGGCTGGGAGCGAGCGGGCGCGGCGGGCGCGGCTCGGCCCCGGCGGGTGAGCGGGCCCAGGCGGGCAGTTCCAGCGCGGGAGCCACATCCCCCTCGCCCGGCCGATCGAGGTGGACGTTCGGCCCTTCCAGCCGGAACGCGCGCACCTCGCCATAGTCGCGCCACAGGGGATCATCCTGTGGTTGCGCGCCAAGCTCGTCAAGCGCCGAGGCCACGGTTTCGTACCACGGCGTCAGCGTGCGGGTAATCTGCCGGCGCGGCTTCCACCCGGCCACATACAGCCGGTCCTCCGCGCGGGTGAGGGCCACGTAGAGGAGGCGGGCGTGTTCCTGCGCCTGTTTCTCGCGGATGGCCTCGATGGACTGGCTGACCGGCCCGACGGCGTAACTCTTGCCGCCGTACCAGATGGGAACCGTCCCCTCCTGCGCCGAAATGGGCACCATGGGGTTCTTCTCGTCCGGCAGCGCATAGGCGTCCGCCAGAATGACGATCGGCGCTTGCAAGCCCTTCGCGCCGTGCACGGTCATCACCCGCACCTCGTCGCGGGCGGCCTCGGGATCGCGCTTCACCTCGATATCGCCGCGCTCCAGCCAGTCGAGGAAGCCTTGCAGCGAGGGCGGGAAGTCCCGCTCGTAGGCCAGCGCCGCTTCCATCAGCATGTCGAGCGGGTCACGCGCCTGTGGGCCGAAGCGCCCCAAAGCCCGGTTGCGCCCGCCGAGGTCGGAGAGCACGATTTCCAGAAACTCGTAAGGCGGGGCCCAGTCCGCAATCGCCAGCACGTCGTGCAGACGGTCGTAGGCCTTGGCGGACTTGGTCTCGCCGGTCTCGGCCCAGCGCTTCAGTTCGGTCCACAACGAGGCCTCGCCGCGCCCGTGGGCCAGATCGAACAGTTGGCTCTCGTCCCAGCCGATGAAGGGGGACTTGAGCACCTCGGCCAGCGTCAGGTCATCGTCCGGCAGCAGGGCGAAGCGGATGAGGGAGAGGATGTCCCGCACCACAAGGGGCACGGCCAGCATCATGCGGTCAACGCCCGCCACCGGCACGCGCAGGTGGGCCAGTTCCGCCACAAGGGCGCGCACGAACTCGCTGCGTTTCCGCACCAGCACGAGAATATCGCCGGGGCGCACCGGGCGGCGGCGCGCTTCCAGCTCCTCGCCGCTGCGAATCCAGTCCGCGATCTGATGGGCGATTTTCTCGGCCAGCTTGCGCTCGGCGGGCGGCTGCCAGCCCATTTCGGCGGCAGCGCCGTTGGAGCCGTTGCCGTTCTCGCCCTCTTCTTCCTCCGCCTCCGTCGGCTCGATGGCGGGCCAGAGGGCGACCATGCCGGTCTGCCCGGCGCGAGAGGCGACATGCGGGTGCGCCTCGCGAATGCCCAGCGCCTGTGGGCCCAGCTGGTTGATGGCGGCATCCACGAGCTTGAGCACGGCCTCGACCGAGCGGAAGGAGCGATCGAGCGGCACGCGCCGCAGCTCCGCCCCCACCGCTTCGGCCTCCTGCGCGTAGCGCTGCTCCGCCTCGATGAAGGTGGCGGGGTCCGACCCCTGGAAGCCGAAGATCGCCTGCTTGAGATCACCCACGGCAAAGACCGTGCGGCCCGGCTCGTGCGTGCCGAGCCCGGCGAAGAACTCTTCGGTCAGCGCGCGCACGATCGCCCACTGGTCCGCGTTGGTGTCCTGCGCCTCGTCGACCAGCACGTGGTCGATGGACATGTCCAGCTTGTAGCGCACCCACTGGGCCGCGCCCTCGGCGGTGAGCAGCCGGGCGGCGCGGGCGATGAGGTCATCGAAGCCGAGCGCGCCGACTCTCGCCTTGTAGGCATCCATCGCCGCGGCCAGCGTGAAGCCGAAGCGCAGGTAGCAGGCGGCCGTATCCACCGCGCGGAAGCGGGCGACCGTATCTTGCAGCTCCGCCACGCGGTTCAGGGCCTGCTCGGCCACCTCCGTGATGGCGGGATCGAAGGTAATCGCGCCCTTGGTGGCCAGCTTGGCGAAGGGCTTGCCGGTGGACTCGCTGAAGAACAGGCCCCGGAAAGCATCGAACCCGATGGCGCGATCATACGCCTCCTGCGCCAGCCAGAGTTGCAGGCGGGCCGCCTTGTCCTGATCGCCCGCCGCGCCATGCTTCCAGCTTTCGGCAAGGCGCGGCAATTCTAGCGCTGCAATCTCGTCGTCGGTCAGCCGGCTCGCCAGCCAGTCGGTCGGCGTGCCCTCGCGCGGCAGCTTGAACAGCGCCCGCAGGCGCGGCTCAATGCCCCGCATGCCGCCCTGCCCCGCAAAGGCGAGGATGCGCGGCCCCTGCCGGATGAGTTCGCCGACGATGGACATGAACTTCTGGTCGCCCGCCGCGACGGAAATGCAGGCCACATCTTCCAGCAGGCGATGGTCCCCCTGCCGCGCGGCGCGGGAAAGCTCGGCGGTCATCACGGTGCGGACAGCCTCCGCCGCCGTGCGATCATCGAGCGTCGAGAAGCCCGGCGCGATGCCCGCCTCCAAGGGAAAGTTGGCAAGCAAAGACTGGGCGAAGGCGTGCAAGGTCTGGATTTTCAGCCCGCCTTCCGCATCAAGGCAGCGGGCGAACAGCGTACGGGCACGCGCCAGACGCTGGGGGGACGGAATCTCGCCCAGGCCTTCAAATTCTGCACGGAGCTGGTCGTCGCTCGCCCGCGCCCAGTCGCCCAGCACCTTGAACACGCGGGTCGCCATTTCGGCGGCCGCCGCCTTGGTGAAGGTGATGCAGAGGATGGATTCCGGTTTTACGTCCTGCAGCAGCAGGCGCAACACGCGGGCGGTCAGCACCTGCGTCTTGCCGGACCCGGCCGAGGCCGACACCCACACCGGAGCCGTAGGGTCCGCCGCCGAGGCCTGTTCGGGCGTGAGGCGGAAGCTAGCCCTGGCCATGGTCGTCTCCCGCCGCGATGCTGCGGCCGATATTGCCGGTGTCGTGGCCGTTGCTGCGGCCGAGCCATTCGTCGACGCGGGCGAGCACGTCGTAATCTTGGCCCTTTGCATACTCCGGGTGCAGCTTGGCGACGAACGGTGCCGTGCCGTCCAGATACTCCGCCACCGCTTCTCGCAAGCGCACGACGGAGAGCGCCACCCAGTCCTCAACCGAAATCCACGGCTTGCGGCCGTACATCAGCGCGTCCACGTCCTTGCCCTCTGTCGCGCCGCCGCTCAGCTTCCAGTAGCGCAGGTCGGCGGCCTTAGCCGCGCCCAGCTCCTTGAAGCCGCCGTGCTCGGCGATCAGCGCGAGCAGCGGCAGCTGGGGCGCGTAGCCCGCCTCGCGCTGGGCATGGGAGGGCGGCTCGCCGGTCTTGTAGTCGATGATGGCGAGCAGGCCGTCCTGATTGCGCTCGACGCGGTCCGCCTTGCCTTTCAGCATGACGCCCGCCACCTCGACCTCGCCGCTGGCCTCGATGCCGGCTTGCGTCCAGTTGTTCGCCATGCGCTCGTGCACCCGCTCCGCCACCCAGCGGGAGATGCGCTCCAGCCTTGGCCGCCACAGGTTGGCGATGAGGGGCTGGCGGAAGATATCCGCCAAGACGGCTTCCATTTCCGCCTGCAGATGCTCGGCGGCGAATATCTGCTTGTGCGCCCAGTTTTCGAGCGCCTTGTGGAGGAGGGTGCCGCGCTCGGCCGCGTCCGGGTCCGCCTCCAGCGGGTCGAGCGGGCGCAGGCGCAAAATCTTGCGAGCGTAGAACACGTAAGGGTCGGTGAGCAGCGTCTCCACTTCCGTCACCGAGAGCTTGCGCGGGCGGGCTTCCAGCGGCGGGGCGGGACGCGGCCGTTCGGCGGGCACCACGGCGGGCGGGTGATCGAGCCCGCGCGCGTACGCCAGCAGTTCCTTGTCGTGCGGCAGGCCGCCGACGGTCGCCTCCAGCCGCAGCCAGAAGCGGGAGGGGACGGTGGGGGCCGAGCCGTCCTTGCGGGCGCGGGTGAGCAGCACGTGCGGGCTGCCGAGCAACTGAGCAAAGTCGTGCGCGCTCTGGCCGACGCGGCGTTCGGCGGTCCAAAGCCCCAGCTGGCGGCGGATGGCGGGGCTCAGCCATGGGTCGGGCGCAGGCAGGCCGGGCCACACGCCCTCGTTGAGACCGGCGAGGATCATCAGGTCCATGCGCTGGAGCCGCGCTTCCATCAGACCCCAGATCGCAAGGCGCGGGTGGGTGCGGTAATGCGGGCGCACCACCACATCGTCCATCCACGCGGTAAACAGCGCCGGGTAGTCCTCCGGCGCGAAGCGGCCGAGCTTTTCGCCGCAGCGCTTGAGGTCGCCGAGGCGGCTCGACAGCTCCCGCCCCGCATCGCCCAGCCACAGGTCGCCGTTGCCCACCAGCCGCTGCGAGGCTTCGATGTGAGCGTCGAGCATGGCCTCGCCGTCCACCTGATCGGCATGCATCAGGTCGGAAAACGGCTGGAGGATTTCGGCAATGCCCTTCCACCAGCGCGCCAGATCGCGGCCGATCTTGGCCAAGTCCTTGCCTTCGTTCTGCAAACTGTCGATGGCGCGGGCAATGCCCTCAATCCCCGGCGCGGCCCGCAGGCGGCGCAGCACGTGGCGGTCGAGATCGCGCACGGAGTGCAGGTGGGCCGCGCGGTTGGCGTGGGAGCAGGCGAGCGGGTGCTTGAGCAGCGCCAAGAGCGAAACGGCGGAGAACTCCCGCAAGCAGGCGGTCGCCAGCAGCCGCATGAACACGGCGGGCGGGGTGACACCCAGCGGGCGACCGGCGGAATCGTCCACCTCCACCCCATAGCGGCGCATGAGGGCGGCGACGCGCCGGGCAAGGTTGCGGTCCGGTGTTACGAGGGCAGCGGTGCGGCCCGGCTCCTCCAGCACCTGCCGGAGGGCGAGCGCGATCACCTGCGCTTCCTCGGCCGGGTTCCCGGCCTCGATCACCTTCACCCCTTCCAGCGCCTTGTCCGCCGGGGGAGCTGACGCCAGCGGGTGGTGACGCTGGCGGGCAGCATGGCGATGCGGGCGGCCTCCACCCGGTGGGGTTCGGCATGGCCGTCCCACGGCCACGGCTCCACTTCCTCACGGGCGACGCCCAGGGTGTCGAGCAGCTGCTTCAGGTCCCACTGCGGGTGGCGGGGGTCGACGGCATCCCACGCCTCGTCGTCCAGTTCCAGATCGAGCCCCGGCAGCACCACCATGCCGTTCGGCAAACGGGCGATAACGCGCAAGAGGTCGCTCGCTGCGGGAATGGAGCCGATGGACCCCACCGCCACCACCAGATGGTCCGGCGGACGGTCCATCCAGCGGCGGGTGAGGGCTTCCAGAAGGCGATTGCGCCGGTCGGTCGCGTCGATCAGCCCGCGCTCGGCCAGATGCTGTGGCCAGGCGTCGAGCACGATGGAGAGGAAGCCCAGCGTCATCTGCCAGTGTTCGGCGAGCGTGTCCGGCACAGTTTCGCGAAGCTGGGTGGGGTCCACCCGCTCGATAATGAGCTGGTCGAGCGTGCGGGTAAGCGCCGCCGCCAGCCGGTGCACCTCGGCGGCGGGCGTGTCGGCGCGGCCTTGCGTGGCGAGCCATGCGCGCACCAGGCGGGAGAGCTCCACCTGCCGCTCCACCGTGCCGATGGAGGGGGAATATCGGTTTCCGCCGCGAAATCGTCGATGAAGCTGCCGAGCGCCTCGTCTTCATCGATGTCACCGAAGGGGGTGAGGCGCGGCAGCAGCGTCGCCCGCGCCTCGCTCTGGCGGATCAGCGCCTCGCTCATGGCGCGGGTGGAGCGGCGGTTGGGCAGGAAAATCTGGGCGCGGGCCAGCTGGAGAGGATCGCGTTCGGTCATGGCGTAGACGCCGCGCGCCACCGAATCGACGAACGCCTCGTGGGGCGCGAGGGTGTAGACTCTGGGCCGTCCCGGCTGTTGCTCCGCCATGCCCCTACCCTCGCGTCAGCCGCCGCGTGGCCTCGCCAACGGCTTCCGGCGTGCCGACGTGATGCCACAGCCCGTCATGCACCAGCCCGTAGAGACGCTGCGCGGCCAGCGCCCGGTTGTAGAGCAGGTTCAGCGAAAACGGCCCCTCCGGCAGGTCGGCAAACAGGCGGCGGGAGAGCAGCTGCACGCCGGAGAAGACGTAGTTGGCGGTCAAATCATGGCCGCGCCGGTGCAGGCGGCCGGAGGGCTCGCGGTGAAAGTCCCCCGCCCCGTCGTAGCCCGCAGCCTCCGCCCGGTCGACGACCAGCAACAGCGCGTCCATCCGCGCCGGGTCCCACTCATGGGCGAGGCGGGCGATGGTGTTCTCAGGCCCGTCCAGCCACAGGTTGTCCGCATTGGCGATGAGCAGCGTATCGTCTCTCAGGAGCGGCAGGGCCTTGGCGACGCCGCCGCCGGTCTCCAGCAGTTCGCCCCGTTCGTCGGAGATGAGATATTGCGCCTTGTCGCCTGCTGCCGAGCGGGCGCTCAGATGCGCCTCGATCTGGCCGGCGAGGTAATGGACGTTGACGACGATGGTTTTGACGCCTGCCGCCTCGAAATTGTCGAGCGCGCGGTCGAGCAGCGTGCGGCCTGCCACTTCAATGAGCGGCTTGGGGCAAGCGTCGGTGAGCGGGCGCATCCGGGTGCCGAGGCCCGCCGCCAGCACCATGCCGCAAGTTGGGACTTGGCCCATCAGGCGGCCTCCGCCCAGCGGGCGGCGCGCCATTCGGCGGGCATGTGGGCATCGAACCACGCCTTGACCGGAGCCAAGGCCGGATGCTCCAGATTGCGGGAGAGCAGCGCCCACACGCGCGGCTGGTGGGCGAGGTAACCCGGCTTGCCGTCCCGCTTCCACAGGCGCACGAACACGCCCAAGATGCGGCTGGCCCGCTGTGCGCCCAGCACCGCATAGGCGGTGCGGAAGGCGGCAGGGTCAATCTCTGGCCGGGCGGCCAAATACCGTTCGATCAGCACCGGCTCCAGCCCGGCAGCCACATCCCGGCGCGGGTCCTGCAACAGCGAAACAACGTCATAGGCGGCCGGGGCTTGCAGCGAATCCTGAAAGTCGAGCACGCCGACGTGGCGCAAACCCTCCCGCTCCGGCAGCCACAGGAGGTTGGGCGAGTGGTAATCGAACTGCACCAGCACCGGGCGGTCGTGCCACGCGAGCGGCCACACCGCTTCCCACGCCGCGCGCCACTCGGCGGCCACGCTCTCCTGCACGGGCGAACCGGCGACAGCGGGCCAGTACCATTCCAGCACCAGATCCACCTCGCGCTGCATCCGCTCGTTGGAATAGCGGGGCAGCGCATGGGTGCCATCCGCAACGGGCAGACTGTCCGGCACCGGCTCATTGTGCACCCGCGCCAGCACGTCGGTAGCGGCGGCGTAAAGCTCGGCCTCATCATGCCCCGCCTTGATGGCGGCCACAAAACTGAGATCCCCCAGATCCTCCAGCAGCACGAGGCCGTTTTTGGCATCGACGCCAAGGATGGTCGGCACCGACAGGCCCAGCCCCGCCAGATACTGGCCCACCGCCACGAACGGCTCCACCAGTTCCAGCCCCGGCGGCGCGATCATCAGCACGGCGGTCTTATCGGCTTGGCGCAGGCGCATGTAACGCCGGTGGGAGGCATCGCCCGCCAACGGCAGGATTTCGGCATCCCCCAGCCATGATTGGTGAGAAACTGGTTCATTTCGCTCGGCAACGACATGGGTTTACTCGGCGGAGAGGAAGGGTTGGAACAGGCGCTCGGCCCGCTCTTCCCAAGCGGGCGGCGCGTCAACTGTCAAGGTTCGCCCCTTGCCGTTCGTCGCAGGGGCGAGGGCGAGCCACAGCCGGTCAGCGGGCATGAAACCCTCCATGCGCTCCGGCCATTCGATGAGCGAGAGGGCGGTGTCGAACGCCTCATCCAGCCCCAGCTCCACCGTTTCCTCCGGCTCTTCAAGGCGATAGAGGTCCACGTGCCACACCGGCAGGCGCAAGGGCGGCGCGTCGTAGGTGACGACGATGGTGAAGGTGGGGCTCGGCGCTTCCTCAGCAAGGCCAAGGCTGGAAAGAATCGCCCGGGCCAGCGTGGTCTTGCCCGCCCCCAAATCGCCTGAGAGAGCGAGGATGTCCCCGACGCGCGCCTCCTGGGCGATGGCCGCGCCCAATCGGGCAACGGCGTCGAGGTCGGGCAGGTCGATATGATAGGCGGTCATGTGGAGCAGCGGTCCGGTCACAGGGCGACAAGAGGGGCGATATTCGGCGGCAATACTCAACGCCGGAGCGCCCCAGCGCAAGGCTCATTCGGTGGCGGGTTCACTCCGTAGCGGGCAACGGCTCGCTTGGAGCCTTGCGGGCCAAATGCACCACGACGCGGGTGCCCTGCTCATCGGCTAGAAGTTCGACCGTGCCGCCGTGCATGGCAACGAAGCGGCGCACCAGCGACAGGCCCAGCCCCACCCCGGCCTCGCCGTCGCCCTCAGCGCCGCGCCGGAAGGGGTCAAAGTCCGAAATGCCAGCGCCCGCACCGGAGGTGCCGGTGTCTGCCACTTCGAGCGTGATGCCGTTCACGTTGCCCGAGGCGCGCACGGCGACCCCACCGCCCGGCGGGGTGAAGCGGATGGCATTGGACAGCAGGTTGTAGAGCACCTGCTTCAGGCGGCGTTCGTCGCCTTCGATCACCCCGGCGGATGCATCCACCGCCTGCGTAAGGTGCAAGGTGCGGGCGCGGGCTTGTTCCTCGACCATTTGCACCACGGAGGAGACCATCGGCTCGACCGCCACCTGCGCGATATCGAGCACCAGCGCGCCGGTCTCGATCACCGCCAGGTCGAGCATGTCGTTGATGAGCACCATCAGCCGGTTGGACGAGGTGAGGATGGAGCGCACATAGTCCCGCTGCCGGTCGTTCAGCGTGCCGAAATAGCCCTGGTCCAGCATCTCGGCAAAGCCGATGATGGAGGTGAGCGGCGTCCGCAGCTCGTAGGACACATTGGCGACGAACTGGGACTTGAGCCGGTCCGCCGCCTCCAGCGCCTCGTTGCGCTCGCGCAGGGCCTTTTCCATGTTGGTGGAGGCGGTGACATCGAGGAAGGTGACCAGCGCGTTGCCATCCGGCAGCGGCACGGCCACGTAGTCGATGACCCGGCTGTGCACCAGATGGAAGCGGCCGGTGGAGGGAACCCGCCCCTCGGCGGCCTGCAGCACTACGTCGCGCAGGCGCTGGGCCTGGTCCGCCTGCTCCAGCTGACCGGCCACGTGGGCAGCCAGCTGGTCCACGTGAGGCTGCTCGTCCAGCAGCTCGGGCGGGCACTCCCACAGCGCCTTGAAGCGGGTATTGTGCAGCTCCAGCCGCCCGGACGGGCCGAACACCGCCACCGCTTCATAAAGGTTGTTGAGCGTTGCCGCCTGCACCTTGATGAGCGTGTCACGCGTCGAGCGCAGGCTGAGCTCTTCCGTATAGTCCTCGAACGCCAGCAGGAGCCCGCCGATGGGGTGCGGCTGGGCGATGACGCGCAGCACCGTCTCATCCGGCAGCACCCAGGTTTCCTCCAGCGGCTCCAGCGCCGTCGTAAACCAGCCCAGATGCCGGCGCTTCCATTCGGGGAAGTCGCGCTGCTCGGGCAGGCGATGCTTCTCGCGCATCCGCTCCAGCACCTCGGCCATGGTCGGCCGCACGTCCAGCCACTCGGATTCCAGCTGGAACAGCGTGGCGAAGGCCTTGTTGTGGAAGAACAGGGAGGTATCCGGCCCGAAGATCGCCACGCCCGAAGACAGGCGGTCGAGCGTCTCGTTCTGCGCCTGCTCGTAGCGGGCCAGTTCCGCCCGCGCCTCCTCCCGCTCGGTGATATCGAGCGCAAAACCGCCGACGCCCGCCTGGCCCAGCGGCACGTCGTAGATCTGCAGGGTCCGGCGGTGGCCGTAGAGAATGACGTTTTCCTGGTGCACCTGCGCGGTCTCCAGGTCCCGCGCCCGCTCGGCGGAGAGGGCGGGGGACATGCCCGGCGCATTGCCCACCAGCTCGATGCCCTGCTCGATCACCTGCCGCGCGTCGGCGGCCTCCACCGCGTCCACATAGGCCGCGTTCACATGGGCCAGCTTCAGGTCGGCCCCACGCCGCCACATGGGCAACGGCGCGGCCTGCACCAACGCCTGCGTCGCCGCCAACTCCTGACGGGTGGCCGCCAGCTCGTCCTTCAGCCGGTCCAGCGCCTCCTGCGTTGCCGTGGCGTCGAAGAACCACACGACAACGCCCGTATCCCCCGCCACGTCGATGGGGGCCGCGCGCCCCTCGGCCAGCAGCTGCCGGTCGCCCTTGGCGCTGGAGATGAGCCGCTGGAACGGCCGGGCGGACAGGGAGAGCGCATCGATGTCGCGCACCAGCTGGACATAGTCGCCAACGTCGATGCCGCTGGCGCCCTGCCCCTCCAGCTCTTCAAGGCGGGAGATCTGATGGTCCAGCCCCAGCCAGCTGCGGAGGGAATCCGAGCAGCTGGCCTCGCCGTTCGCGCCGACGACCAGATAGGCGCTGGGCGCGGTTGAAAGGAGGCCATGCAGCCGTCGGCTCCAGCGGGTGGACACCCGGGCCGTCATGATAGCGTTGCTGCCGCGAATGATGGCCCACACGGCCACGGCGAGCCAAGCCGCCGCCACCATGGCCGCCAGCGCCAGGCGCCAGGTTTCGGGAGTCTCGATCACCGGGGCATCAAAAGACACGGGCCGAACCGCATACGGTCGCCAGCGCCTCCACGAGCATCCAGGATCATGCCTCTCCCCTCAACTGTCCGGCAGCATAATCACGCGCACGGCCAGACGGCAAACCAACCATCTTAAAGCGCCGCACCGGACATATGTGCCGGATCGAGGAGCAGGCAGCAAGAGGGGCCGAAGTCGACCCGCGACCCCGACCTCTCAAATAAACTCGATTATTTCTTGTTGCAGAGGGTGTTGGGACCCTCTGCAACCATTGTTTTTAATACCGGTAGTGGTCAGGCTTGAACGGACCCTGCTGCGGCACGCCGATGTAGGCGGCCTGCTTGTCGGAAAGCTGGGTCAGCTTCACGCCCAGCTTGGCCAGGTGCAGCGCCGCCACCTTCTCGTCGAGGTGCTTCGGCAGGGTGTAGACCTTGTTCTCGTAGGAAGCGTTGTTGGTCCACAGCTCGATCTGGGCCAGCGTCTGGTTGGTGAAGCTGGCGGACATGACGAAGCTGGGGTGGCCGGTGGCGCAGCCCAGGTTCACGAGGCGGCCTTCAGCCAGCAGGATGATGCGCTTGCCGTCGGGGAACTCGATCTCGTCCACCTGCGGCTTGACGTTGTGCCACTTGTAGTTCTTGAGCGCGCCCACCTGGATCTCGCTGTCGAAGTGGCCGATGTTGCAGACGATGGCACGGTCCTTCATCGCCCGCATGTGGTCGAGCGTAATCACGTCCACGTTGCCGGTGGCGGTGACGAAGATGTCGCCGCGCGGCGCGGCGTCTTCCATGGTCACCACTTCATAGCCTTCCATCGCCGCCTGCAGGGCGCAGATGGGGTCGACTTCCGTCACCAGCACGCGCGCGCCGCCCGAGCGCAGCGAGGCGGCCGAGCCCTTGCCCACGTCGCCGTAGCCGGCAACCACGGCCACCTTGCCCGCCAGCATCACGTCCGTCGCGCGGCGGATGCCGTCAACGAGGCTCTCGCGGCAGCCGTAGAGGTTATCGAACTTGGACTTGGTGACGCTGTCGTTCACGTTGATCGCCGGGAACGGCAGGCGGCTGTCCTTGGCCATCTGATAGAGGCGGTGGACGCCGGTGGTCGTCTCTTCCGACACGCCCTTGATGGCTTCGCGGCACTTGGCGAAGAAGCCGGGGCGCTCTTCGTTCACGCGGCGGATGAGGGCGAAGAGAACCTCTTCTTCCTCATTGGAAGGGTTCGCGATCTTGGAAGGATCCTTCTCCGCTTCCGCGCCGAGGATGACGAGCACGGTGGCGTCGCCGCCGTCGTCCAGAATGAGGTTCGGCGTGCCGCCATCGCCCCATTCCATGATCTTCAGCACGAAATCCCAGTATTCCTTCAAGCTCTCGCCCTTGAAGGCAAACACCGGCACGCCCGCCTCGGCGATGGCGGCGGCGGCGTGGTCCTGCGTCGAGAAGATGTTGCATGAGGCCCAGCGGATGTCCGCGCCCAGCGCCTTCAGCGTCTCGATGAGCACGGCGGTCTGGATGGTCATGTGCAGGCAGCCGGCGATGCGCGCGCCCTTCAGCGGCTGCTTCGCGCCATATTCGTCCCGCAGCGCCATGAGGCCGGGCATCTCGGTTTCGGCAATGGCGATTTCCTTGCGCCCCCAGCCGGCAAGGCTGATGTCTTTGACCACATAGTCGGTAAAGGCCACGGATGAACTCCCTCGTGCTGACAAGCGCCGGGCGGCAAGTAGAGCGGCCATCGCCGCTCCCCCGCGTCCCCGAGCAACATTGTTGCTCTTGTGGCAGCAGCGCAGACGGCATGCAAGCATAAAGATATCTTTATGTTCTGAGCCGGCCCCATCATGGCCTGGTCCCGTGCAGCCAAGGCGCAGGCCGTTCGTTGCTTGGGAAGGGCTTGTGGCAAAATGCCCGCAGGGCCATGCAAATAAAGAGAAAACACGCGGCTCCGCCGGCAGTTTCGCTCTGGCCGCCGCCCAGCTTTTCCCATCATAGTCGGTTTATGTTTCAGGACTCTGTCGGAAGGCACCCGCATGACATACGAGACCTATCACAAGCAGAAGGTCGGTCAGCATATCCTGCACCCCGAAACCCAGATGATGGGCTACGGCTATGACCCGCACCTGTCGGAAGGGGCGCTGAAGCCGCCCGTGTTCCTCACCTCCACCTTCGTGTTCAGGAACGCGCAGGAGGGGAAGGACTTCTTCGACTACGCCTCCGGCCGCCGCGAGCCGCCCGCCGGCACCTCCGCCGGCCTTGTCTATTCCCGCTTCAACAACCCGAACCTCGAGGTTCTGGAAGACCGGCTGGCGTTGTGGGACGGGGCACAGACTGCCGCCGTCTTCGCCTCGGGCATGGCGGCCATTGCAACGACCCTGCTGGCCTACCTGCGCCCAGGCGATTCCATCCTTATCAGCCGGCCGCTCTACGGCGGCACCGAAGGGCTGGTGGACAAGGTGATGCCGCAGTTCGGCATCAACGTCTTCGGCTTCACCGACGGCTGCTCGGCGGACGAGGTGCGCGAGGCGGCGCAGGCTGCCCGCGCCAAGGGCCGCGTCGGCCTCATTCTGGTGGAGACGCCCGCCAACCCCACCAACGGCCTCGTCGACCTCCAGCTGATGGCCGCCGTTGCCGATGAGCTGGGCCAGGCCCAGGGTTTCCGCCCGCCGGTGGCGGTCGATAACACCTTCCTCGGCCCGGTCTACCAGCAGCCGCTCCAGCTGGGGGCGGATCTGGTGCTCTACAGCCTCACCAAATATGCGGGCGGCCACTCGGACCTGGTGGCGGGGGCCGTCACCGGACCGAAGACATGGGTAGGCCCGGTCAAGGCGCTGCGCGGCGCGCTCGGCACCCAGGCCGACCCCAACACCGCGTGGATGCTCATGCGCTCGCTTGAAACCCTGTCGCTGCGGATGGAGCGGGCCAACACCAACGCCGCCGCCATCGCCGCCTACCTGAAGGACCATCCCAAGGTCGCCTCGGTGAACTACCTCGGCTTCCTCCAGGCGGGCGATCCGCGCAAGGCGGTCTATGATCGCCAGTGCAAGGCGCCGGGCTCCACCTTCTCCTTCTACGTGAAGGGCGGCGAGCCGGAGGCCTTCCGCTTCCTCGATGCGCTTCAGGTCATCAAGCTGGCGGTGTCGCTGGGCGGCACGGAATCCCTGTGCTCCCACCCGGCCTCCACTACCCACTCCGGTATCCCGGCAGAGCAGCGCGCCCGCTCGGGCGTCACCGACGCCATGATCCGCCTGTCGGTGGGCATCGAGAACCCGGACGATCTCATCGCCGATCTGGAGCAGGCGCTGGCCGCCATCTGAGGCGCCGGATAAGGGTAACGGGCGCGGGCAGCCTGCCTGCCTCGCCCGCCCCTGCCGCCCTATTGTCTTCCGTTGCAATCTTCCCCTGCGCGCCCCCTACTCTGGTAGGCCGCGCCCTGCGTTGGCAGGTGCGCTTCTTCCGGCGCATCCCCTGAAAAACCGTGCGAAAACGGAAAAGAGGCGAAGCCTGCCGGGCAGCGCTTCCCCGGCCTGCTACAATTTTTCTCTTTCATTTCTTCTAGCAAATAGGTTTAGGTCCCGGCCCATTGTTTGGCATTTGAGTGAAAGACGGCTGTGAACGACCCCCGATCCTCAGCTTTCCTCCATTGCCCGCGCTCCAACAGGCGCAGCGTTGTCTAGCGGAGCCCGGCCATGGTTACTATTTCCCCTTCCGAGGAAGCGGCAAGCGCCGATGCCTCGGCCACAACCCGCATGCGCCTGCTCCTGGCTGCGATCGAGCTGATCGGCGAGCACGGCGTCGAGGGCACCTCCCTGCGCCGGATCAACGAACTGGCGGAGTGCCGGAACTCCAGCGCGGTCCACTATCACTTCGGCGGCCGGGAGAAGCTGATCGGCGCGGCGATGGAATTCATCGGCTCGCGTTGGGAAACGGACACGCTGACATCCCACGGCATTACCTCAACCGAAGCGCTGATCGAGGCCGTTGGCAAGTCGCTGCTGGATATGCGGAACAACATGCCCTGGGGCTACAACGCCATCCGCTTCATGCAGCGGCTGATCGCCGAGCGCGACCCCAAGGTGCAGGCATTGTGGCGTACCCACTTCGGCCAGCACCTGGAGCCGCTGCTGAATGCCTTTCAGGCGCTGAACCCGCATCTCGAGGAAAGGATCGTTCGCCTGCGGCTCATCTTTGCGCTGGTTTGCCTGATTAACAGCATTGCGGGGCTGGATGGCTACTACCGCACCGCTTTGGGCGATGTGCGGGGGGCGCGCACCGACGCGCAGATGGTGGACGAGGTTATCGCCTTCATCACTCGCGGGTTGGGCGCGCCGCAGCTTGAGCATGCCTGACACGGCAGGCCGGCCTCGCACGGCAGGCTTAAACGTCAGCCCGCCTTGAAGCCGGCCCGCTCCAGCCCCTGGTCGATCAGTTCGTCGGTGACACGCAGGGTCTGGCCGATTTCGATGTGCGCCATCTCGCGGAACAGGGTGCGGGCGCGCTGCCGGTCCACCGTCGTCTTGGAGGGGAACACCTTGACCGGTTCATCCGGGCCGATGCCGAGCGCCGTGGCGATGCGGTGGGCGTATTTGTCCACCAGTCCCCACATGGTGCTGCACTTGTCCGTCTTGCGTCCCTTCTCGCGACAGGCGGGGCTGAGGATGTAGCGGGTCATGATTTCGCGGGGCGTCCGCAGGTTGTGCTTGAAGCGGTAGGCGTGCAGCGTGATCGCGATGGCCCGGGCCGCGTAAACCGGGTCCTGAAACACCGCCAGGCGCTGCTCGCCCACCTTGGCCTGCCCTTCCCACTGGGTGCCCTTGAGGCACCAGTAGTTGTTGTACTGGTAGCAGGGTTGGCGGGTCACGGTGTCGGGCAGCGCGTCTTCATCCGCCTGCACGTATTTGCCGTCCGGCTGGCGCATGAGCAGCGGCAGGGCATCCTGCGCCGCAGGCGCGGCCGTTGCGGCAGCCGTTGCCGTGGCCGAGGCGGCATCAGCGGTTTCGACGGGGGCTGCGGTTTCAGCGGAAGCCGGGGTTTGAGCAATTGCGGAGGTCGATGCGGCGGCCAGGACAATCGCGGTGGCCAGACCGGCCTGGAGTGCAATTGACCTGAAAGCTGACGGTAGAGGCCGCATAAGGGTCTCTCCTTCCAGTTGATCCCTTGGCCTGCCGCCGAAGCGGCAGTTTACAGGCAACAGGCACGCATAAGCGCCCGCCCCATTCCGGATGTGTACGCAGAACGATTGACGGGTTCTGACGAAAAAAGCCAGCCAGTGCAAGCCGATCCCGAAAAAGCCCGGAAAACCGGGCAATATGGAGGGACGAAACCTCTCGGCAAAGGATCGGTTCCATGCGGAATCCCGCGCCTGGCGCAGTGTGTCAGGCGCGCATCAGCCGATCCGCGAGCAGAACGGTAGGAAGGGGGGAAGGAAGGAGAATTGCGAGGGGGAAAACTCCCGCGCCTCGCTTTACTCTTCGTTGAACTTGGCCTCGACCAGCGCCACCAGCGCCGAGAGCGCCTCGCCGGCCTGGCGGCCGGAGGCGTTGATGGTGATGTCCTCGCCAATGCCGGCGGCCAGCATCATCAGGCCCATGATGGAGGTGCCGGCGACCTTGGCGCCATCCTTGCAGACTTGCACGTTCGCATCGAACTGGGAGGCGAGCGTGACGAACTTGGCCGACGCCCGCGCGTGCAGGCCGCGCTTGTTGAGGATCGTAACCGTCTTTGACAGCTCCAGCGTTTCCATCAGGAGACACCCGCGAGAATCTTGGAAGCAACGGAAATATATTTACGCCCGGCTTCCTGGGCGGCTTCAACCGCGGCCGTTACGTCGCAGGTGCGCCGTACGGTCGCCAGCTTGATGAGCATGGGCAGGTTGATGCCCGCGATCACCTCCACATTGGGCTTGCCCATGAGTGAGATGGCAAGATTCGACGGCGTGCCGCCGAACATGTCGGTCAGCAGGATGACGCCGGAGCCGGCATCCACCGCCTCCACTGCCTGGGCGATATCCTGCCGGCGGGCTTCCATGTCGTCCTCGGGGCCGATGCAGATGGCCTTCACGGCCTCCTGCGGCCCGACAACATGTTCCATGGCCGAGACGAACTCGGCCGCAAGCCGGCCGTGGGTGACCAGCACCAGTCCGATCATACGCTGATACTCTCTGCTTTTTCGGTCAGGGATTGCTCCGCGCCCTGGGTCTGGGACCGCAGGTCGCGATGCACGATGGAAAGGACGTGCCCCTCGTTTCTGAGGACTGCCGCCATGCGCTCCGCAACAAACACCGAGCGGTGCTTGCCGCCCGTGCATCCGAAAGCGACGGTCAGATAGGCCTTTCCTTCCTTCCGGTAAAGCGGAAGAAGGTACGAGATCACGTCATGAAACTTGTCGAAGGCGGGGGCGAAGTTGGGGTCGGCCTCGATATACTGGCCCACGCCGTCGTCCTGCCCGGTCAAGGGGCGCAGATCCTCTACCCAGTGCGGGTTGGAGAGGAAGCGCATGTCGAACACCAGGTCGGCATCGCGCGGGATGCCGCGCGCATAGCCGAAGGACATGATGGTCAGCGTCATGTCGCTGGAGCGGGCCAGCGCGAACCGGCTGGAGAGCGCATGGCGCAGCTGGCGCGAGGAATACTGGGTGGTGTCGAGCACCACGTCAGCCCAGCGCCGCAGCGGCGCGAGCAGCTCCCGTTCGCGGGCGATGCCGTCCTGCACCGGCCGGTCGAGCGCCAGCGGATGGCGACGGCGCGTCTCGGAAAAACGGCGGCTCAACTCTTCGCCCGAGCAGTCGAGGAACAGAACGCTGACCGCAATGTTCTCCCTGTCGCGCAGGTCCTTCAGCGTCTGGACAATCTGTTCGGCGTCAAAGGCGCGCGTGCGGCTGTCGATGCCGAGCGCGATGGGACGATCCGGCGCATGATCGCCGGTATCCTCCGTCGCCAGCAGCTTGGTCAGCAGGCTGATGGGCAGGTTGTCGACGGCCTCATAACCCAGGTCCTCAAGCACCTTGAGGGCCGAGGATTTTCCGGCGCCCGACATGCCGGTGACCAGCAGAAGCCGGGTTGTCGGTTGCCGATCGGCGCCCTGGGCAGGGCTCACCTGAACAGGGCTCAGGGGCTGTTGAGACATATCCCTCACTTATAGCGGAAGTGGCCCGCCGCTCAAAGCCATCTCCACCTTGAGCGGCGAGTCGTCGCGTAAAGCATCCATTACGATCAACGGCACAGTGACGCCCAACATCTCCCATTCTTTGGGTTCTGGCAACCGCTCGTCCTCCCGGCCGAGACGGACCGTAAGAACAAGAGGAATATTGCGCCGGAAGGGCAGGCGAAAAATGCCAAGGCCGCGCACTTCGATGAGCCCGGCGATTCGCCGGGGCGGGGTCGCGACCAGCGCGTCGCCCGCGCGAGTCAGCAGCGTGTAGTCGTCCGCCACCAGCATCGCGCCCCGGTCAATAAGACGCAGGGCAAGGCTTGATTTGCCCGTGCCCGGCTCGCCCATGATGAGCACACCCCGGCCGTGGCAGGAAACGCAGCTGGCGTGCTGAAGCACGCCGTCCTCAGCGCCGGCGCCGATGGCGGGGACCTCTTCCGGGCCGGTCATTTTCCTGCCTCCCGGCCGGGGCGGGAAGCCGCCGGCAGGTCCACCGTGAAGCGCGCGCCCAGAACCGCGTCGCCCTGCACCCGGTTGGCGGCGGTAATGTGCCCGCCATGGGCCTCCACCACCTGCTTGGAAATGGCGAGCCCCAGCCCCGAGTGCTGGCCGAAGTCCTCGCCAGAGGGCCGCTCGGAATAGAAGCGCTTGAAGATGTTCTCCTCGGTCCCCTCGGGGATGCCGGGGCCGTCGTCGTCCACCATGAGCCGCACCGTCCGGTCGTCCACGGTGAGCATAACGCGCACGCTGCCTCCTTCGGGCGAGAAGGAAACCGCATTGTCGATGAGATTGCGCGCCACCTGCCCCAGCCGCGTCTCCAGCCCCATGACCATGGCCGTGCCGGGGCGCGGGCCCGCATAGGCGATGGTGACGTTGCGCTGCTTGGCGTTCAATCGCTGCACTTCGATGAGGGTGGAGATCATCTGGCCAAGATCCACCGGCTCGAAGCGGGCGCGGGACAGCTCGGCGTCCATGCGCGAGGCATCGGAAATATCGGTGATAAGCCGATCAAGTCGCTGCACGTCGCCCTGGATGATGCCCAGCAGCTGCTTCTGGAGCGCCGGGTCCTTCACCCGTTCCAGCGTCTCGACCGCGCTGCGGAGCGAGCTGAGCGGGTTCTTGATTTCATGGCTCACGTCCGCCGCGAATGCCTCGATGGCGTCCATCCGCAGGTGCAGCGCCTGGGTCATATCCGAAAGGGCGCGGGCGAGCTGGCCGATCTCGTCGGTGCGCTTCGGCAGCCGCGGCACGATCACGTCCCGCGCGCGGCCCTGGCGCACCCGGTCCGCCGCACGGGCCAGCCGCCGGATCGGCCGCACGATGGTGCGGGCGAGGAAGAACGACACGAGCACGGTGAGCGCCAACACCAGGCAGAAGATCTTGAACGAGGCCAGCCGCTCGGCGCGCACCACCTTGGTGATGTCCCGCGTGTCGGCGGTCAGCACGACGACGCCCATCACCCGCTGCACCCGCTGGATCGGCTCGGCGACGCTCACCACCACCGTGCCCGCCTCGCTGAGCCGCAGCTGGCTGGCGGCATCGCCCCGCGCGGCAGCGCTCACCTCTGGCAGGCGGAACGTCTCTCTGGATGGCAGGTCCCGGTAGGGCTCCAGCCGGGGCGCGGCGGCAACCAGTTCGACCATGCGGTCGAGCCAGAGCGCGACCTTGCGCCGCCAGCCGGGCTTGAGCTGGGTACGGATGACGGCCCGGTCGGGCAGCATGTTGCTGTCGATGACGGTGCGGCCATCAGGCAGGAATACCTGAATGCGCGCCTGCGTCGCCTCCGCCAGCCGGGTGACGAGATCGGCGGCGCGCGTCGGGTCGAGCGTGGGGGTTTCCGGCGTGAGCGCCGCCAGCTCCGACAGGCTGCCGGCCATCAGCGAGGCCTGGGTCTGCATCTCGTCCCGCCGCTGCTCGATCAGCCGGTTGCGGAATTCATCGAGATAGAAGATGCCGCCCGCCAGCATGAGCACGGCGAAGAGGTTGACGGCGAGGATGCGGGCCGTCAGCGGAGAGATGGACCGCTCCCGCGCTTGCGGGCGAAAGGCGAGCGCCGGTTTCATTCGTTGAACCGGTAGCCCACGCCGTAAAGGGTCTCGATGCTCTTGAAGTCGCCGTCCACCGCGCGAAACTTCTTGCGAAGGCGCTTGATGTGGCTGTCGATGGTGCGATCGTCCACATAGACATCATCGCTGTAGGCCGCGTCCATCAGCTGGTCGCGCGACTTCACGAAGCCGGGACGCTGGGCCAGCGCCTGCAGGATGAGGAATTCGGTAACGGTGAGCGAGACCTCCTTGCCGTCCCACGTCACCTCATGCTTGGCCGGGTACATGGCGAGGCGGCCGCGGATCATCGCCTGCTCCTCGGGCTCGGCGGCGAGATCCGGGTCGTTGCGCGAGGCGGAGCGGCGCAGCACGGCGCGGATGCGCTCGATGAGCAGCCGCTGCGAGAACGGCTTGCCGATGTAGTCGTCCGCGCCCATGGCAAGGCCCAGCGCCTCGTCGATCTCATCATCCTTGGAGGTGAGGAAGATCACCGGCAGCTTGGACTTCTCCCGCAGGCGGCGCAGCAGCTCCATGCCGTCCATGCGGGGCATCTTGATGTCCAGCACCGCCAGGTCGGGCGGGTTGTCGAGCAAGGCCTTCAGCGCCGACGCGCCGTCGGAATAGACGCGTACGGTGAAACCCTCCGCCTGCAACGCAATGCTGACGGAGGTGAGAATGTTGCGGTCATCATCAACCAGGGCAATCGTGGCGTTCACGCCGTCACATCCTTAACGCTTGTGGGCCACACATCTTGCGTGTCTGTCTATTTGCCCGCTCAAGCGCCTTGCTGCAAGGCCGCGCTCCCCGCAGGTGCAGAGAAGCGCATGGAAATTATGAAAGATGCCGGAGGAACCCGTTCCCAGACGCGCGGAGGCGCGCAGTCAATGAGATGCAGGGGAAACTCGTTCCCCCTGCAATAAAACCAGAACCTTGAAACCAGACTATGCCGCCAGATGGGCGAGGAACGCATCGATCGCGGCGATGGAGTCCGGCTCCTCCAGCGAGGGGGCGTGGCCGACGCCGGGCACGGTAACGCCGGTGACGTGAGCCCCGCGCGCCGTCATGCGGGCGAGGGTTTTGTCGCTGAGGATGTCGGACGTCTCGCCGCGCAGCACGGTGACCGGCAGGCCGGCCAGCGCATCGAAGGCGGGCCACAGATCGACGCCGGCCGAGCCGTTGGGCAGTTTGAACGGCACCGCGAGGTTGGGGTCGTAATCGGGCACGATACGCCCGCTCGGGTGCAGGTAGCAGGTGCGCTTGGCCATGCGGAGCCAGTCGTCCATGGTGTAGTGGGGGTAGACCTCGGCGTTGAGGTCGCGGATCGCCCAGGCCGCATGTATCCAGGTGGGCCAGGGGCCCATCTTGCCCACGTAGCTGCCGATGCGCTCCAGCCCCGCCGCCTCGATTTCCGGCCCCACGTCGTTGAGCAGCACGCCCGCCAGATGCTGCTTGAGCGTGCCCGCCATCAGCATGGCGATGATGCCCCCTAAGGACGTGCCGATGACCGCGACCCTGCCCGGCTTTTCGGCGGCGATCAGCGCCTCCACGTCGCGCAGGTAGGTGAGCGGCACGTAGGTGAGCGGGTCCTTGGCGTAGGCCGAATCCCCCCGCCCCCGCAGATCGAGGCACCAGACGCGCCATTGGCCCGCCAGCCGCCCGGCCACGCCCTCGAAGTCGCGGGCGTTGCGGGTGAGGCCCGGAATGCACAGCACGATCGGCCGCTCGTCAGGCCCGGCGTAGTCGCGGTAGTGCAGCCTCAGCCCGTCGTGGGACCAGTAGTAGCGATCCTCGTAAGCGGCCATCTCCTCCCCCCACGGGTTTTGGATCAGCATCATTCATCGGCGCGTCCTCCCCTCCCCCTAGGTTTAGCCCCGGCCCGCCGCCTGCCGGAAGCCTTTTTGTGCACGGAACCTCCCCCCGGCAGGCCGCGCTAAATCGCATGGGCCGCCGCAAGGGTGGTCGCGTCGATGAAACCGAGGCGTTATGAACAACCCGGCGCCCCATCGGTGAATGAAGGACTCCCATGACCAAGGCCGAGTATCAGCCCGCGCAGGACATTCTCACCCTGGGCGAGGCGTTCTACGATGCCGTCGAGCCCGCCGACTTTCCCAAGCACATCATTCGCTTCCGCAACCAGCGCTGGGCGGAGCGGGTGGGGCTGGATGACCTCTCCGACGCGGAGTGGATCAACCACTTCGGGCGCTTCCAGCCGTTGCCGGGCTCCCTCCCGAACCCGCTCGCGCTGCGCTACCACGGCCACCAGTTCAGGGTTTACAACCCGGATATCGGCGACGGGCGCGGCTTCCTCTTTGCCCAATTGCGGGACGTAGAGGACCACCGCCTGCTCGACCTCGGCACCAAGGGATCGGGCCAGACGCCCTACAGCCGCTTCGGCGATGGCAAGCTCACGCTGAAGGGCGGCGTGCGCGAGGTGCTGGCGACCGAGCAGCTGGAAGCGCTGGGGGTTTACACCTCCAAGTCCTTCTCGCTCATCGAGACCGGGGAGGCACTCACCCGCCACGACGAGCCCTCGCCCACCCGCTCCTCCGTGCTGGTGCGCCTGTCCCACAGCCACATCCGCTACGGCACCTTCCAGCGGCTGGCCTATTTCAGCCTGGCTGATGAAATGATCCAGCTTACCGACTATGTGCTCGCCCGCTACGTGCCGGACGCGCCGGGGCCGGAGACGGCGCTGGAAGAACGGGTCTCGGCCCTTCTCGATCACGCGGTCAAGGGTGCGGCAAGGCTGGTCTCCAGCTACATGGCGGCCGGGTTCGTCCATGGCGTTCTGAACACCGACAATATCAACATCACCGCCGAGAGCTTCGACTACGGCCCCTGGCGCTTCGCCCCCATCTACGACCTCGCCTTCACTGCCGCCTATTTTGATGAATACGGCCTCTACGCCTATGGCCGGCAGGCGGAGGCGCTGCACTGGAACGTCTACCAGCTGGCCAAGGCGCTGCTCACCATCGTGCCCAAGGAGGTGGTAACGCCGGTGCTGGAGACCTTCCCCGAGCACTTCGAGAATGAGTTGGTTTCCGCGATTTTCCGGCGGCTCGGGGTCGTCCCCGCCGAGGACGAGCAGCGCAACCTCGCGCTCCTCCAGGCCATGGAGCGGTTCCTTATCGATACGAAAGTGGGGCTGGAGCGCTTCTATTTCGACTGGTACGGCGGCTCGCTTTCCGAGGGTCGCCGCGACAAATCGTCCGCCGCCAACACCTACGCGGGCGAGGACGCCGCGCCGTTGCGCGAGCAGATCGCCACCTTCCAGCCGAGCGATGCGGCGCGGCAGAACCTCGCCCACCCCTATTTCGCGGAGGAAAACCCCTGCACAATGCTCATCGACGAGGTGGAGGCCATCTGGGCGGCCATCGACGAGCGGGACGACTGGGAGCCCTTCAACGCTAAAATCGCCAGCATTCGCCGCATGGGCGAAGCCTACGGCCGCAAACCCTGAAATCCCAAAAACGCGTTGCGTGCTGCGGGTGCGAAGCGCTATCCCCCCGCGCGTGTAGTTTCCCCGTTGAAGGACGTTCCGCATGGATATTCGTTACATTCCGGTCGGCAAGAACCCGCCCGAAGAGATCAACGTCGTGATCGAGATCCCGGCAGGCGGCGCGCCTGTGAAGTATGAGATCGACAAGAAATCGGGTGCGCTGTTCGTCGATCGTTTCGTCAACACCGCCATGGTGTACCCGGCCAACTACGGCTTCGTGCCGCACACCCTGTCGGAAGACGGCGACCCCGTTGACGTGCTGGTGCTGACCGATACCCCGGTCGTGCCGGGCTGCGTCATCCCCGCCCGCCCCATCGGCGTTCTTCACATGGAAGACGAAGCCGGCAACGACGAGAAGATCCTCGCCGTCCCCATCGCCAAGCTGAACCCGGTTTACGCCAACGTGCAGAGCCACGACGAGCTGCCGCCGATCCTGCTGGAGCGCATCGCCCACTTCTTCCAGCACTACAAGGACCTGGAAAAGGGCAAGTGGGTGAAGATCGTGAAGTGGGACGGCCCCGAGGCCGCCCGCAAGGCGATCGTTGAAGGCGTCGAGCGCGCCGGCGGCAAGCTGACCGCCGCCTGAGCGGTTGCTTGGGATTTTAAATGCAGGAGGGTCTTGGACCCTCCTGCACCTCCCCTTCGTTAGAACGGGCCGCGCCCGGTCAGACCGGGTGCGTCCCTAAAAACGAATGGGGGATTTTTTAAGGGGGTTTGCGACCCCCTTATATTTTTTGCGGAACAAATAGCTGCTAAACCCTAGGATGTTACGCAAACAAATGTGCAGGCATTCTGATGGCAGTAACGCGCCCCTATCGCCGTATTATACGCCAGTTCGCCGACGGTGATTATGCTGAAGGTGGCCGCTGGATGTATATTCGGCATCCCAAATATGCGACGGATCCAGCGCATTTCATCCGCTCCTTCCTGATGATCCAGAGGGACCTCCAGAGTCTCCTCGATTTCATTGAACCCGCAGATACGAATCTCCAGACCTATTCTTTCAGGATTCACCAGCTTCTGATGGCTACTTGCATGGAAATCGAAGCTAACTTCAAAGCGATATTCTTTGATAATGGCTGTGATCTAGGCAGCAAGGGCAACATTAAAACCTACGAACAAGTAGGAAAATCACACCAATTATCTGGATATGAAATAAAACTGCCTCTATGGCGCGAGCGGACAATGATCTTAAGACCATTCAGAAACTGGCCTAATGCCATAGGAAAAGGCCCAAGCTGGTATCAAGCCTACAACAATCTAAAGCATAACCGGCATGAGAACTTCGCTCAAGCCAACCTTGAGAACCTGCTCAATGCAATCGCCGGGCTTGCCATCTTGCTGACAGCCCAATTTCAACATGAAGCGTTCTCGTCTGGGCCTGATTTTTTATCTATTTCTTTGGAGGCAGACACAGGCGGATTTGAGTCCTGTATCGGCGACTATTTCACGGTTCGCTACCCTACAGACTGGCCTGAAAACGAGCGCTATGATTTTGACTGGCGACAATTCAAATCAGAGAAGGACCCCTTCGTAAATTATCCGTATCGCGGCCTAGAGAAGCGCTGTCATCAGAAAAAAGAAACTTAACTTCCTATAAAATCGGCCTCTTACTGTCCTGCAACCAACGCTTTGCTGCCCAGCTTGGCGGAATGCCTGCCAGGGGCCCGGCGGCCTGCCAGTCTGCCGATTGACTCCGGCACACCGGCATCGCACCACGGCTGTATGGCCGAAACCATCCGCACCGCCGCGCAACAACTGGTCGATTGTCTCATCGCCCAGGGCGCAACCCATGCCTTCTGCGTTCCGGGCGAGAGCTACCTCGCCGTGCTCGATGCGCTGCATGACGTTCAGGATCGCATCCGGCTCATCACCTGCCGTCACGAAGCGGGGGCCGCCAACATGGCGAGCGCCTACGGCAGCCTGACCGGCCGCCCCGGCCTCTGTTTCGTCACCCGCGGCCCCGGCGCGACCCATGCCGCCATCGGCGTGCACACCGCCCGGCAGGATTCCATCCCGATGATCCTGTTCATCGGTCAGGTGGCGCGGCAGGACCGGGACCGCGAAGCCTTTCAGGAGGTGGACTACCGCCAGATGTTCGGCACGCTGGCCAAGTGGGTGGCGGAGGTGGACGACCCCAACCGCATGGCCGAATATGTGGACCGCGCCTATGCCGTCGCCATGAGTGGCCGCCCCGGCCCGGTGGTGCTCGCCCTGCCGGAGGACATGCTGGTGGAGCCGAGCACGGGTCCCACCTTCGGACGCGTGGAGCCCGCCGTCTCCGCGCCGGCGCTTTCCTCCATCGAACAGCTGAAGGCGCTGCTGGCGGGCTCGATGCGCCCGCTGGTGCTGCTGGGCGGCAGCGGCTGGAGCGAGGAGGGGCTGGCCAACCTCAGGATTTTCGTGGAGGCGAACGACCTGCCGGTCGCCACCACCTTCCGCCGCAAGTCCCTGTTCGACAACACCCACCCCAATTACGCGGGCGACCTGGGCATCGGCCCCAACCCACGGCTCGCCGAGCGGGTGAAGGACGCAGACCTGCTGCTGGTGTTCGGCTCGCGCCTTTCGGAGATGACGACGAGCGGCTACACCCTCATCCAGCCGCCGGTGCCGCAGCAACGGCTCATCCATATTCATCCGGATGCGAACGAGCTGGGCAAGGTCTACCAGCCGGTGCTCAGCATTGCCTCCAGCCTTGATGAAGCCGCCCATGCGCTGGCCGCCATCCGGGTGGACGCCGCCGCCTGGGCGGGCGAGGCGGCCCGCGCCCATGCCGATTATCAGGACTGGATCAGGCCGGTCGTGGTAGGCGAGGGCGTGAACCTTGCGGAGGTGATGGCGCATCTGGACCGCACCCTGCCGCACGATGCCATTCTCACCAACGGCGCGGGCAACTTTGCCGCGTGGCTGCACCGCTTCTACCAGCACCGGCGCTACCGCACCCAGCTTGCGCCCACCAGCGGGGCCATGGGCTACGGCCTGCCCGCCGCCATCGCCGCCAAGATCGTGCACCCGGAGCGCACCGTCGTTTGCGTGGCGGGGGATGGGGATTTCGTCATGTCCGTGCAGGAACTGGCGACCGCCGCCCAGTATGGCGTCAACATCATCGTGCTCATCGCCAACAACGGCGTCTATGGCACCATCCGCATGCACCAAAGTCGGGAGTATCCGGGCCGGGTTTCCGGCACGGTCCTTGCCAACCCGGATTTCGTGGCGCTGGGCGCCAGCTTCGGCTGCTTTGCAGCAAAGGTGGAGCGCACGGAGGATTTTGCCCCGGCCTTCGAGGCGGCCGTTGCCAGCAATCGCCCGGCCGTGCTCGAGCTGCCGGTCAGCGCCCGCCACATTGCGCCGGGCAAAACGCTGAGTGATCTTTAAATCATCGAACTATCTTTGTTTCCTCGAACCGCTTTTGAATTCCCCAAAGGAGTAGACAGCATGGTGGATGTGACCGGTTATCTCGATGCGATGGGCGTTCCGCGCACCCTCTATGCCGAGGGCGATCTCGTCGCCCGCTCGCCCATCGACGGCAGCGAGACCGGCCGCCTGAAGATGGACACGCCCGCAAGCGTCACGGAGAAGATCGGCCAGAGCGTCGAGGCCTTCCGCGCCTGGTCGCGTGTGCCAGGCCCGGTGCGTGGCGAGCTGGTCCGCCGCCTCGGCGATGCGCTGCGCCAGCACAAGGAGCCGCTGGGCCGCCTCGTCTCCGCCGAGAGCGGCAAGCCCCTCTCCGAAGGGCTGGGCGAGGTGCAGGAAATGATCGACGTGTGCGATTTCGCCCTCGGTCTTTCCCGCCAGCTTTACGGCCTCACCATCGCGACCGAGCGCACCAACCATCACCTGCGCGAGATGTGGCACCCGCTGGGCCCCGTCGGCATCATCTCGGCGTTCAACTTCCCGGTCGCCGTGTGGTCGTGGAACGCGGCGCTGGCGCTGGTGTGCGGCGATTCCATCCTCTGGAAGCCGTCCGAAAAGACGCCGCTGACAGCCATCGCCGTGCAGCACCTGATGGAAACCGTGGCGGCGGACTTCCCGCAAGCCCCCAAGGGCCTCTCCCAGCTCATCATGGGCCGGGCGGATGTGGGCGAGGCGATGACCGCTGATCCCCGCGTGCCGCTTGTCTCGGCAACGGGCAGCACCCGCATGGGCCGGGCCGTGGCGCAAACGGTCGCCGCCCGCCTTGGCCGCACGCTCCTGGAGCTGGGCGGCAACGCCGCCACCATCGTCTGCCCGTCGGCGGATCTGGAACTGGCGGTGCGGGCCGTCGCTTTTGGCGCGGCGGGCACCACCGGCCAGCGCTGCACCACGCTGCGCCGCCTCATCGTACATGACTCGGTTTACGACGCGCTGGTGCCGCGCCTGAAGGCGGCGTTCGCGTCGCTGCCCATCGGCGACCCGCTGGATGCGAAGAACCTGCTCGGCCCGCTCATCGACGAGGGCGCTTACGAGGCCATGAAGCACGCGCTTGAGCAGGCGAAGGCCGAGGGCGGCGCCATTACCGGCGGCGAGCGCATCGAGCGGGTGCCGGGCGGCGTCTACGTCACCCCGGCGCTGGTGGAAATGCCGGAGCAGACGGCAATCGTCCGCGAGGAAACCTTCGCGCCCATTCTCTACGTGCTGCGCTACACCGACTTCGAGGAGGCCATCCGCCTGCAGCGGGACGTGCCGCAGGGCCTCTCCTCCTCCATCCTGACGACGGACATGCGCGAGGCAGAATACTTCCTCTCCGCCCAGGGCAGCGACTGCGGCATCGCCAACGTCAACATGGGTACGTCGGGCGCCGAGATCGGCGGCGCGTTCGGCGGCGAGAAGGAGACCGGTGGCGGCCGCGAATCCGGCTCGGACGCCTGGAAGGCCTACATGCGCCGCCAGACCCAGACCATCAACTACGGCCGCGATCTGCCGCTGGCCCAGGGCGTCAAGTTCGAGATCGACGCTTAGAGCCTCTGCAAGCCTCAACGGCACGGAAGAACACCGGCGGGAGTCAGCTTCCCGCCGGTGTTTTTTTGGAAGATATATCCTCCCCCCACCCCGGCGTTTTGCCTTGGCCCATATAGTTGCTTTGAGCTAACTATTTCGGCTGAGAAACTTGTTGCCGGGGGGCTGTAACATGGGGAAACGTTGCTGGGCGGCAGCCTTGGCGGCTGCAATGATGCTGTTGGGGAGCGTGCCGCCACAGGCGGCGGTGGCCGCAAACGCGAACAGCGCGCAGCCTGCGCTTATTCCAACCGAAGACTTTGCCCAGCTTCCCGTCATCAGTGCGCCTGAGCTGTCGCCGAGCGGCACGATGCTGCTCGGCATGGTGAGGCGCGGAAGCGAGGAGCCCAAGGAAACCCTTGGGGTCATCGACCTGTTCGGCGACCAGCATCAGTTCTTTCCCGTGTCCGACGGCTACGAAGTCGCGTGGTATCGCTGGGCGGGCAACGGCAAGGTACTTATCAGCCTCGGCCGCAATCAGAAGTTTCGGGGCAACGACATTTACGTCACCCGTCTCGTCGCCTTCGATCTGGCGACCCGGGAGACGAAATTCGTCGGCAAGCGGACGCAGGGCATCGTTGGGGATGACGTGCTTTACGTGGACCCGGACGGCAAGTGGCTGCTGCTCTCCATCCAGAAGACGCTGGAGGATTACCCCGCTGTCTACCGGGTGGATCTGGAGACGGACGACATGGAGCTGGTCGTCGGCCAGCGGGCAGGCGTATGGCAGTGGTTCGCGGACAGTGCCGGCGTCGTGCGTGGGGGCTATTCCTTTACGCAGCAGGGGTATTCGCTCTTTTACCGCAGTAGGGACGGCGACCCGTTGCGCCGGATCGACAAGGTTCGCTACGACGGCCCCGCCAGCATCATCGACGGGTTTGTGCCGGTGCCGGACAGCGACGAGGGTTACGTTCTCTCCAGCGAGCAGACGGGGCGCCGCGCCGTCTACCGCTTCGACTTCGCGACCCTGACGCTCGGCGAGCGGCTGTTCGAAAGCCCGACCAATGATATCAGCAACATCAGCCTCGCCCCGGACAAAAAATCATTGCTGGCCGCCTATTACACCGACGAGCGCCATCGGGTGGAGTGGTTCGACCCGGCGCTGAAGGAGCTTCAGGCCGCCCTCGACAAGTCCGTTGCGCCGCAGCGGGCCTCGATCGTCTCCCGCAGCCGCGACAACACGCGCCTCCTCGTTCACGTGTCCAGCCCGGACAACCCGGGCAACTACTATCTGTTCCAGATGGCCACGGCCACCATGAACCGCGTCGCCGCCGTGAACGAGAAGTTGCGGGGCAAGACGCTCGCCAGTCCGAAGCCGATCTCCTACAAGGCCCGCGACGGGCTGGAGATCCATGGTTACCTCACCCTGCCGCCGGGGCGCGAGGCGAAGGGCCTGCCGCTCATCATCATGCCCCATGGCGGCCCCTATGGCGTGCGGGACAACGACGCCTACGACCCCGACGTGCAGTTCCTCGCCAACCGCGGCTATGCCGTGCTGCAACCCAACTACCGGGGCTCGGGAGGCTATGGCTGGGCGTTCGAGGAGCGCGGCGACGGCCAGTGGGGCCGGGCCATGCAGGACGATCTGGACGACGGCATGGACTGGCTGGTGAAGGAAGGCATCGCCGACCCCAAGCGCGTCTGCATCGTCGGCGCCTCCTACGGCGGTTATGCCGCCCTGTGGGGCGCGACCCGCAACCCGGAGCGCTATCGCTGCGCCGCCAGCTTCGCCGGGGTTACCGACATCGCCCGGCAGCTGCGCTATTCGCGCGACTTCTTCTACAGCGGCACGGAGGCGCGGGTCTGGAAGGAGCGGGTGCGCGGCGACAAGGACGCGGACATCGACGACTTCTCACCGCTCAGGCAGATCGACCGCCTGCAGGTGCCGGTGTTCCTCGCCCACGGCGACGACGACCAGCGCGTACCACCGGAGCAGTCCATTCTCTACGCCAGGGCGCTGGAGAAGGCGGGCAAGCCGCACGAGTTCTACCTCTATAAGGACGAAGGCCACGGCTTCTCCCACATGTCCAACCGCAAGGCCTATTTTAACCAGCTGGAAGCGTTCCTCCGCAAGCACAACCCACCGGATTGAGCTTCGTCGCCGTTAGCCGTTAACAACACAAAAAACACTGGCGGGAGTCAGCTTCCCGCCGGTGTTTTTCGTCACTCTCGGAAGAGGGATTTAAAAAAGCGCATAATCTTGCCCGATTGGCGTTGGGGCACTGGAGCCACGTCAGGCCTCTGTGATGCGACAGGTTCGGGCGGGTTAAGCTGACCGGAAGAAGGCGGCACTTCTTCCATCACATTCAACAATCCAGCTCGTGCCGCCGCCATTGATACGAGTTCCTGATTTGCGATCGCAGCGCGGCGAAGCCCCTCCTCGTCTGGTTGAAAACCATGGGTGCGAGTGACCCATGAGTAATCTACGCGCCACTGATGCCTCGACCGCCGTTCCCATTGTCGAAATGCAAAATCAGCCGCCTTTTCTGCTTCGCTCCGGCTCCACCGGTTGATGTGCATTACCCACTCGAAAGCCTCCTCCTCGTTGCCATCGACCATGGTCTTTCCCCAGTGTCGGACACGGTGACACGACGGGCAAAGGGCAATGACACCCTTTAAGGTCTGGGTGAGGGTAGCATCATCATATTCCCATGCCTCATCAGCCTCTACGGGCCACTTGGGGCCACGCCCTCCGCACACACGGCAGCGATTGCCAGCAGAAGCGTAGGCATGTCGGCGAACAACGTCCCATTCTTCTTTCTTAAGGACGGCCCGTAGGTTCTTCCCCCATGAGGTCTGCGGGACCATCCATGGACGGATGTATGGTGGCTCCACATCCAGCCGGTACATACGCGGGACAAAAGGGCGAAGCTGCGCGTATAAGTGAGACGTGAGCTGGGCAGGCTCGCAGATCCAGGCTCGGAGCTCTGGATCCCATTTTGCGCCAGCGCGGCGAGCTTCATCTTTCCGATTGTAAGGAACGCATAGGGGTATCCTGTCCATTTATCCTGGTTACCCGATGCCAATTCCAGGATCCAGACCGACCAACGATCAGAGATGCTTTACCAACCCCTCCCACCCCTTGCGGTCGAGGCGGTAGAGGACGTGGCGGCGGAGCCAGTTGCCCTCGGGCACGAGGGGGTGGTCGAAGTCGAGGGCGGGCTCATGCCGGAAACCGATGCGCTGCATCACCCGCTGGGAGGGCTCGTTCGGCACGGCGGTGAAGGAGACGATCTCCTCCAGCCCCAGCCGGGTGAAGGCATCGTCGCGCACGGCGCGGGCCGCCTCGGTGGCGTAGCCCTGCCCCCCACGCGGACCGCATCAGCCGCCAGCCGATCTCGACGCAGGGCGTGAACGCCGCCTCGAACCGGGGCACGGAGAGGCCGACGAAACCGATGAACGGCGCGCCGCCCTTTTCCTCCACCGCATAGAAGCCGAAGCCGCGCTCCGCCATCATCGCCATGATGCGGTCCACCATGGCGTTGCTCTCTTCGGGCGTGTAGGGCCGGGGGAAGTAGCGCATCACCTCCGGGTCCGCGTTCATGGCGGCGAAAGGGGCGCGGTCTTCGCCCCGCCATTCCCGCAAGGCAAGGCGCGGCGTCTCAATAACAACAGTCGACATGCAATGAGTCCTTTGAGTTGAATCCGGCTCAGCCCTTGCGTGCCCCGCCTGGCGGCCGGACCCCGTCTATCGGATAGCCGGTGAAGCGCTTCACCTCGGCCATGCGGATGAGGGAGGTGATCTTGGCGACGCCGAAGTCTCCCGCCAGCACCGCATCCGCAAGCGTCCGCCAGGCGTTGATATCCGGCACCGCGACTTTCAGGAGATAATCGAAGTTGCCGCTCACCTGCGCCGCCTCGATGACGGCGGGCAGGGCAGCGATCCGCTCCTCGAAGCGGGCGAAATCCTGCGGGTGGTGGCTGGCCAGGGTCACGCCCGCATAGATCACCACCGTTGGCTGCACCCGCTCGATATCCACCGCCGCATGCGCGCCGAGAATCAACCCCGCCGCCTCCAGCCGCCGCACTCGCGCAAGGCAGGCGCTGGGCGACAGGTTCACCCTTCCTGCCAGCGCCTGGTTGGTCATCCGCGCGTCCTGCTGGAGCGCGTGGAGAATCCGCCGGTCAGTGGCATCGAGAGTGGCTTGCCTCATATTATTACGCATACACCGAATTTTCTGCGGCGAAAAGCACAGCCTTTCGTAACCCCTGCGGCGGCAGGCGTGACAATATCTGTGCCGGAAGGATTAATCCCCATGCTAGGTTCAATGACGCGCATCGATACTCGCGAACAGGCCGCGCTGGACTGGATCGACGGCCAGAGCAACGCCATGATCGATACCGTGCGCCGGTGGAGCGCCATCAACTCCGGCAGCCGCAACCTCGCCGGGCTGGCCCGCATGGCCGACGTGCTGCGCGAGGCCTTCGCCCCGCTTGGCGGCGACCTGCGGCTGGTGGACCCCGCGCCTGCCCATGCCGTCACCGCCGACGGCCGCCTCGCCCCCCTTGAGCACGGGCGCATCCTGCGCCTTTCCAAGCGGCCGGAAGCGCCCATCCGCGTGCTGCTGGCCGGCCATATGGACACGGTGTTCGCGCCCGACCACCCGTTCCAGACGCCGCAGGACTTACGCCCCGGCGTCATCAACGGGCCGGGCGTTGCCGACATGAAGGGCGGGCTGCTCGTGATGCTGCACGCCTTGCAGGCGCTGGAGCGCAGCCCGTGGGCGGACCGGCTGGGCTATGAGATCGTCATCAACGCCGACGAGGAGGTCTCCTCCCTCGGCTCCGCCCCCGTTCTGGCGGAGGCGGCACGCAGCGCGCACCTGGGGCTGGTCTACGAGCCCGCCATGGAAGACGGGCGGCTGGCGGGCGCGCGCAAGGGCATCGGCTCGTTCAGCATTGTGGCGGAGGGCCGCTCGGCCCACGCCGGGCGCAACCCGCAGGAAGGGCGCAACGCCGTGCTCGCTGTCGCCGACGCCTTCGTGCGGCTGGCGGCGCTCACCGGCGCAAAAGAGGGCCTGACGGTGAACGTTGCCCGCATGGAGGGCGGTGCGCCGACCAATGTGGTGCCAGCCTCCGCCGTCGGCCGGTTCGAGATTCGGGTGAAGACTCACGCGGACATGCACTGGGCGCAGACGCAGGCGGAGCGGATCATCGCCGAGGTCTCCGCCGCGCGGGATGTTGCGCTCACGCTCCACGGCCGCTTCAACCGCCCGCCCAAGCCGATGGACGAGCGACAGGCCGCCTTGTTCGCGGCGGTGAAGCTGTGCGGAGAGGACTTGGGCCTGCCAATCCACTGGGCGGCGACCGGCGGCTGCTGCGATGGCAACAACCTCGCCGCCGAGGGCCTCGCCGTTGTGGACACTTTGGGCGTACGCGGCGGAGCCATCCATTCGTCTGATGAGTTTCTTGTTACCGAGAGCCTGGCCGAGCGCGCCCGGCTTTCAGCATTGCTTCTGATGCGGCTGGCTTCCGGGACGCTTCCGGTTCCGCCGCGGGGGGACCGTCCGTGAGCCCGAACGCAAGCGAGAAACTGATCGCGAACCAGGCCGTGCGCGCCGAAGCGCGGGGCGGCGCTTTTCGTGTTCGCATGGCCCGGCCGGAGGATATCGACGCCCTCTACCAGTTGTCGCTCAAGACTGGCGGCGGCTTCACCAACCTGCCGCCCAATCGGGACGACCTTGCCCGCCGGGTGAACGCCAGCGTGGCCGGTCTGTCCCAGGCCGCCGCCGAGGGCTCGGGCGAGCTTTACATGCTGGTGCTGGAAGACGTGGGCACCGGTGCCGTCTTCGGCACCGCCAGCCTGTTCACCCGGCTGGGCGTTGAGTGGCCGTTCTACAGCTACAAGATCACCCGCATCTCCCAGACCTGCAAGGAGCTGGGCAAGTCGCTCACCTCCGACGTGCTGCACCTGGTCAACGACTTCGACGGCTGCTCGGAAGTGGGCGGGCTGTTTCTGGAGCCGGAGCGGCGCGCCGCCGGCGCGGGCCGCCTGATCGCCCGCAGCCGCTACCTGTTCCTTGCCGCCCACCGGTCACGCTTCGCCGCCAAGATCATCGCCGACCTGCGCGGCTATCAGGCGGAGGATGGCAGCTGGCCGTTCTGGGAGGGGCTGGGCCGCCACTTCTTCGACATGGAGTTCGAGGACGCGGACCGCTTCAACAGCCTGCACGGCAACCAGTTCATCGCCGACCTGATGCCCAAATATCCCATCTATGCGCGCCTGCTGCCGCCTGCCGCCCAGGCGGCCATCGGCCGCCCGCACCGGGATGGGGAGCGGGCCTATACCCTCCTCGCCGAGGAAGGCTTTCGCTACGAGGGCTATGTGGACATCTTTGACGGCGGGCCGACCGTTGTCGCCTACGCCGATGACCTGAAGGCGGTGAAGGATCACCACCTCTCCGAAGTGGCGGGCGTGCGCCCGCTCGATAGCGAGACCAGCCTCGATGCGCTGGTGGCCGTCGGCCGGGGCGCGGATTTTCGCGCTGCGCGCGGGCGGCTGGAACTTCTTCCCCACAGCGCCGTGATGGTGGACGAACCCCTGGCCGCCTGTCTCGGCCTCAGCCCCGGCATGGAGATCCTGCATGTCACCTTTTGACAAGACCGGCGTGCCCGCGCCTCTGACCGATCAGGCGGGCGCCGAAGCCGGCGCGCTTCTCGTTTCCTACGACCCCTCGACCGGCGCGCCGGTGTGGCGCGGCCCGGTTGCCACCGAGGCGCAGGTTTCCGCCGCCATCGCGGCCGCGCGCAGTGCCCTTCCTGATTGGGCGCGCCGTTCGTTCGAGGCGCGGGCCGCCATCGCCACCACCTACGCCGAGCGGATGCGCGAGCGGAAGGAAGAGCTGGCCCGCCTCATCTCGCAGGAAACCGGCAAGCCGTTCTGGGAAGCGCAGACGGAAATCGACAGCGTCGCCGCTAAGGTGGAAATCTCCATCCGCGCCTATGGGGAGCGCACCGGCACGAAGGTGCAGGAGGCGGGCGGGATGCGCCAGCGCGTCGCCCACAAGCCGCACGGCGTGCTGGCGGTGCTGGGGCCCTACAACTTCCCCATGCACCTGGCCAACGGGCACATCGTGCCCGCCCTCTTGGCGGGCAACACGGTCGTCTTCAAGCCGAGCGAGGAGACGCCCGCCTGCGGCCTTGCCATGGCCGAGGTGTGGGAGGAAGCGGGCCTGCCCGCCGATGCGCTGCGCGTGGTCAACGGCGGGGCAAGCACCGGCCGGGCGCTCGCCGGGCACCCGGATATCGATGGCCTCCTGTTCACCGGCTCCATGCCGACGGGCCTTGCGCTCCACCGCCAGTTCGCCGAGACGCCGAACAGAATCCTCGCGCTGGAGATGGGCGGCAACAACCCGCTCGTCGTGTGGGGCGTCAGCGACGCGGAAGCGGCCGCCCACATCATCGCCCAATCCGCTTTTCTCTCCGCCGGGCAGCGCTGCACCTGCGCCCGCCGCCTCATCCTGCCCGCAGGGGACGAGGGCAACCGGGTGCTGGATGCGCTGGTGGGCGTGACCGAGCGGCTGATCGTCGGCGCGCCGTTCGACGAGCCCCAGCCGTTCATGGGCCCGGTCATCAACCGCAACGCCGCCCGCCGCCTACTCGCCGCGCAGGAGGGAATGCTGGCCGCCGGGGGCAAGCCGGTGAAGCTGATGACCCACCCCATCGAGGACAGGCCGTTCCTCACCCCCGGCATCATCGACGTCACCCACGTCGCCTCCCGCCCGGATGAGGAGCATTTCGGCCCGCTCCTGCAGGTGATCCGCGTCACCGATTTCAGCGCCGCGCTCGATGAAGCCAATGCCACCCGCTATGGCCTTGCCGCCGGGTTCATCGGGGAAGACGAAGCGCTTTACACCCGCTTCTGGGCCGAAACGCGCGCCGGGGTGCTCGCCTGGAACCGGCCGACGACCGGGGCGGCCTCCGCCTCCCCCTTCGGCGGCGTGGGGCTTTCCGGCAATCACCGGCCGAGCGCCTACTATGCGGCCGACTACTGCGCCTATCCTGTCGCCAGCCTGGAGCAAAGCGCGCCGGGCGCCCCCATCCGCACCGGCCTGAAGCCAGCCTGACAACCGAAGAGTCCGCACCCTATGTCCTACAGGGAAATCAATTTCGACGGGCTGATCGGCCCGACCCACAACTACGCCGGCCTCAGCCTCGGCAACGTGGCCTCCGCCGCCAACGCGGGCGAGGTTTCCTCGCCGCGGGCCGCGGCGCTCCAGGGCCTCGCCAAGATGAAGCAGCTGTTGGATCTGGGCCTGCCCCAGGGCGTGCTGCCGCCGCAGGAGCGCCCCCATGTGCCCGCCCTGCGGATGCTGGGTTTCGACGGCTCGGATGCCGCCGTGTGCGCGGCGGCTTTCGCGGCGGACCCGGCCCTGTTCCGCAACGCCTTTGCCGCCTCTTCCATGTGGACGGCCAACGCCGCCACCGTCTCCCCCAAGCCGGACACGGCGGACGGGCGCGCGCATATAACCGTCGCCAACCTCGCCTCCATGGCCCACCGCTCGCTGGAAGCGCAGGAGACGGAGCAGTGGCTCCGCATGGCCTTCACGGACGAACAGCATTTCTGCGTGCACGCACCGTTGCGCTACGGCGTCCACTTCGGGGATGAGGGCGCGGCCAACCACATGCGTCTGGCGCCCGCCCACGGCGCACCGGGCGTTGAGGTGTTCGTCTACGGCGAGGAGAAAGGCGGCCGCTTCCCGGCGCGCCAGCGCAGGCGGGCGAGCGAGGCCGTGGCGCGCCTCCATGGGCTCGACCCCAAGCGCACGCTGCTCGTTGCCCAGTCCGACACCGCCATTCAGGCCGGGGCCTTCCATAACGACGTGGTGGCGGTCGCCAACGAACAGGTGCTGTTCGCCCACGAGCACGCCTTCGAGGACAAGGCGAAGTTCTACGCCGCGCTGGAGGAGGCGCTGCCGGGCGTCGTCATCATCGAGGTGCCGTCAAGCGAGGTGGGGCTGGAGGACGCCATCCGCTCCTACCTGTTCAACTCCCAGCTCGTCACGCTTCCAGAAGGCGGCATGGCGCTGGTGATGCCGCAGGAGTGCCGGGACAACCACCGCGTCTGGGACTACGTGCAGAAGCTGCTGGCCGCCGACAACCCGATCCGCGAAGCCATCGTCATCGACGTGCGCGAGAGCATGCGGAACGGCGGCGGCCCCGCCTGCCTGCGCCTGCGCGTGCAGGTGGACGAGGCAGCGCTGGCCGCCATCGACCAGCGTTTCCTGCTGGACGACGCCAAGTGGGAGCGGCTGTGCCGCGTGGTCGAGGAGCACTGGCCCGAGCGCATCACCCCCGGCGACATCGGCAACCCCGCCCTCTGGGACCAGTGCTGGGCCGCCCGCCGCGCGCTTCTCGCCGCCATGCGGCTGGCGTAGTTTTCTCAAGGATTATCTCGCAGGAGGGGCTTACCCCTCTTGGCAACCTCCCTTTCCATTTAGGGCCGCGCCTTTCATGCAGGACACGGCCCTTTCAAAAAACGAATAGGGAGGTCGCAGGGGAACGAGTTCCCCCTGCAAAAATCTCGCGGGAACCCCACCCCTCAATGCGACAGCAGCACCGGCATGGTGGCGTTGGCGAGCACGTCGCGCGTCGCGCCGCCCAGCAGCATTTCCCACATGCGGGAGTGGCCGTAGGCGCCCATCACCAGGAGGCGCGCGCCCTGATCGCGCGCGAAGGTCTGGAGGACTTCACCGATGGGGCGGCCCTGGCTGTCCAGCCGGTGCACATCCACGTTTCGCACGTGGCGGGCCAGATGCGCCGCCAGGCCCGCGCCCGGCTCCTCGCCGTGGCCGTCGTCGCTGGGCACGGCATCGACCACGGCCACATCCACCCGCTCGGCGGCGCTGATGAGGTCCATGGCGTCGTGCACCGCCCGCACCGCCTCGCGGCTGGCGTTCCAGCCGATCATCACCTTGTCCAGCGGCAGGTGCGCCCGCTCGGGCACGATGATGAGCGGGCGGCCCGTCTGGAAGACGATGCTCTGCACCAGCCGGTCCCACATGCGCCCGTCGCCGTACGAGCCGCGATGGCCGACCAGCACCAGATCGGCGTAGCGGGCGTGCACCGCCGCATCCATGGGCAGGATATCCAGGTCAACGATAATGGTGCGGACCTCGTGGGGAACGCCCGAAGCGCCCAGCCGCTCGCGCACGGCGGCGCACGCGGCCTCCGCCACCTCGGTCTGACGGCCGACCTCGGTCTGGTATGCCTCGAACACGACCGTGCCGAGCAGGTATTCCTGATAGAGCGGCACGCCCGCGCACACGACGGCGGTGAGATGGGCGCTGTTGGCCCGCGCCAGTTCAACCGCGAATTCAAGGGCGGGCGACTCCGCCCCGGTTTCGCCCAGCAGCACCAGAATGTCTTTCAGCATGGCAGGGTCCCCGTTTCACTTGGCCCGTTCGATTGGGCCCGTTCCGGCGCGACGGAACCATCGCGCTATGATCCCATGTATTCACATGTGTAACGCATCAGCGGGCCGGCCAGCCCAACGGAGTGCCGCGTCCGCCTTTCCCCTGTGGGTCCGTTCCCCAAGTTGGGCTAGGGGTCGCCCAAGAAAACCTCGTTTGCGATTCAACCCGTCTGAAGCCAGTTTACGCTCCCGGATTTCAGGAGAGAACCATGCAACGGTGGCTGGCTTCAGGGGCCAACCGTCCCTTTGGCGTCGATTCATCCCAACGCGGGCAAGAGCCCGCGGCGGGGCGCGTCGTACTCGTGGGCGGCGGCCCAGGCGATCCGGATCTGCTCACCGTCAAGGCGGTGAAGGCCCTGCGCGATGCCGAGGTGGTGGTCTACGACGGCCTCATCGATCCGCGCATCATGGACCTCGTCAACCCGCTGGCCGAGCGCATCTGCGTGGCCAAGGCCCGCTCCCGCCACACCATGAAGCAGGAGGACATCAACGCCCTGCTCGTCGCCAAGGCCCGCGCCGGCTACCGCGTGGCGCGGCTGAAGGGCGGCGACCCGTTCGTCTTCGGCCGGGGCGGCGAGGAGGTGGAAGCCTGCCGGGATGCCGGCATTGCGGTCGAGGTCATCCCCGGCATCACCGCCGCGCTCGGTTGCGCCGCCGAGAGCTTGCTGCCGCTGACCCACCGGGAGCACGCCAGCGCCGTCACTTTTGTGGCGGGCCAGTGCAAGGGCCTTACCGACCAGAACTGGAAGGGTCTGGCCAGCCCAGGCCGCACGCTCGTCGTCTACATGGGCCTCGCCGCCGCGCCGCTGATCGCCGAGAAGCTGATGGAAGATGGCCTTGCCCCCGACACTCCCGCCGCCGTGCTGGAAGGCGGCACGCGCCTTGAGGGCCGCACCTTCAAGACCACGGTTGGCGGCCTGGCCGAGACTATCGCCACCCACAAGGTCCGCAGCCCGGCGCTCTTGGTGGTGGGCGAGGTGGCGGCGCTGGCGGTGGAGCGGCCGGGCATCATCGCCCCCTTTATCCCTGAAAATCTCGATCTTCTGATGGCCGCGGAGTGAGTTGGATGCCGCAAGTGATGACCGCCTATGACGTTCCCACAGGCGACGTTGTGTATTGGGCCGGAAACGGCTGGACCCGCGACGTGCGCGAGGCCGCAGTGTTCGACGACCCCGCGACTGCCGAGGCGGTCGCCGTCCGCGACGCCGCCGCGCAGATCGTGATGGATTACTACCCCATTGATGTCGAGCTGAAGGACGGCAAGCCCTGGCCCACCCGCTACCGCGAGGTGGTGCGCGCCAGCGGGCCCTCGGTCCGCCTCGACCTTGGCAAGCAGGCGGAGCTTTAAGCCATGTACCAGTATGATTCCTTCGACCAGGCGATGTTGGACGCCCGCATCGACGAGTTCAGCGATCAGATCTCCCGCCGCCTGTCGGGCGAGCTGACGGAAGAGCAGTTCAAGCCGCTCAGGCTGATGAACGGCATCTACCTCCAGCTGCACGCCTACATGCTCCGCATCGCGATCCCCTATGGCACGCTGAACGCGGCCAAGCTGCGGGGCCTTGCTCACGTGGCGCGTACCTACGACAAGGGCTACGGCCACTTCACCACCCGCACCAACATGCAGATGCACTGGCTGAAGCTGGAGCAGGCCCCCGATGCCCTGCGGGCGCTCGCCAAGGTGGGGCTGCACACCATCCAGACCTCGGGCAATTGCATCCGCAACACCACGGCGGACCAGTTCGCCGGCGCCGCCGCCGACGAGGTGTGCGACCCGCGCGTGTGGGGCGAGGTGATCCGTCAGTGGTCCACCTTCCACCCCGAGTATTCGTTCCTGCCGCGCAAGTTCAAGATTGCGATTTCCGCCGCGCCGAGCGACCGCGCCGCCGTGCAGTGGCACGACGTGGGGCTTTATATCCTGAAGAACGAGGCGGGCGAGCTGGGCTTCCGCGTGATGGCGGGCGGCGGCATGGGCCGCACGCCGCTCATCGCCAAGACGGTGCGCGAGTGGCTGCCGCAGCAGCACCTGCTGTCGTATCTGGAAGCGTTGCTGCGGGTCTACAACCGCTACGGCCGCCGCGACAACGCCTTCAAGGCGCGCATCAAGATCCTCGTCCACGAAATCGGCATCGAGAAGTTCCAGGAGGAAGTGGAGGCCGAGTGGCAGGAGGTCTTGAAGACCTTCGAGGATATCGACCCCCGCGAGGTGGAGCGCATCGCCCGCTTCTTCGCCCCGCCGCCGTTCGAGACCCTGCCCGAGACGGACGAGGCTTATGAGGCCGCGCTGGCGAGCGACCCCGAGTTCGCCCGCTGGGTTGAGCAGAACGTGCACGCCCACAAGGCACCGGGCTACGCCATCGCCACCATCAGCCTGAAGGCGACCGGCGAGACGCCGGGCGACATCTCCGCCGACCAGATGGACGCGGTGGCCGACATCGCCGAGCGCTACTCGTTCGACGACGTACGGGTGACGCACGAGCAGAACATCGTGCTGCCGCATGTGAAAAAGGCGGACCTCTACACGGTCTACCAGCAGCTGAAGGCGCTGAACCTGGCGACGCCCAACCTCGGGCTGGTCTCCGACATCATCGCCTGCCCCGGCCTTGACTACTGCTCGCTGGCCAACACCCGCGCCATTCCCGTGGCGATGGATATTCAGAAGCGCTTTGCCGACATCGAGCGGCAGCGGGACATCGGCGAGCTGAAGATCAAGATCTCGGGGTGCATCAACGCCTGCGGCCACCACCACGCGGGCCACATCGGCATCCTCGGCGTTGACCGGCGCGGCGAGGAGAACTTCCAGATCACGCTCGGCGGCTCGGGCGCGGAAGACGCGTCCACCGGCAAGATCATCGGCCCCGGCTTTGACTATGACGGCGTCGTCAACGCCGTCGAGACCATCGTCGAGACCTATCGCTCGATCCGCGAGCCGGGCGAGCGGTTCCTCGACACCTATCGCCGGGTCGGCATTCAGCCCTTCAAGGAGGCGGTCTATGGCCAGAATTGAAATCAAGCGGCAGGTTCAGCACGAAACGACCGCCGGCGTTCTGGAGGTCGAGGGCCAGCTGGAGATCCGCTTGCGCGAGGATGAATCCCGCAACTGGACCCAGATCTCCGACGATGCCGAGCTGCCGGAAGGCGGCGCGGTGGTGGTGAACCTCAAGCGGCTGCCAGAAGTGGCGGAAGACCCGCGCTTCGAGGCCATCGGCGTGCGCGTCGCCGCGGGCGAGGACGTGCGCCAGATCGCGCCGCATCTCCCCCGCATCCGCCTGGTCGAGCTGGAATTCCCCAAGTTCCGCGACGGGCGGAATTACTCGTCGGCCTCCATCCTGCGCCAGCAGATGAAGTACGCGGGCGAGATCAAGGCGGTGGGCGACGTGCTGGCCGACCAGCTGTTCTTCATGGCCCGCTGCGGCATCGACTGCCTCGCGCTGCACCCGAGCGTGCGCGAGGAAACCGCCCGCCGGTCGCTCGATCGCTACAAGTTCGTCTACCAGCAGGCCAGCGACGGCCGCCGGCCGATCTGGTCCCTCAGGAACGGGTGAGATGGAAATGACCGATTTCACCGAGCTGCGGGAAGCCGACCTCAACGCCGACAGCGTTGATGCCGCGCCCGCGCAGCGCTTCACGCAAGGCTTCGCCGACGAGTTGAACCAGCGCTTCGACCGTGTGCCCGCGGCCGAGATGCTGCGCGCGGTGCTGACCGAGATTCTGCCGGGGCAGGTATCGATGGTGTCCTCCTTCGGCACCGAATCCTCCGTGCTGCTGCATCTGGCGGCGCAAGCCGACCCGAGCATTCCGGTCATCTTCATCGATACGCTGCGCCTGTTTCCCGAGACGCTGCGCTACCGCGACCAGCTCGTGAAGCTGCTGGGCCTGACCAACGTCAAGACCTTCGAGCCGCTTCCCGAGAAGCTGGCGGAGGCCGATCCCAAGTATCTGCTGTGGTCGCACAATCCGGATGCCTGCTGCGCCGTTCGCAAGGTGGAGCCGCTGGCCCGGGCGCTGACCGGCGTCGAGGCGTGGATTTCCGGCCGCAAGGGCTTTCAGGCGAAGACGCGGGCGAACATTCCCCTGTTCGAGATCGCCGATGGGCGGCTGAAGATCAATCCGCTGGCCCGCTGGACCCGCGAGGACCTGGTGGCCTACATGGAGCAGTACAACCTGCCCCACCACCCGCTGGAGGCGGACGGCTACCTTTCCATCGGCTGCATGCCCTGCACCACCCCGGTGCGCCCCGGCGAGGATCCGCGCGCGGGCCGCTGGCGCGGCTGGGACAAGACCGAGTGCGGCATTCATTTGCCGCTGAACCCTGGCTCCGAACCGGCGTTCTGAGAGACAACCAATTTGGCATACGCCGGGCCGCCTGCCCCGGCGTGCGAACAGCCCCCCGTTCGCCCTTCAGCAGGCCTGCCCCGCCCCGGTCTCCCCCTGCCGGCGGCGGGGCGCCCTTTTGGGCGAGACCCGCCCCTGGCATGCCCCATAAAGGCCCGTAGAGGCCCCTTACAGCGCCAAGATGGGCCTGCCCGCTACCACCCTAGCGGAGATAGGCAAAAACCTCTCTACGGGCGTTTTAACCCCATTAGCGGCGATTTCGTGTTTTAGGCGTATCCGGCAGGCGTGAACGCCGCCCGTTGGTTTCAGCCCGGCCTACTGGCCCCGATAGCGCTCTATGCGCTCGACCCGCTCAAGATGGCCGAAGTAATCGGACGCGCCGTAGGTGCCGCGATAGCCATAGGGGTAGCGGCCGTATCCGTAGCCGTAGTAGGGATCGTACCGGTAGGTGTTGCGCTCGTAGGAGAAGGCCGCGCCCACGGTGGCGTTCTCGCCGACCGGAGCCACCATGGACGTGGCAACGCCCATCGCGCCGCCGGTGCCGACCATGATGGATGCCTCGCCATGGATGCGCCGGTCCCCGGCCTCATCAAGCCCGCTCAGGCCCAGCCGCTCGCGCTCGTAGGCCTCCGCCTCAAGCTTTGCCTTCTCCTCGGGCGAAAGGCTGAAGACCCGGCCTTCCGCCGTCTCCTCCGGCTCATCCGCCGATGCCGCCGTCGCGCAGAAGCCAGCCGCAATGCCGCCCATGAGGACGGCAACAAATCTGGCGTTGCGGGTGCTGGTCATTGCGGCTCTCCGCCGTTTCGTTGGGCCTCCACGCTGCGGCCGAACGTCGTTAATGTCAAACAATCACATCATCTGTTCATCGCAACGTTCCCACGCCATACCGGCACCGATGCGCGCCCTGCCCGCCTTTTCCGGGTGCGCTGGCCACCCGCGCCCGCCTTCGCTAGAGTGAGGCCATGCGCGTGCTTCCTCTCAGCTTTGATATCCAGGGCAAGCCGGTCCTCGTGGTGGGCGAGGGCGACATGGCCGAAGCCAAGGCCCGGCTGGTGAGCGCCGCTGGCGGCCGCCCGGTGCGGCTGGCCCCCGGCGTGAGCCTGGATGAGCTTCCGACGGAGGCCGCCAAAATCGCCTTCGTCGCGGTGATGGAAAGTGGCCCGGCTGAACGCTGGGCCGAACGGCTGCGCGCCCGCGGCCTTGCGGTCAATGTGGTGGACCGGCCGGACCTGTGCGACTTCCAGGTGCCCGCCATTGTCGACCGCGGCTCGGTGAGCCTTGCCATCGCGACGGGCGGCCGGTCCGCCTCGCTCGCCAAGGCGCTGCGGGAGCGGCTGGAGGCGTGGCTGCCCCCCGCGCTGGGCGCGCTTGCCGAGGCGATCGCCCGCCGCCGCGCGGATGTGGCCCGCCGCGCCACCACCATCGAGGCCCGCCGCGCCTTCTGGGACCGGCTGCTCGCCCCCGGCGGCGCGCTTGACCCCTTTGGCGAGACGCCCGATCCGGACGCCGCCATCGATGCCGCCCTTGGCGAGGAGGCCCGCCCTGCGAGCGAGCGTCTGGACCTCATCCTCTCCAGCCTTGATCCCGAAGACCTGACCCTGCGCCAGCTGCGACTGCTGCAACGGGCGGATTATATCCTGCACGACGAGGGCATCCCCCCGGCCCTGCTTGACCGGGCGCGGCGCGACGCGGTGCGGATGCCGCTGCGGGAGGAGGCGAACATGCCCGCCGGCCTTGCCGGCGTGGTGCTGCGATTGCGACTGAGCGGAGAGGATTAACGGTTGCCCAGCAGCCGGCGTACGGCTTCGATGAACTGCTGGGCCAAATAGGGCTTGGACAGGTAGGCATCGTGCCCGCGCGCATAGGAGACGGGCAGCTTTTCCTCCGGGATGGAGGTGACCAGCATGATCGGCCCCGCCCAGCCCTGCGCGCGCAGGCGGGTAATCATCTCCAGCCCATCCATCACCGGCATCATGTAATCGGCGATGATGAGGTCGGGAGGGTTGGCCGCCACCATCTCCAACGCCTCCGCGCCGTCATACGCCACATCCACGTGAAAGCCCTCATCCTCCAGAAGCATGGAGGCGTTCAGGGAGATGATGAACTCATCCTCAACAACCAGAATCGTTGACATGGCTCAGCGGTCTTTCCTGCCGGCCTCATCCGGGGAGTCGTATCCCGTGTCCGCACTCGCCGCCGGATCGGGGCTTGCGTTGGCCGGACGCCGCTCACTCCCCGTCCTCTGCCCGAACACAATCCCCTTGCTACAAACATGAAACTCTTCCGCGATCGGATCATAGTCGCTGTCGCGCACCTTCAGGATCGACAGGTTGCGGGTCAGCGTGCCTTCCCGCCGCGCGTAATGCAGGAGAAGCACATTGTTAAACAACGTGGACATCTCGGCCGTTCCCAGATCGGCGGGCAGAAAAACCGCGCTATTCACCAGGGTTCCGACGACCGTGACGCCGAGCGACTGCAAGCGATAAAGAAGGGCGTTGACGATGAGCGGCAACCGCTCCTCGTGGATCAGCGAGGCCTTGAGGGAGTGCAGGCCGTCGATGAACAGCCGCTGCGCGCCGGTTTCCACCACCTGCTGAACGATGTGGTGGATGATCTCGTCCACATGGCTCTCGCCGAGCGAGCGCCAGATGATCCGCAGAGCCCCAGTCTCCAGCATCTTCGCCAGGTCGATGCCGATGGAGGCCGCCTTGGCGATCAGCCGGTCCGGCGTTTCGTAGAAGCCGAAGAACAGCGCCGGGGATTGCGGGGTCGCCTGGCTGATGAAATGCAGGCCAAAGGTGGTCTTGCCCGCACCGGACGGCCCATAGATCAGCGTCGATGAGGTCTTGGGCAGCCCGCCGTGGAACATGGTGTCCAGGCCCTCGATACCCCAGCTCGTCCGTCCGGCGGCCGTTTTGGCCGGCACGCAATCCCTGAAAAAGGCCTCCACCCGGGGAAAGACCTGAACGCCGCTGTTGGTGATGCGGAACAGGTGGCGGCCGCGCAGGAAGCTGCCGCCGCGCTGCTTGTGCACCTCCAGCAGGCGAACGGCGCGGTAGGTGTGGGTTTCGTCGTGCAGCTCGATCCAGCCGTCCACCATGGTGTATTCCGGCGAGGACGGGTCCCGGCGCTGGTTGGTGAGCAGCAGCAGGGTCGCCCCCAGGAACGCCGCCTGCCCCTGAAGCTCGTGCACGAATTCGCGGAACGCCTGGTCGCTGATGGCGGCATCCTGGGCGACGAACAGGCCGTCGAAGATCACCAGCGTCGCCCCGCGCCTGCGGGTTTCGGCCGCAAGCAGGTTGAGAACGCCGGGAAGCCCCTCCCGCCGCAGGGCGGAATAGGCGGAGATGTAGGTCAGCCGCTCCGGCACGTGCTCGGGCAGGTAAAAGCCCATCCGCTGCATGAAGCGCATCATGCGATCATGGGATTCCGCGAACAGCGAGACGTAAAGCGCCACCTCGCCCCGCTGGGTGTGGCCGAAGCAGATCTGGTTGGAAAGGATCGTTTTGCCTGCGCCCGGCGGACCATGGATGATGTAGGCCGCCCCGCGCAGCAGTCCGCCGTTCAGAACGGTATCAAGACCCTCAACACCCGTCTGTAGGCGATCAATCTCCGCTGGTTCCTTTTGCGTCACCCTCGACCTCCGTAACCCCAACCACCACACAGCAAAGTAACAGCCGTTTTTGGGACGGCCACCCATGGTGGCCGAATACCGGCATTTCAATCGCTTTTTTGGAATTTTAGCGCGGCCCAGCGGAAACCGGCGGCCGGAGACGGCCTAGAACTGCCTTGGCGGCAGCGGCGCGCCGCGGATGAGGCTGATGAGATGCGCCCCCAGCACGAACAGGGCGATGAGACCGATGAGCTGGATGACATCGGGCGGGATGAGCGGCACCCGCCCCAGCTTGCGCGGACGGCGCGAGGCGATGTTGGCCCACAGGGTGAGCGCCGCCACCGCCACCAGCGCCCCGACAGTGATCTGCCAATCCATGTTTGCGCCTTCGCCTCGATCCGTTACCTTCACGCCCAACAGCATGTTCCGCGTGCTCTGGCAACAGGCAGGCGCACGCGACATTGCGGAAGGGGGGACCAATAGTCGGAAGCGCCGCCTTGAATCCACCAGGGCTGCGGCCGGGCCATAGAGCCCTTTGCGACCCGCTTGCAGCGGATCGCGGCTCTAAGTCATTTATTGGTCGCATTTTTAACCGCAGGGTGATGCACCCTGCCCGAAAACTGCTTTAGGGGAGACCAGCTTCATGCGTCAGATATCGATCAAGGCACTGGCCGCGGCCTCGCTTCTTTGCGCCGCGGCGCCCGCTCTCGCGCAGACCGGCGGGGCGGCCCCTGTCGCCGCTCCCTCCGGGGCGGACGTAGGCGCGGCGCTGGATGCCGCCATCACCGGCGCGCACCGCAGCCCGGAGAACCGGGGGCGCGACGCCCACCGCCACCCGAAGGAAACGCTCGGCTTCTTCGGCCTCCAGCCGAACATGACGGTGGTGGAAATCGCGCCGGGCGCGGGTTGGTACACCGAGGTCCTTGCGCCCGTTCTGAAGGACCAGGGCAAGCTCATCGCCGCCCATGGCGACCCCAACGGCGGGGCCTATCGCCGGCGCGCGCTGGGCGGGTATCTCCTGAAGCTGGCCGCCAACCCGGATATCTACGGCAAGGTGGAAGTGGCCGACTTCAGCCCGGCCAAGGGCATTCTGGATGTCGCCCCCGGCAGCGCCGACATGGTGCTGACCTTCCGCAACGTCCATAACTGGGTGGGCGCGGGCACGGCCGGGACCGCGTTCAAGCTGTTCTTCGATGCGCTAAAGCCGGGCGGCGTGCTGGGCGTCGTTGACCACCGCTGGCCGGAGGACCGGCCGTCCGACCCCCGCTCCGGTTACCTGAAGGAGTCGGAGGTGATCCGCCTGGCGGAGCAGGCGGGCTTCAAACTGGTGGGCCGGTCCGAAATCAACGCCAACGCGAAGGATACCAAGGACTACCCCAAGGGCGTGTGGACCCTGCCGCCCACCTTCCGCGAAGGCAACACGGATCGCGGCCGCTATGCCGCCATTGGGGAATCCGACCGCATGACCCTCAAGTTCGTGAAACCGTAAGCGCCGAACGGGCTGTCGGAGACGGCCCGAAATTTCGTGGAATTACCGGACCCCGAGGATACTTCTTCGGGGTCCGCATTCTTTATCCGGGCATGGAAGGAAGCCTTCCAGCCAGCCGGGTCGCAGCCGTGGGGGAATCGCCCGATACCCCCTCGACGGCGGCGATTCTCCGGTTTAAGTCAAATTCTTACGGTAGGGGTTGGAACGGCCGAGATGGATATTTATCTGCCCATTGCCGAGATGTCGGTGAACGCCCTCGTCATTATCGGCTTCGGCGCGCTGGTGGGCTTTCTCTCGGGCATGTTCGGCGTCGGCGGCGGCTTCCTCACCACCCCGCTTCTCATCTTCTACGGCATCCCGCCCTCGGTCGCTGTGGCCAGCGCCGCCACCCAGATCGCCGGCTCCTCCGTCTCGGGCGTGCGCGCCCACTGGCGGCGCGGCGGCGTCGACGCCAAGATGGGCGTCGTGCTCATCATTGGCGGCCTCGTCGGCTCCACCCTCGGCTCCTACATCTTCAAGGCGCTGAAGGAAGTCGGACAAATCGACTTCATCATCCAGCTGCTCTACGTGCTGATCCTCGGCGTCATCGGCGGGCTCATGCTCATCAGAATCCGTCGGCGCGCTGCTGCGCGCCCGCAGCGGCGAGGCCCCGCCCCCGGCGCGGCGGCGGCACCACGGCATTCTGCACCGCCTGCCCTGGCGGATGCGCTTCCCCCGCTCCGGCCTTTACATCAGCCCGCTCGCGCCGCTGGCGCTGGGCGGGGGCGTCGGCATGCTCACCGCCATCATGGGCGTGGGCGGCGGCTTCATTCTCGTGCCCGCCATGATCTATATGCTCGGCGTCTCGACCAGCGTCGTCGTCGGCACCTCGCTGTTCCAGATCATCTTCGTTTCGGCGGCCGTCACCGTGCTGCACGCCATCAACACCCAGAGCGTCGATATCATGCTCGCCATCCTCCTGCTGGTGGGCGGCACCGTGGGCGCGCAGCTGGGCGCGCAGTTCGCCCAGCGGCTGGGCGGCGAGAAGCTGCGCGTGGCGCTGGGCTTGCTCGTGTTCCTCGTCTCGGCGCGGCTGGCGGTCGAGCTGATGATCCGCCCGAGCGAGCTGTTCTCCATGGTGGAAGGGATGGCGTCATGAGGCGGCTGGCTGTCCTTCTCCTCGCGCTGGCCGGCGTTCTCGGCGCGGGACTGGCCCTGCCCGAACCGGCGGCGGCGCAGCGCGGCCCACGGCTCATCACCGACCTGTCGCAAAGCCGCATCGATATCGAATACACCTTCGCCGGCGCGGACATCCTGCTGTTCGGCGCGATCGACCGGGCCTCGTCCCTTCGCAACCGACAGCTCGATCTCGTCGTCGTGGTGCGCGGCCCGTCCTACCCGCTGACGGTCCGCAAGAAGGAGCGGGTGGCGGGCGTGTGGCTGAACACCCGCTCGGTGCGGTTCCAGACCGCGCCCAGCTATTACGCCCTCTCCAGCACCCGGCCGGTCAGCGAGCTTGTCGATGAAAAAACGGCGGCGATCTACGAGTTCGGCATCAAGAACCTGCACTTCTCCCCCGCCTCCACCGAGCGCAGCGCCAAGGAAATTCAGGAGTTCCAGCAGGGCCTCGTGGAGCTGCGCCAGCGGCGCGGCCTCTACGTGGAAGACCCGACCGGCGTGCGGGTGGTGGAAGGCGTGCTGTTCCGCGCCCGCACCCGGCTGCCGGGTGACGCGCCGGTGGGCGAATATACCGCCTCGGTGTTCCTGGTATCGGGCGGCGACGTGATCGCCACCACCTCCGTGCCGCTGACCGTGGGCAAGACCGGCTTCGAGCAGGTGGTCTACAATTTCGCGGTGAACCACGGCCTTGCCTACGGCCTGCTCGCCGTCGTCATCGCGCTCGCCTCCGGCTGGGGCGTCGCTGCCATCATGAAGCGCTGAGGGTTCCCCCATTACAGGGGGCCGGTGCCCCTTTCCCCTTGCGAATCCTGACCCGGCTTAACCGAGTGGAAGGAACTGGCCGCCTAGTCTTCCGGGCCCGAGAACCGGGCTCGTGAAAGGAAAGTGCCATGCTTGACGCCAGCGCCCCTGCTGCCCCCTTCACCACCGCGGACCGGCAGGCGCCGGAGACGCAGGTGGCGATCGGCCAGATCATCAGCGTTTCGGGCGATGCGGCAACGGCACTGCTGGACCAGCAGGTGCTGGCCCGCCTGGCCGAGCACCCGGACGTCGCCTTGCAGACCGCCGGGCAGGTGGGCGTGCCGGTGAAAACCCTGGTGCGCGGCCGCTGGGTGGTGGCCAGCGTGAAGGCGATTGAGCTGGCCGGCGGACAGGACGGCATGCTGGCGGCGCGGCTGGATTTCCTCGGCGAGGGCTGGGTGCAGGGCGAGGCGGCGGGCCTTAGCGACTTTCGCCGCGGCATCACCCACCATCCCGCGCCGGGCAACACCCTTTATCCCGTCACCTCCGATGATCTGGAGCAGATCTACGCCACCCGCGACCGGCCGCACATCACCCTGGGCACGGTCTACCCCACCGACCACGTGAGCGCGGCCCTGTTCATCGACCCGCTGCTCAGCCGCCATTTCGCGCTGCTGGGCTCGACCGGCACCGGCAAGTCGACGACCACCGCGCTGCTGTTGCGGCGGATCATCGAGCAGGCCCCGCACGGGCATGTTCTGATGCTCGATCCCCATGGCGAATATGCCGCCGCCTTTGCGGATGTGGGGCAGGTCTACGATGTCTCCAACCTCCACCTGCCCTACTGGCTGATGAACTTCGAGGAACATGTGGAGGTGCTGATCGGCCCGCGCACGCCGGAGCGGGAGCCGGAGGTGGACATCCTCCAGCGCTGCCTGCTTGCCGCCCGGCAAAAGTCGCGCCTGGCGAACGCCAGCACCAGGGTGACGGTGGACACGCCCCTGCCCTACACCCTCGCCGAACTGCTCAACCAGCTTGCGGTGCAGATGGGCAAGCTGGACAAGCCGGAGAAGATCACCCCCTACCTGCGCCTCAAGAGCAAGCTGGAGGAATTGAAGGCGGACCCGCGCTACAGCTTCATGTTCTCCGGCCTGCAGGTGAACGACACGCTCGGCCCGCTGCTCTCCGATCTCTTGCGGATGCCGGCGCACGGGCGGCCGGTTTCGATCATCGACCTCTCCGGCGTGCCTTCCGACATCACCAACGTGGTGGTGGCGTTGCTCGCCCGCCTAGTGTTCGACTTCGCGGTGTGGACGCCGCATGAGACGCGCCGCCCCATCCTCCTCGTCTGCGAGGAAGCGCACCGCTACGTGCCCGCCGAGCGGCTGGACGCTTTTGGTTCCGCCCGCAAGAACCTGGAGCGCATCGCCAAGGAAGGGCGCAAGTATGGCGTCTCGCTGGGGCTGGTCTCCCAGCGTCCGTCCGATCTTTCGGAGGCCGTGCTCTCCCAGTGCGGCACCATCATCTCCATGCGCCTCAACAACGAACGGGACCAGACTTACGTGCGCTCGGCCATGTCCGAAGGGGCGCGCGGCTTCCTCGACGCCATCCCGTCCTTACGCAACCGCGAATGCATCATCTGCGGCGAAGGCGCGGCCGTGCCCATGCGCGTGCGGATCGACACCCTCAAACCCGAACACCGCCCCGCCTCCGACGACCCCGTGTTCTCCACCAGCTGGGCCTCCAGCAGCCACGGCCTCGCCGCGATCGAGACCGCCGTCACTCGCTGGCGCAACCAGCGGCGGTAGGTTTCATTTCAAGATGCTTTTTGCAGGGGACTCGGTCCCCTGCGACCCCATTTGTTTGAACGGGACGCGTTTCCGGCGCTACTCGCAAGGAACGCGGCGATATACGACCTTGGGGCGCGTTGCGAAAATCCGGGACATTGGGTAGTCTACCAAAACTCGGGGGCGGGTTCCTAGGCCCTGCCCCCGAGCGTTCGGGTTAGAAGAAGAACCAGAGGGTGATTCTGATCTTCATCCACTCGAACAGGAGTGGGAATATCATTCTCTTTCCTTTCGGTAGAATCGGCGGGGCCCATTCCCCGCCGACCACCGGACCATAGCGCAGCCATTACGCTCCCCCGAAGCGGGCAATGGTCTAATATCATTTCTAATGCATTGATATTTAACGAGCTTTATTCAACAAGGTCGCACCCTTTGTGAAGCGCACAGCTGTGAAGCGCACAGCCTGAAACGAACGGGGTGCAGAGGGAGTCTTGTTTGTGCGCCTTCGCGCACAGGAATCTCGTTTGTGCGCCTCCGCGCATGGGAGTCTCGTTTGTGCGCCTCCGCGCACGAGGACCCCTGCTAGAAATCCTTACCTGAAAGCCCCCTCACTTTGCCGAGGGGAACGGCTCGTCGGTTTGGGGCGTGTGGATGATGTCCGTCAGATCGAACCCCTGGGCGCTCGCGGTGGCGAGCCATTCGTCGCGGCGGGCCGGGTCCATGCGCGGCGTGCGGGAGAGCAGCCAGAGGTGCTTTCGGTCGGGCGTGCCGACGAGGGCGGTGGTGTAGTCCGGGTCCAGCCGGAGGATCCAGTAGTCGCCCTTGGTGAACGGCACCCAGCGCAGCCCTTCAGGGAGGAAACTGATCTCCAGCTTGGCGTTGGAGGGATCGACCGGTTCGGCGACGCCCACCGCCACCTCCTGCTCGCCCGAGGCGGTGACGCAGCGGTTGACGACGTGGATCTTGCCGTTTTCCTCGAAGGAATATTGGGCGATCACGTCCCGGTCGGCGATGTCCTCATGGGCAAACGGCAGCCGGGCGATCTCGTACCAGGTGCCGAGGTAGCGGGTGAGGTCCACCGAAGGGACGGTGATCGGGTCCTTGGTGTCGTCCGTCATGCGCCATGCTCCTTGCCCCTGTGGAGCAAGAACGATCCGGCGCGGCGATGGTTGACCAGAAGGAAGACGGGCGTCAGGCCGCGTCCGTCCTGCCGTGGCCCATGGGGCAGACGCCGGTGCGGGGCTGAGCGATGCTGTCGCGCACGCGGCCATAGGCTGCGCCCCAGCGGTCGGTCATCTGGGCGCGGATGGCCCACAGCTCGGGGAAGAACTGGTGGCGCGCGCCCGCTTCCAGCAGCTCGACCGGGCGGCCCTTCAGCGAGGCCGAGCCCATGCCGATGGAGCGGTGGATGAGGAGAATGTGGTAGGCGCGAAACTTCTGGAAGCGCTCGTCGAATTCCGCCAGCGCTTCTGCCACGGCATAGGTTTCATCGTGGGCGTACTGGCTATCATAGACGCTCTCGACCGTGCGGCCTTGGGCTTCCAGATAATGCGTCTTGAAGGTGCGCCACAGGTGCGGGGCCATCCGCAGCAGCACGCGAAAGCCAGGGCTTTCCTGCCCGCTGCCGTTGCCCAGCTGCAGCCGGATGGTCTGGTAATCCTTGGGGGACATGGTCTCCAAGAGCCCCAGCTGCTGCGTCATCAGGTCGATCACCCGGTTCACCCGCTCGAACAGGGTAAGCACACGGAAGCTCTGGCGCTCGGCCAGCTGTTCGTCGATTTCAAGGAGCGTGTAGGCCGCCAGCTTCATCCACAGCTCCTCCACCTGATGGACAATCTGGAACTGAAGCTCATCACGGTTGGCGAGCTGGTCGAACGGCTTCTGGCAGCTGAGCAGCCGGGCGCAGTTGAGGTAGGCCTCGTAATCCAGCGACTCGTCGCTTTGCATCAGCGTATAGAACTGCTCGCGGTCCATCGACCTGCCCTCCCCACGTCTTACAGCGTTGTTCTGAACGCTCATGATAGCCGGGGCGGGCGGAAACATTGTCCCCAACCGATTGCGCTTCGCGCGGAATTGCAGGACATTGTTCCTAATAAACACGTTTATGGAGAACGAACGTGCCGCTCGACCGCATCGACCGCGCCCTGCTGACCGAACTGGAGCGGGACGCCCGCCAGTCCTTCGCCCAGCTCGGCGAGGCGGTGGGGCTTTCCAAAACCCCGGCATGGAAGCGGGTGCAAGCGCTGGAGAGTGCAGGAGTGATCGAGGGCTACCGCGCGCTCATCAACCCGCAGGCGGTGGGGCTGGAAATCCACGCCTTCGTGCAGGTGGAAGTGGCGTTCGAGCGGCACGACGCCTTCGAGGCCGCCGTGAAACGCCACCCCGCCGTGCTCGCCTGCTACGCCACGGCGGGCGACGCCGACTACGTGCTCGAAGTGCGCGCCCGCACCATGCCCGACCTCGACCAGCTCCTCCGGCAGGAGCTCTGCCTGCTTCCCGGCGTCAAACGCTTCTCCACCACCATCGGCATGAAAACCATCAAGGCCCACGGCGGCGTGATGGGACTGGTGGCGGGGTGAGGGCTGAAAGGGGGACCCTTGGCACTGCCACGCTATAGTTGCAGTGCCGGTCGCGCGTCGGTGCGGTTTACGTTTCTAACATATAATTACTAGGTTCTTTCAGCTAATCGCCTGATATGGCTCACCTTGGCCTATCGGCACGCATCTTGCGTCAACCGCCATGTTCCGTGTGTCCGGTAGCCCGGCCGCCCATACCGACACTCCGTCGCGTCAACCGTGTAGCGGTTGTTCAGCAACATCCATCGGTTGTCACAACGAAAGCGCGAATGCCGTTCGCGCCAGCGGCGGCTTGCGCCCCAAACAACACGGAGAATTGCAAATGAGAAAAGGCATCGCCTCGATTGCTGTTTCGGCCTTTGCGTTTCTGACTGCCCCGCAGGCCTTCGCCATCCCTGTCGGCGGTTTGCCGACCGGCGTCAGCGGAGACATCACCGACGGCCCCTTCGATCTGACCTTCACGCTCAACGGCGGCGAAGTCGTCGATGACGCCGATGCCACAAACGTCACGCCCAACCCGGCCCCCGGCGGCAACTGGCCGATCACCTTTTCCGTCATCAAGGAAGATCGCAGCGGCGACATGATGCCCGCGGCGGACTTCGTGGTGATCTCCGGCACCGTGTTTCACAACTTCGACCCGCACGCCGGCGAGGAAAACGGCGCAATCCTGAGTTTCAACGTCACATTCGAAACGCCGAACAATCCTCGCATCGTCGCCAACGCCATAGGGCAGGACTTCGAGAACATCCGCGCCCTGGACCATGAAGGACACCTCGACACCTATACGTTGAGGGCACAGTACACGTTCATCGGCAACAACATCCTGACCTGGTCGCTCACCATCAACGGCGAGCATCCGCGTGTCGTGCCGGAACCCGCCGCCCTTGCTCTCGTAGGGCTCGGCCTCATCGGCGCCGCCAGCCTGCGGCGCAGAAAAACCGCCTGACGGCATCCAGACAAGGGACGGCGGCAGCGCCGTCCCTTTCCTTGGCATGTGGGATTTGATTCTTTGCAGGAGGGATTCATCCCTTCTGCGCCTCCCATTCATTCTTACGGTCGCGTTTCCTGTGCGCTCCTGAAGCACGGCCCCTTTAACAAAGTTCAGAGGGCCGCACCCGCCATCCCACGCACGGCCCGATCATGACCGGGGGTGCAGGGGGTTTTGAAAACCCCCTGCAATCAAAAAGCCGTCAGGCTTACTTCCCCACCTCACCGCTGCCACGGCATGAGCTGCCTTGCCAACGCCGCCTCGGCGTCGCCGACGGCGATGAAGGGGATGTTCTCGAAGCCGGGTTTGGCGTAGCGGAGGGGTTCGCCGGTGGCGGCGTCGAAAACTGCGCCGCCTGCGCCCACGAGGAGGCCGTGTCCGGCGGCGGTGTCCCATTCGGAGCAGGCGTACCAGCGGGGGTAGAGGTCGGCCTTGCCGTCGGCGAGCATGGCGAACTTGATGCTGCTGCCGCGCCCGGTGACCTTGGCTTCGGGCAGGGTTTCGAGATAGCGTTTGGTTTGCACGTCGCGGTGGCGGTAGCTGGCGAGCACGATGAGCGGGCGGTTGCCGAGCCTGCGGGTGGAGACGGGCTCGCGCCGGTTCTGCCGGTCCAGCCGGAATGCGCCCAGCCCAAGGCCACCGGCCCAGAGCGTGCCCTCGCGCGGGGACATGACGACGCCGAGCACGGCTTCGTAATCAACGATGAGGCCGACGTTGACGGTGTAATCCTTGCCGCCGCGCACGAATTCCTTGGTGCCGTCCACCGGGTCGATGAGCCAGAAGGTGCCGCCGATATCGGAGGGCGCAAGCCCGGCGGAGAAGGCTTCCTCCCCGATGATGGGAATGTCGGGCGTGAGCGTTTTGAGGGCCGCCTCGATGATCTCCTCGGCGGCTTCATCAGCGGCGGTGACGGGGGATTTGTCCGCCTTCTGGCGGGTGGTGATGCCCTCCTCGCGGACGGCCTCGATGGCGTCGGCCGCCTCGCGGACAGGTTTGATGAGCGCATCCAGCAAGGCACGGCGAGCCTCGGGCGTCTCTAAGCCCGGTGTGATGCTCTCGCCGCTTCCTGCCGTCATGCCACTCTCACGCTAGATGATGCCGCGCGCCTCCAGATCCTGAACGATCCGCTCGGCCGCGGTTTCCGGCCCGCCGTCCGTCGGCCGCACGACCACCTCGGCAGAGTCCGGCGCTTCATAGGGGCTGTCGATGCCGGTGAAGTTCTTGATCTGCCCGGCCTTGGCCTTGGCGTAGAGACCCTTGGGGTCGCGTTTCATGCACTCCTCAAGCGGCGTATCCACATGGATTTCGAGGAATTCGCCCTCGCCCACGCGCTCGCGCACCATCTGCCGCTCGGCCTTGAACGGCGAGATGAAGCTGCACAGCACCACCAGGCCTGCGTCCACGAACAGCTTGGCCACCTCGCCCACGCGGCGAATGTTCTCCACCCGGTCGGCATCCGTAAAGCCGAGGTCGCCGTTGAGGCCGTGGCGCACGTTGTCGCCATCCAGCAGGTAGGTGTGGATGCCGCGCGCGTTCAGCTTCTGCTCAACGATGTTGGCGATGGTGGACTTGCCCGCCCCCGAAAGCCCGGTGAACCACAGCACGCCAGCGCCATGGCCCTTGATGCGGGCGCGCGCCTCGCGGTCCACCGCCAGATCCTGCTTGTGGATGTTGGTGGCGCGGCGCAAGCCGAAGCTGATGAGCCCCGCACCGACGGTCGCGTTGGTGAAGCGGTCGATGAGAATGAACGCGCCGGTCTCGCGGTTCTCGGCATAGGGGTCGATGGCAATGGGCGCCGCGGTCGCCACGTTGCAGAAGCCGATGCCGTTCAGCTCCAGCGTCTTGCCCGCCAGATGCTGGAGGGTGTTGACGCAAACCTTGTGCTTCAGCTCGGTTACGCGGGCGGGGACATACCGGGTGCCGATCCGCATGAGGTATTGCCGCTCGGGCAGCAGGGCTTCCTCGCCCATCCACAGGATGTGGGCAGCGAACTGGTCGGTTACTTCCGGGCGGGACTGGGCAAGCGCCAGCACGTCGCCCCGGGCGATGTCGATTTCGTCCTGAAGCGTGATGGTGACGGCGTCCCCCGCCACGGCTTCATCCAGGTCGCCGTCGGCGGTGACGATGCGGGCAACGATCGATTCCTTGGCCGACGCCGCCACGACCACCCGGTCCCCCACCTTCACCCGGCCCGAGGAAATGGTGCCGGAGAAGCCGCGGAAGTCGAGGTTCGGGCGGTTGACCCACTGGACGTAGAAGCGGAACGGCTTCTCGGCGAGGCCGGCTTCCACATCGACCGATTCCAGCCACTCGATGAGGCTCGGCCCCTCATACCAGGGCATGTTGTCGGAACGGGTCGTCACGTTGTCGCCGAAGCGGGCGGAGAGCGGAATCGGCGTGATGCTCTCGAAGCCGAGCTGCTCTGCGAACTCGCGGTATTCGGCGACGATCTTGTCGAACGTCTCCTGCGAGAAGCCGACGAGATCGATCTTGTTGATGGCGACGACGACGTGGCGGATGCCCAGCAGCGAACAGATAAAACTGTGGCGGCGGGTTTGCGTCAGCACGCCTTTGCGCGCGTCGACGAGGATGACGGCGGCATCCGAATTGGACGCGCCGGTCGCCATGTTGCGGGTGTACTGCTCGTGACCCGGCGTGTCCGCCACGATGAACGAGCGGTGCGGGGTGGTGAAGAAGCGGTAGGCCACATCGATGGTGATGCCCTGCTCGCGCTCGGCCTCGAGGCCATCCACCAGCAGCGCGAAGTCGATATCGCCCTCGCCCACGGTGCCGTGCTTTTTCGAGTCGCGCTCAAGGGCGGCCAGCTGGTCTTCGAAGATCAGCTTGGTGTCGTAAAGCAGGCGGCCGATGAGGGTGGACTTGCCGTCGTCCACCGAGCCGCAGGTGAGAAACCGCAGCAGGCTCTTGGCCTCAGCGTCGCCGTGGGGAATGGAGTGCTGATCGGGGCGCATCAGAAATAACCCTCGCGCTTCTTCTTTTCCATGGAGGCGGCTTCATCGCTGTCGATGAGGCGGCCCTGACGCTCGGAGGTGCGCGAGGCGCGCATCTCGGCGATGATGTCATCAAGCGTGGCGGCTTCGGATTCCACCGCCGCGCTCAGCGGATAGCAGCCGAGCGAGCGGAAGCGCACCATGCGGATCTCTTCCGTCTCGCCGGGGAGCAGCGGCAGCCGCTCGTCGTCGCGCATGATGAGCATGCCATTGCGCTTCACCACCGGGCGGGGCGCGGCGAAGTACAGCGGCACCACCGGAATGTTCTCGGCGCGGGTGTATTCCCAGATGTCCAGCTCGGTCCAGTTGGAGAGCGGGAAGACGCGGATGGTCTCGCCCTGCCGGATTTTCGTATTGTAAAGCTGCCAGAGTTCGGGGCGCTGGTTGCGCGGGTCCCACACGTGGCCCGCCGAGCGGAAGGAGAACACGCGCTCCTTGGCGCGGGACTTCTCCTCATCGCGGCGCGCGCCACCGAAGGCCGCATCGAAGCCGTATTTATCGAGCGCCTGCTTCAGCGCCTCGGTCTTCATCACCTGCGTGTGCAGCGACGAGCCGGACGCGATCGGGTTGATGCCCCGGCGCACGCCGTCCTCATTCTGGTGAACCAGCAGCTCCATGCCGTACTGCGTGCCGACCGTATCGCGGTGGGTAATCATGTCGCGGAACTTCCAGCCCGTATCCACATGCAAGAGCGGAAACGGCGGGCGCGACGGGAAGAAGGCCTTGCGGGCGAGATGCAGCATCACGCCCGAATCCTTGCCGATGGAATAGAGCATCACCGGGTTGTCGAACTCGGCGGCCACTTCCCGAATGATGGCGATGGACTCGGCTTCCAGCCGGCGCAGATGCTCGGTCAGCCCCGAAGACTGGCGCGCGATCGACGGCGCGGCGGATGCGATGACGGAAGTTGCGGCGGCGGATGTCTCGGACATGGCTTCCTGAACTCATGGATCGCGCGGAAAAATCAGCGCAAGGGCACGCAACGTTAATGCCCCATGGGTTCGACCCGAGACAAAGCAGTTTTTCTTGAACGTTCGAAAGCCATGCATGGGGTGGGAGCCGGACAAAGGAGGGTGTTCCGGCTCCCACCATTGGGGCACAGGATCGTGAGGGGATTGATCCTGTGCCCCAAACCGCTGGCGCATCCCTGCCTCTTAAAAGGCGGGCGCGCGTGCGAGATTTGTTTTCCCCAAGAGGGGTTATGCCCCCCCTTGAAGCTCCCTCAGCCTCAGACCGCCAGATCATCCGCCAGGGCCAGCAGCGAGGTGTTGCCGCCGGCCGAGGTGGTGTCGATGGAGACGGCGCGCTCCGCCGCGAAGCGCAGCAGGTAGTGCGGGCCGCCCGCCTTGGGACCGGTGCCGGACAGGCCCTCGCCGCCGAACGGCTGCACGCCAACGACCGCGCCGATCATGGAGCGGTTGACGTAGAGGTTGCCCACGTGGGCCGTGGCGGCCACCGTCTTGGCGGCCTCGCCCATGCGGCTGTGCAGGCCCATGGTAAGGCCATAGCCGGAGGCGTTGATGCGCTCGACCAGCTGGGCCAGCTCGCCTGCCTTCCAGGTGGCGACGTGCAGCACCGGGCCGAAGATCTCCTGCTTGAGGTCTTCCGGTTGGTCGAGCCGCACGATGGCCGGGCCGACGAAGTGGCCGTTCAGCTCCGCCGGCACATCCAGCCGGAACAGGATGCGGTCTGCGTTGCGCGCCAGATGGTCCTCGATCTTGGCGCGTGCAGCCTCGTCGATAACCGGGCCGATGTCGGTGGACAGCTCGCCCGGATCGCCCAGCCGCAGCTCGCACATCGCGCCGCGCAGCATATCGAGAATGCGCGGGGCCACGTCTTCCTGCACGCACAGGAGGCGCGCGGCGGAGCAGCGCTGACCGGCGCTCTGGAACGCCGAGATGATGACATCGCGCACCACCTGCTCCGGCAGGGCGGTCGAGTCGACGATCATGGCGTTGAGGCCGCCGGTCTCGGCGATGAACGGCACGATGGGCCGGGTGTCATCCTCCAGGAGCGTGCGGGCGATGCGCTTGGCGGTTCCGGTGGAGCCGGTGAAGGCAACGCCCATCACGCGCGGATCGCCCGTCATGGCCGAGCCCACGTCCGGCCCGCCGGGCAGCAGGTGGAACACCTCTGCGGGCACGCCCGCTTCCAGAATGAGGCGGGTGGCATGGGCGGCGATGAGCGGCGTTTGCGGCGCGGGCTTGGCGACGACGGCATTGCCCGCCACCAGCGCGGCCGTGATCTGGCCGAGGAAGATCGCCAGCGGGAAGTTCCACGGCGCGATGCAGGCGAACACGCCCCGGCCGGTCAGGCGCAGCACATTGCTCTCGCCGGTGGGGCCGGGCAGCGGCATGTCCTGGAACAGCTTGCGGGCCTGGACGGCGTAGTAGCGGCAGAAATCAACCGCCTCGCGCACCTCGGCCAGCGCATCGGGGATGCTCTTGCCCGCCTCGCGCACGGCCAGCGCCATCAGCACCGCGCGGTCGCGCTCTAGAAGATCGCCCAGGCGCTCGAGGCACTGGGCACGCAACGCAACATCACTTTGACTCCACGACTTGGCCGCCGCCTGCGCGATGCCGATGGCGCGGGCCACGTCCTGCGGCGTCGCCTCGACCACCGAACCGACGGTGCGGGTGCGATCCGCCGGGTCGATCACCGGCTTCGCCGCGCCCGCGACCACCTGGCCGCCGATAACCGGCGCCGCCGTGTGGGTTTTCGCCCAAACCTTCTGCATTTCCTCGAGCAACGCGGCGTTGATGGCCTCGTCAGACATGTCGATTCCTTCTGAATTACGGCGCTCGTCCCCGTAGATGTTGAGGGGCAGCGCAATCGCCGGGTGCGGCGTACGGTTGAGCCCTTCGACGGTGGAGGCAGGATCCCGGAGAAGATCGTCCGCCGCGACCATCGGGTCGGCAAGCTGGTGCACGAAGCTGGAGTTGGCGCCGTTCTCAAGCAGGCGGCGGACCAGATAGGCCAGCAGGTCGCTGTGGCCGCCCACCGGCGCGTAGACGCGGCAGTGGTAGCCCTGCCGTTCCACCAGCAGGTCGTGCATGCCGTTGCCCATGCCGTGCAGGCGCTGCAGCTCGAAATCGCGCCGCGCGCCCGCCCAGGTGAGGATGGTGGCCACGGTGTGGGCGTTGTGGCTGGCAAAGGCCGGATAGAGGTGCTTCTTCTGCAGCATCGCCTTGGCGCAGGCGAGGTAGCTGACATCCGTTGCCACCTTGCGGGTGTAGACCGGATAGCCGGAAAGCCCCTGCTCCTGCGCGCGCTTGATCTCGGCATCCCAGTAGGCGCCCTTCACCAGACGCACGGTCAGCTTGCGCTGCGTATCCTCGGCGAGCGCATCGGCCCAGTCGATCACGGCAAGGGCGCGCTTCTGGTAGGCCTGCACCGCCATGCCAAGGCCGTCCCAGCCCTTCAGCTCGGGCGCGCGGGCAATGGCCTCCATGATGTCGAGCGACATCTCCAGCCGGTCCGCCTCCTCCGCATCGACGGTGAGGCCGATGCCGGCTTCCCGCGCCTCGATGCACAGGCGGACCATCTTGTCGACCAGTTCGGGCACGCAGCGGTCGGCTTGCGCCACCTCATAGCGCGGGTGCAGGGCCGACAGCTTCACCGAGACGGTGTTGCGCTCCCAGAAGTCAGGCTCGCTCGCCGCATCGGCGCCGACGGCACGAATCGCATCCGTATAGGCCTTGAAGTAGCGCTCGGCGTCCTCGGCGGTGCGGGCGGCCTCGCCCAGCATGTCGAAGGAGTAGCGGAACAGCTTGTAGCCCGGCTTGGCGGCGCGGGTGAGCGCCTCCTCGATGGTGCGGCCCATCACGAACTGCTCGCCCATCACGCGCATGGCCGCCCCCACGCCGATGCGGATGAACGGTTCGCCCATGCGGGCGATGAGCTTCTTGAGAACGCCCGCAGTCTCGTCGTTCTTCACCAGCGCCTTGGTGATGACGAGGCCAAGGGTCGCGCTGTTGACCAGCACCGAACTGGCCTTGCCCTTGTGGGCCTCCCAGTCGGCGGAGGTCAGCTTGTCGCGGATGAGGGCATCGGCGGTCGGCACGTCCGGCACGCGCAGGTACGCCTCGGCGAGCGTGAGCAGCGCCAGGCCCTCCGCCGTGTTGAGGCGGTATTCGTGCAGGAAGCTGTCGATCATGCCGCCATGCTTCTGGGCGCGCACATGCGCGATCAGCTCGCGTCCCTTCTCCAGCACGGCCTGCCGCTCCTCGGCGGCGGGCGCCGCCTGGGGCACGAGGCCGGCCAGCACGTCGGATTCCGGCGCGCGATAGAGGTCCGGCAGGCGGGCCCTGATTGCGGCGAGGGATGCTGCGGTGTTCTTCATTTTTTTAGGTTCATTCAAGAGTTGAACTATCGTCGTTATTGTCTGAAACACATCAAATGTGCTTTTAATTTTGGGCCATCGCACCGATTTTTCATCGCCGGAAATAGGGCTTTGCCGTAGAACTTTCGACGATGGCGAGGGACGGTATCATGGACGAAATCGACCGCCGCCTGCTGCGGGACTTGCAGGCCAATGGACGCATCACGAATCAGGAGCTGGCGCAGCGAAACAGCCTGTCTCCGGCGGCCTGCCACGACCGGGTGCGCCGCCTGCGGGACCAGGGCTACATCAAGGGCTACACGGCGATTCTCGACCCGCACAAGCTCGACCGTTCGCTGATGATCTTCGTCGAGATCCTGCTCGACCGGACGACGGCGGACCTGTTCGATGACTTCGCCGCCGCCGTGCGGCGGATGCCCGATGTGCTGGAGTGCCACATGGTGGCCGGCGGCTTCGATTACCTCATCAAGGCGCGGGTGAAGGATATGGAGGCCTACCGGCAGTTCCTCGGCGACACGCTGGTGCGGCTGCCGGGCGTGCGTGAGACGCGCACCTATGCCGTGCTGGAAGAGGTGAAGAACACCCTCTCCATCCCGCTTTGACGCAAAAGGCGAGCCCGCTGGCTCAGCCGAGGGTGACCCGCCGGTCCTGCTCGCCGTAGCTGAACTTGCGGCCGAGCAGCCGGACAGCGGCGGAGCCGGGCACGGGCGGCGAGAAGAAGTAGCCCTGCGCCGTGGTGCAGCCCATGTCCAGCAGCGCCTGGGCGTCGGAGGCTGTCTCGATGCCCTCGGCGATGACCGGCAGCCCCAGGCTGCGCCCGAGGCCGATGATGGACTTGACGATGGTCGCGCTCTGCTCCTGCCCGTGCATGGTGCGGGTGAAGGAGCGGTCAATCTTGATCTTGTCCACCGGCAGCTGGGCCAGATGCCCGAGGCAAGAGTAGCCGGTGCCGAAGTCATCGAGCGAAATCCGCACGCCCCGGCTCTTGAGGCCGTGGAGGATGTACTTGGCCATGCGAATGTCCGAGGCCAGGGCATTCTCGGTCACCTCCACCTCGAAGCGGTGCGGCGGGAAGTTCACCTCCGCCAGCACGCCCAGCAGCTTGCCCGCGAGCCGGGGATCGATGAGCTGCTTCTGCGAGATGTTGACCGCGATGGTCGGCTCGCCCGGCCAGTCGCGGGCCTCGAGCAGCGCAGAGCGGACAAGGGCGAAGGTGAGATCACCGATGAGGCCGCTGTCCTCGGCAAACGAGATGAAGCTGACCGGGGAGATGACGCCGCGCGTCGGGTGGTTCCAGCGGGCCAACACCTCGAAGCCGAGGGGAGACCCGGTTTCCAGATCCACCACCGGCTGGAAGTAGGGAACGATCTGCCCCTCCAGGATGCCCTGCTTCAGCTCGGTCTGGAGCAGGGAGCGCTCGCGCAGGTCCGCATCCATCATGGGCTGGAAGAAACGCACCTCGCCCCGGCTTTCCGCCTTGGCGCGGGCCAGAGCCACGTCCGCCTTGCGGAGCAGCTCGTCAGGCAGGGCCGAATCATCCGGCCACAGGGCAACGCCGGCCGTTGCCCCCACGTCCACGCTGATGCCGTCCACCAGATCGTGCGCCGCGCTGACGGCGTCGATGATGCGCCGGGCCACGCGCAGCGGCGCGTCGCGGGTGTTGTGGCAGGCGATGACGATGACGAACTCATCATCGCCCAGGCGCGCGGCGATCTCGTCCTGGCGGACGGAGGCGGCGATGCGCCGGCCCACCTCGCGCAGCACCTGATCGCCCACCTCGTGGCCGAACTGGTCGTTGAGGTCGCGGAAGCCGTCGATGTCGAGCGCGATCACGGCGATGCGGTGCCCCGATCGCTCGGCGCGAATCATCATCTGCTGCACCTCCTCGACGAGGCGCTGGCGGTTGGGCAGGCCGGTGAGCGGATCGAAGCTGGAGAGGCGCTCCAGCTGGGCCTCCGCCAGGGCGAAGGCGGCTTCCGACTTCACCATGTCGAGGTTGAGGCGGCGCCAGATGAGCGCAAAGTACAGGAACCCGGCGACGACCATGCAGAGGAACACCCCCCACGAGCGCAACTGGGCCTCATGGATGCGCCGGTCCACATAGGCCCGCGCGGAGGACCGCAGGGTCGCCAGCTCCCGCCACAGCGAATCGCTGATACCCCGATACTCAGGCGAGCTGACCAGCTTCAGCGCCATATCGCGGTCGCCGGCGCGCACCAGCGCCAGCGCCTGCTCGTCCATCTGGCGGCGCGTCTGGCTGACAACCGCCAGCTGGCGTCCGTCCACCTCGCGCGGCAGGCGCCTGATGACCTCGTGCGGCAGCGGGTCCATCTGCGACATCAGCTGGTCGTGAACACCGAACCAGGCCTCGGACCCGGTGGCGGCGGCCATCTGGGTTGCGGCCACCAGCTTGCGGTCGAGCAGCCCGATCTCCCACGTCAGGTCGATGGCCTGACGCGCGTCGGTGAGCATGGCGGGATAGCGGTAGTGGAACAGGGCGCGCTCGGTGAGCAGGAAACCGAGCACGAACATCAACCCGAGGAAGGCCAGCAGGACCATATGACGGGCTGTCCGCGTTGCCTGGCGGACACTCAAGCTACTTGTACTCAGCCGATCCCTCGCCATAGTCCCTGGCGAAACTCCCTGCCTGCGGCCAGAGACCCATCCAAACTCAACGGGCCGGGATTATCTCTGGAATATACTGCGAAATATTAGACACCTGCTTTGTTAACGAAAGCGTTAACATTGCAAGCAACGAATATTCGCTCTGTCGTGTTGTACGGCAATTCTGTCCAGGCAGCAGGATGAATCGAGCAAATTCAACGCAGGGCGCCCCACCCGAACGGGTAGGACGCCCTGGCGAAGATCCCATGTTCAGGCAGTGTGCTCCCGGCGGCGCGGGGCGAGGGCAAGAACAGCGATGCCGACGAGCGAGGAGATGATCGAGCCCGTCAGGATGCCGAGCCGGACCTCGTTCATATAAAGCGGGGTGGTAAAGGCGAGGCCGCCGATGAACAGGCTCATGGTAAAGCCGATGCCGCACAGGATCGCCATGCCGTAGAGGCTCGTCCACGTCGCCTCGTAGGGCATGCGCGCCCACTTCATTTTAATCATCAGCCAGCAACTGCCGAAAATGCCGATCTGCTTGCCGATGAACAGGCCCGCGGCAATGCCCAGCGGCAGCGGCTCCAGCAGCAGCGACAGCGACAGGCCCTCAAGGTCAACGCCCGCGTTGGTGAAGGCGAACAGCGGCAGGATGAGGAAGGAGACCCACGGGTGCAGGCCGTGCTCCAGCCGCTTGAGCGGTGATCCCTGATCTTCCCTCCGGGGTTGCAGCGGAATGGTGAGCGCGGTCAGCACGCCCGCGATGGTGGCATGCAGCCCGGATTTGAAGATGAAGAACCACAGAAACGCGCCGACGAGCAAGTAAGGCCACAGCCGCATCTGGCCCGACCGGTTGAACGCTATCAGAATGGCGAGGCAGACCGCCGCCCCCAGCAGATAGCCGAGGCTGAGATGGGCGGTATAGAACAGGGCGATGACGACGATCGCCCCCATGTCGTCGACGACGGCGATGGCGGTCAGCAGCACCTTGAGCGACACGGGCGCGCGCTTGCCCACCAGCGAGAACAGGCAGATGGCAAAGGCAATGTCGGTGGCCGACGGAATGGCCCAGCCGCGCAGCGTCTCCGGCGTATCCATGTTGAAGGCCACGTAGATGAGGGCCGGAACCACCATGCCGGCGATGGCCGCCACCACCGGCAGGATCACCTGATCGCGGCTGGACAGCTGGCCTTCCAGAATCTCGCGTTTGATCTCCATGCCAACCAGCAGGAAGAAGATGGCCATGAGGCCGTCGTTGATCCACAACACCAGCGGCTTGGTGAGGCTGTAGCTGTCCAGCCCCACCGTGAGCGGAAAGTTCTGGAGGAAATCGTAAAGGCCGGAGAACTCTGAATTCCGCATGAAAACGGCAACGGCCGCCGCGATCAGCAGCAACAGGCCGCCCGCAGCCTCCATCCTGAGGAAGTTCAGCAGCATCTGCGCCGCCCCCCCTACGCACTTGTCGCGCCATTCAACTCTCTCCGCTCGAAGATGAAACGCCGAGGCCACGCTGAACGGCTCCGGCATCGACTCCCAGACCAGCCCCGGCCGTGCGCCAAACAAGCGCGCCGAAGCCGCAAATTCGGGGCGCAGCATAGGAACCACCTGTTGAGAGGACAATAAAAACCGGGCGCGGCGCAGGTGGCCCCAGGGTTGCCGGTGGGAAAATGCGGCTCAGGCGCGGGGCGGCAGGTCGAGGCTGGCGGCAAGCTGGGCGCGGCTGAAAGGCTTGGGCAGAAGCATCGTATTGCCGTTTTCCACCGTCTTCATCCCCGTGATGTCGCCCGACATCAGCACGACCCGCAGGTGGGGGAAGCGCGCCCCGATCTGCTGCGCGAGCCACAGGCCGCTCCGCTCGCCTTCCAGCCCGAGATCAGCAAGGACCGACGTGATGGAGGCATCCTTTTCCAGCAGCGCCAGCGCCTCGTCTGCCGTTGCCGCCGTCGCCGCCGGACAGCCGAGGCTGGCAAGCTCGGCAATGGTGGCCTCGCGCATCAGGTCGTCATCATCCACCACCAGCACGTGGGGCGCAGCCGGAGCAACCTTGACCGGGGCAGCCTCGGCCTGGGAAGCATCGGGCGCGGCGGCCTGGACAGGCTGAAGCTGCGGCGCGCCCGTCAGATCAGGCGCCGCCTCGAAAGGCTCCGCCGGGCGGCCGGTAAGCACCGCCAAGTCATCGTCGCCTGGAATTACGGGCATGAAGAGCGGCAGCTCGATTTCCAGAACGGGGCCGCAGCCAGGCTCCTCGACGAACTGCGCCTGCCCGCCCGATTGGCGGATGAAGCCGGCAACGAGGCTGAGACCGAAGCCACCCCCCGCAATCGAGGACGTGCCGCTGCTGTACGGCTCTTCCAGCAGACGGCGGGCGTCTTCCATGTCCAGCCGCGTGCCCGATCGGGCAATGGTGAGCACCACGGCATCGGGCGGCGCGCCTTCCTGCCGCGACATCGCCTCGAAACGGGAGCGAAAGCTCACCCGCCCGCCTTCGGGCAGCACGGACTGGCAGTAGGCCAGCACGTTTACCAGCGCGGCCCGCATCCGCGTCGGGTCAAGCAGAACCGGGCATTCGCCGTCGGCCAGATCGTAGTACAGCTCGATCTCAGGCCCGAGGACCGATTTGAACTCAACCGCCTGCTCCCGAAGGAAGGTATGCAGGTCCAGCTCCTCCGCCATCAGGTCCAGGCGGCCGGCAAAGGCGCGCAGCTTGTCGGTCAGGTCGGCCCCGCGCTGGGCTGCGCTGTGCATCCGCTCGATGCGGCGGCGCAGAGATGCCGGCAGGCCTTCTTCTTCCATCAGCAGAATCTCACTGGCGGTCAGGATGACGGTCAGCACGTTGCTGAAATCGTGCGCCAGGCCCGCCGCCAGCCGGGTCATCGCCGCCTCGCTTTCCGCCTGGAGGCGCTCGAGCGCGCTGGAAACATCGCCGCTGCTCATCTCAAGGATTGCCAGCACCAGGTTGGTGTGGCCCTTCTCCCCAGCCGCGCCATCCTGGGCAGGCGCCAGGATCAGGCGAACCGTCTGCGCCTGGTCCTCTTTATCGCCAGGCAAGGTCAGCAGCTCGCAAACCGGCTCATTCCTGCACAGCGTCTCGGTGATTACCGGCCACAGCCCGCTCCGGCCGGCCGCCGTGAACAGGCCGGCAAGCGTCGGCGGCTGGTCCGTCTCGATACTTCGCTGCAGCCAGCCCTGCGCCTCCGGGTTGGCATAGATTACCGGCCCGAACGCCGCGGTGCTCTTATCCAGCGCAGCGACCATGACGCCTGCCTGCGCCCGTTCGACCACGCTTGCGAGGGCCCTGCGGTTTTCATTCCCCTGGCCCGGCAGCAGGACGGGGCGGTAACGCAGCACGCCGGCCAGCGCAAGGCCGCCGGCAATGAGGCCCACCGCCTCCATGGCGATACGGTCGGGCGCGTCCGCAGCCTGGTGCAACACGGTAAAGGCCGCGCCGATCAGAACGCCCGCGCCAACGACGGCAAGGCCGGCCAGCACCAGCCGCAGCCCACCGGGCGAGGCGCGCCAGGCCGGGCGGCGGATCATCAGGGCAATGAGAACCGCCAGCCAGACCGCGCAGGCCAGGCCGCGCAGGAGAGACGGGCTGAGCGTGAACAGGGTCATCGCCAGGGGCCTTTCGGGGCGCGCATTCAGACCTTTCAGCAGATCAACGCATCGCCCCCGGCAGATGCCGCATCCGGTGGCTCCGGGTTAGACTCAAAAGAAGCCGGGAAAGCCGCGGGAGGCACGCCGCCAGCGCAGCCCGGCCGGCGAACGCGCAAGGCCGCGCGGCAACCCCCGCCACCCCATGCACGCCGGCGTGGCGGGAGCGCTTCCGCGTGTCGTCTCCCAACTCCAGATGCCGCAACCGCCGAAGCCCGGTTTGGTTCAAATTAAAATGCGAGGTTTCGGCGCGTTCCGTCGCAAATCTCTTCGCACGGGGGCGGAGACCCCTTGGCGTCAAGAACCATTCTACACGGCCAGCCGGCTGCCCAGCTTTCCGGCCAGGTGCTCAAGCGTCGCGATGCGGCGGTAGAGGGTGGCGTCGGCCAGCCGGTCCATGCGGAAGTAGCGGCGCATGGCGGGGAAGGTGAGGTCGATCACCCGGCCGAGGTACTCCGGGGCCATGAAGCCGGTGGGCTGCAAGGCGGGGCGGCCCTTGATGGCCTGCTTCATCCGCCAGCCATAGCGGCGCAGCCACGGCGGCCGGTAGAGGCTGACGGCTTCCGACAGGCGGTGTTTGAGGCTGGCGGCCTCAAGGAAGCTGTGACCGTAGGCGGACATGTAGCCGGCCAGGCGCGGGTGGATGGTGGCGAGAAGCTGGCTCTGGAACGCGCCGTGGTTGCGGGCGGCAACCGGCAGGTGGATGGTCTCCCTCACCATCTGATACTCAAAGAAGGGCATGAAATAGGCGCCGAACCGGCCGACCATGCTGATCTCCCGCCCGAAGAACGGCGGGCAGCGGAACAGGGGGTAGGCGCTTTCCACCTCCGCGCGGGTGAGGGTGCCCGAGGCATTCCCCAGCGCCCGGCGCAGCTTGGCGTCCATGGCGTTGAAGTAGGCGGCCTCATCGAAGGCGTCCGTGCAGTCCTCCGGATCGAAGCCGGAATAGAAGGCGTAGAGGATGTCCCGGCTGTGGAAGGGCCGGTCGCGCAGGTAGAAGTAGTTGCGGAAAATCTCCCCCGCCGCGCCGGAGACGGCGAGCGCCCCTTCCTTCGCCCGGTTATGGCGGGCGACCGAATTGCCGCCGTTGTCGAACAGGCCGCCATCGATGGGCACGCCGTCCATCTCATGGAAGTTATGCTCGACGATCTCGGCGAACCGGTCCGGGTCCACCTTGGCGTAGGCCGCCTTGTTGAACACCTCAACGTCAAAGCCTTCCGCCTTGCCGATGGCCGTTGCCACCGACACGTCCTCGTCGCCGTCCGAGCCGTAGACGTAGACATGCGGCTTCACGCCCGCATCCAGCAGCAGGGCGAGCACGAGGCGGCTGTCGAACCCGCCTGACAGCGGACATTGGATATTGTCGCCGAAGGTTTTCAGTGGGCCGGTGAACAGCGACCGCAGCCGGTCCGCCTGCTGCTTCACGTCGGCGGCCAGGGGGTCGAAGCGGGCGTCCAACCCTTTTCGAACGGCATGGACCGTGACGGCCTCGCCCAGCTCCAGCTGCTCGAAGGGGGAGAGTTTGGTGATCTCGGCCAGCACCGTGGACTCGCCCAAGGGCGTCGCGTTGAACACGAACTCGTAGAGCCCTTGGCGGTCGAAGCTCACCCGAGGGAGCGACTCCGCAGCGGCGAGGAAGGAGGTGGCGACCACCTCGTGCCCCGGCGTGGCGTAGACATGGAACGCGCCGAAATAGTCGTTGAGGATGAACAGCCTGCCGCCCTTGCAAGCCAGCAGCGCGAAGTGGCCGGTGATGCGCCCCCCACCCCTCGAACGGCAGGGCAAGGTCCCCCCAAAAGGCGCTTGAGCGCCGCCTCGCTCGCCTCCCCGTCGTAGAAAAGCGTGCCGGCAACCGCGATGAAATCCGCGCCATTGCTTGCGAAGGTCGCCGCCGGGCCGGGGTGGACATGGCCTGCCAGCAGCCCTGCGTGGGTGGGCGTCTCGAACCGGCGCGGGGTGCTGAACCCGTGGGCGGCAAACTGCGCCTCCGCCGCCGCAAGCCTTGTTTCAGCCGCTTCGTTCTTCCGGCAAACATACCAGCCGCCCATAAACCCCCTCGCCCCGGTGTCTTCACCCATTCCATATAGAGTGATTTCATTTTGGATGGCAGAGGAACTGGCCATTGCCTGTTGCCCGTCCCAAGTTATGCAGGACCAAGTCCTGCGGGCCCAAGTTATGCAGGACTCATTGCAACTCTTGGCAGGTGCGGCTACGTCCTCCCTATGACTTCCGACGAAAATGAACCGAAAATCTTCCTGGCCCGCAACGTCAAGCCCGCGAGCGTGCGCGGGCGGCCCTGGGTCTTCTCCAACCAGCTGCAGTTCTCGGCCGATGTGCGCGCCATCGCGCCCGGCACAGTGGTGCGGCTGGCCGAGGCGGACGGGCGCCTGCTCGGCCTCTATCACTTCAACCCCCATTCGCTGATCGCGGCGCGGCTGCTCACCCGCAACCACAGCCGCACCATCGATGCCCGCTTCTACAAGGAGCGGATCGAGAAGGCCCTCACCCTCCGCGAACGCCTGTTCGACCGGCCGTTCTACCGCCTCGTGCACAGTGAGGGTGATTTCCTCCCCGGCCTCGTCATCGACCGTTACGGCGATGCCGTTGTCGTGCAGCCCAACACGGCGGGCATGGACGCGCACAAGGAGATGATCCTCGAGGCGCTGCAAGCGGTTTTGAAGCCCAAAACCATCGCGCTCGTCTCCGGCGGCGCGGCGCGCACGCTTGAGGGGCTGGAGCCGCTGAACGAGGTGCCAGTGGGCGCCATCGACGGCCCGGTGCAGCTGGAGGAAAACGGCCTCACCTACTTCGGGGACCTGACCGGCGGCCAGAAGACCGGCTGGTTCTTCGACCACCGCCTCAACCGCGCCTTCGTCTCCCGCTTGGCCCGCGGCCAGGACGTGCTCGACCTCTACACCTACGCCGGGGCGTTCGCGCTGGCGGCGGCATCGGGCGGGGCGAACAGCGTGACGGCGGTCGATCGCTCCGACTCCGCGCTCCAGCTCGCCAACAAGGCCGCCGAGGCCAACGGGCTTGCCGACAAGGTGACGACCGTGACGGCGGATGTGTTCGAATATCTCCAGAACGACACCCGCCACTACGGCGTGGTGGTGGCGGACCCGCCCGCCTTCGCCAAGAGCCGCAAGGACATCCCCTCGGCGATGAAGGGCTACGAGAAGCTGGCGCGGCTCGCCGTGCAGCGGGTCGCGCCCGATGGCCTCCTCTGCATCGCCTCGTGCAGCCACCACATCTCGGCCGAGGCCTTCCAGGAGGCGACCAGCGCCGGCATCCGCACCGGCGGGCGCGCGGCAAAGCTGATCCACGCCGCCGCCGCCGGGCCGGACCACCCGGTCCACCCGCTGCTGCCGCAGACCGCCTACCTCAAGTTCCTCGTCTACGCGCTGGACTAAGGGCGGAATGCTGACCCGGCCCCGCTGGCTCCATGTAATGCCCACCTTCAACCTGGGCGGTGCGGAAACCCGTACCGCCCGGTTGATGAATGCCTTCGGGGATCGGGTCGAGCATATCGTGGTGCCCACTCTTGCCGGGCAGACGGCAGCAGCCAAGCTGCTGGACCCCGCCGTGCCGGTGGCGTTTCCCGAACCGCCCTGCCGTTTCAAGGGGCCGGCGCTCCCCGTGCGTCTGTGGGAAATCGGGCGATACCTGCGCCAGGGCAACTTCGACCTGGTGCTCACCTACAACTGGGGCTCCATCGAGGTGGCGATGGCCAACCGGCTGTTCGCCCGCCGCCCGCTGGTGCACCATGAGGACGGCTTCGGGCCGGAGGAAGCGCAGACGACGCTGCCCCGCCGCAACCACTTCCGCCGCCTCGCCCTGCCGGGGGCCCATGCGCTCGTCGCCTGCTCCCGCCGCATCGAGAGCCTGGCGCTCAACGAATGGGGCCAGCCGCCGACCCGGGTGCGCTTCATCCCCAACGGGGTGGAGATTGCCCCGTTCGATGTGCCGCCGCCGCCGAACGCCATTCCCGGCTTCGTGAAGCAGCCGGGCGATCTGGTGGTGGGCACGCTGGCGGGCCTAAGGGACGTGAAGAACCTGCCGCGGTTGGTCCGCGCCTTCGCCGCCGCTGCAAGAGGCCGCATGGACTGCTGGCTCATCATCGGCGGGCAGGGACCGGAAGAAGCAGCAATCAAGGCCGAGGCGGCGCGCGAGGGCGTGGCCGACCGGCTGGTGATGCCGGGCTACCTCACCAACCCCGCCCGCTACGTGGGCCTGTTCGATGTTTACGCGATTTCATCGGATACCGAGCAGTTCCCCATCAGCCTTGTCGAGGCCATGGCCGCCCGCCTGCCCGCCGCCTGCACCGACGTGGGCGATATCGCCCGGATCATCGCAAAGGAGAACGCGCCCTTCGTGGTGCCCGCAAACGACGAGGCGGCGTTCGCTGCGGCCCTCGCCGCGCTGCTGGCAGACGATACGCTGCGCGCGAGGGTCGGCGCGGCCAACCGCGCGCGCGTCGAGGCCGAGTTCACACAAGAGAAGATGGTCGCCGCCTACGCCCGCCTCTACGCCGAAGCCTCGGGGCGCGCGTTTTAGCTTTTGTATTTTAAAGGATTTTTTGCAGGGGGATCCCCGTGCGCGAAGGCGCACAACCATCAAGCTCCCCCTGCACTCCTTTTCGTTTTTCGGGACGCGCCCTTACGCAGCCCGACGCCGCGTTGCCGCGCCCACGCCCGCAAGGCCGAGGCCGACGAGCGTCAAGGTCAGCGGCTCGGGCACCGGCGTTTCGCCGGAGCCGACGACGGCCCCGAATGCGGCCGAGGGCCAGCTGTCCCTGAAGTAAAGCACGCCGCCGGTGGTCTCAACCGGCATGTGATCCCACTGCAGCAGGTGGCCGCCGCTCGCCGCGGCGAACTCAACGCTGGTCAGCATATCCCACCCGGAGAAGCGGGCGTCGTACACGCTGAACAGGTCGTGCCCGGTGCCGTAGGAGAAGCCTGCCGCACCTGCCTGCATGTTCACGTATGACCGCGTGGGCGACAGGAAGGTGAAGCTGCCGAGGCCATCGATGGTGATGGAGGCGGTCAGGTGATCGAGAGTGAAGACGCCGTCGGCCGAACTGCCCTGGCGGTCGTCCGTGTCGCCCGTCGCGGTGATGGTGAAGCCGGTCGTCCCGAATGCGATGCCATCCAGCGAGCCCCAGCCCTCGCCCGAGTAGGTGAAGGTGATCGGTGCCGCCTGCGCCGGAGCGGCGAGGAACAGAGCCGCGGATGCCAGCAGGCCCGCCGTCAGTGCGCGAAGATGCTTCATTTTGAATGCCCCTGAAAACTCGTTTCGAGGGAGCAAGCAAAACGGGGGCCAACTGGCCGCTTATACGCAATATCAACGAACTATATAGTTAAGGCCACGCCATGGCCCCGGCCGGTGTAAAGCGTACCGACGCCTCCCTACCGCAGATGCCGCCCGAACCAGCCGAGCGTCTCCTTCCACGCGGCCGTGGCGGCCTCGCGGTTGTAGCTGGGCCGGTAGTCCGCCAGGAAACCGTGCTCGGCCTCCGAATAGACGATGATTTGCGAGGGCGAGCGGGCCTGCGCCAGCGCGACCCGCATCGCCTCCACGTGTTCCAGCGGGATGCCGCGATCCTGCCCGCCGTAAAGCCCCAGCACCGGGGCTTTGAGCCGGTCTACCACATCAATCGGATAGGTGGGCTGCATGCTGTTCGGCTCGCCCCGCAGGCGGCCATACCAGGCGACGCCCGCCTTCACGCCTGGGTTGTGCGCCGTATAGAGCCAGACGATACGCCCGCCCCAGCAGAAGCCGGTGATGCCGAGCAGATCGGCATTGCCGCCGTCCTTGCCGGTAAAGGCGACGGTGGCGTCAAGATCGCCCATCACCTGCGCGTCCGGCACCTTGGAGACAATGGTGCGGACGAGCGTTGGAATGTCCGCCACCTTGGTGGCATCGCCTTGCCGCGCATAGAGATCGGGGGCGATGGCATAGTAGCCAGCCTTGGCGAAGCGGCGCACGATGTCCTGAATCCAGGCATGGACGCCAAAGATCTCCTGCACCACGAGGATGACCGGCCGCGGCCCGCCGCCTGCGGGCTTGGCGCGATAAGCGGGAATGGAGCGGTCATGGACCGGCACCTGCACCCAGCCGGCATCCAGCCCCTCGCTGTCAGTGCGGATGGCAGAGGCCGCAACCGGGCCGGCCGCAACCGCGAACCCGGCGGCGGCCGCCGCGCCCAGCGCCTGGCGGCGAGACCATTGCGCGGTGGAGATCCAGTCTGCATCCTCGGGGAGTTGGCGTGTCATAGCGGCCCTTCCAGCCCTTCCGGTTCATCCTATGCTCATTCCCTCGGGACGAAACGCGCCCAAGGCACTCAAAACCATCAGCAGATTAGCCGCAAGCGCATGGAGAAGAAACATGTCTGATCGGCTTGAGGTCATAACCGGCGATATCACCACCTGCGCGCTCGATGCCATCGTCAACGCCGCCAACGAAAGCCTGCTGGGCGGCGGCGGGGTGGACGGCGCGATCCACCGCGCGGCCGGGCCCGAACTGCTCGCCGAATGCCGCGGCCTGGGCGGCTGCCCCACCGGTGAGGCGCGCATCACCAAGGGCTACAACCTGCCCGCCCGGCATGTCATCCACACCGTCGGCCCCATCTGGCGCGGCGGACAGGCCGGGGAGCCGGAACTGCTGGCCCGCTGCTATCGCAACAGCCTCGACCTCGCCGCTCACCACGGCCTTCGCGCCATCGCCTTTCCCGCCATCTCCACCGGCGTCTACGGCTACCCGGCCGATGAGGCCGCGCGCATCGCCGCCCGCACCACGCTCGACTGGCTGGCCGCCCACCCGAACGCCATGGACAAGGTGATCTTCGTCTGTTTCAGCGAACCCTCGGCGCGAGCCTACCGGGAGGCGGTGGAGGCGGAGGGCAGGGCTTCCTGAAGGGTTTCTTTTCGCAGGGAAGACCCTCCTGCAAACAGAAAGCCACCCGTAAAATCACGCCGCCTTCTGGGCCGCCTGCTGCTGTTGCCTGGCGATCCAGCCGTTGATGTGGCTCTCCAGCACGTCGAGCGGGACGGAGCCGTTCTCGAGCACCGCATCGTGAAAGGCGCGCAGGTCGAACTTCTCGCCCAGCGCCTTCTCGGCTTTCGCGCGCAGCTCACGGATCTTCAGCTCGCCGATCTTGTAAGCCAGCGCCTGGCCGGGCGAGGCAATGTATCGGTTCACCTCCGCCTCGATGTTGTGACGGCTCAGCGCCGTGTTTTCGAGCAGGTATTCAATCGCCTGTTCCTTGCTCCAGCCCTTGGCGTGGATGCCGGTGTCAACCACGAGGCGGCAGGCGCGCCACATCTCGTAGGAGAGACGGCCGAACTCGGCGTAGGGATCATCATAAAGGCCCATCTCGTAACCGAGCAGTTCCGCATAGAGGCCCCAGCCTTCGGTGAAGGCCGTGAACCCGATGCGGTGCCGCCGGATTTCGGGCATCTCCATCTCTTGCTGGAGCGAGATTTGCAGATGATGGCCCGGCACCGCCTCATGCAGCGTCAAAGCCGGCAGCTCGAACAGCGGTCGCTGGTCGAGCTTGGAGGTATTGATTTCGAAGATGCCAGGAAGGCCAGCCTCCAACATGCCGGGATTGAAGTAGGCTGTCGGTGCCCCTTCGGCATAATCGGCCCCCATGGGCTTCACCGTATAGGGCAGGCGGGGCAACCGCCTGAAAAGCTTAGGCAGTTCGCCATCGATCTGCTTGGCCAGCGCGCGGGCGCGCATCACCAGTTCATCGGGAGACTTTGCGTAGAAGCGCGGGTCGGTCCGCAGCATCTCGATGAACGCCTTGCGGTCGTCCTTGAAGCCGGAGCGCTCGATAACCTTGTCCATCTCGGCGCGGATGCGCGCCACTTCCTTCAAGCCGATCTGATGGATGTCATCTGGCGTCAGGTCCGTAGAGGTCGCAACGCGCACCAGGGCGGCATAGTAGGCGGCGCCATCAGGCAGCGATGCGACACTGACCGACTCCCGGCAATTCGGCGCATATTCCTTGAGATAAAAGGTTTCCAGTTCCTGCAAGGCGGGGATGATCTTCTGGCTGACGATCTCTTCTGCCCGTGCCTTCAGCACTGCCCAATCCGCCTCTGATATGCTGCTCGGCTTGCGCGCAAACGGCTTCATGAAAGCGGAGTGCGACACGTCTTTAACAATGTGCACTTGAATGGTCTTCTCGAAACCGTTCAGTACGGCACAGGACTGCACGAGGCCCTGGCGCAGCGCCTCACGACTGGTGGCGATGCCTTCGGCGTTCACGCGTAAGAAGTCGTTCAGATAGGCGATATGGCGTTCGTAATGCGCCTTGGTCTGGAAGGGCAGGCTCGCCAGCAGGTCCGCCAATCCGCTATGCCAGGCCCCATAGGGCCGGAACAGAATCATCTCATGGCGGGAGCCAAACCGGTCGCGGTCGTCTCGCAGGCTGTGCAGCAGGATGGCTTTGTTCAGCCGTTCCTCTTCGTTGAGCCCGGCGTCGGGAATGGCCTCCAACCGCCGCATGAACTTCTCGAACGAAGCCTTGCGCCATTGCATGTATTCAATGGAAAGGCTGCCCAGCCTGCCTTCGTATTCCTTGTAACCCTGCATGGCGGCTTGCAGGGGCAGCTCCTCCAGCGTCCAGACCCAATAGTCTTCCATGAATTTGCTGAAGTCCGCAGAGGCTTGCGTCTGTGCGCCGTGAACCGCCGTGCTTGTCAGCAGCGCCGCCGCCAGGGCCGCCGCCCGAAGGATTCTCCGCATTGCCATCTCGCCCCCTTGCCGGTTGTGAGGCGCCTATTTGGCCAGCCTTATCTCCTTGAAGGAAGGCGCGTATATTCTTGCGCCTGGCGCAAACGAAACGGGGCCTGCCGGTGGCAGGCCCCGCTCTTGTTGTCTCTGAAGGGAGGGCCTCAGGCGGCCTTTTGGGCCACCTGCTGCTGTTGCTTGGCGATCCAGCCGTTGATGTGGCTCTCCAGCACATCAAGCGGTACGGAGCCGTTCTCGAGCACCGCGTCGTGGAAGGCGCGGATGTCGAACCGCTCGCCCAGCGCCTTCTCGGCTTTTGCGCGCAGCTCACGGATCTTCAGCTCGCCGATCTTGTAGGCCAGCGCCTGGCCGGGCCAGGAGATATAGCGGTTCACCTCCGCCTCGATGTTGTGGCGGCTCAGCGCCGTATTCTCCAGCATGAAGTCCATCGCCTGCTCCTTGGTCCAGCCCTTGGCGTGGATGCCGGTATCGACCACCAGGCGGCAGGCGCGCCACATCTCGTAGGAGAGGCGGCCGAACTCGGCGTAGGGGTCGTCATAAAGGCCCATGTCGTAGCCCAGCCGCTCGGCATAGAGGCCCCAGCCTTCGGTGAAGGCGGTGAAGTGCGACAGGTGGCGGCGGAACAGCGGCAGGTCCAGCTCCTGCTGGAGGGCGATTTGCAGGTGATGGCCCGGCACCGCCTCATGCAATGTCAGCGAGGGCATTTCGAACAGCGGCCGCTGGTCGAGCTTGGAGGTATTGACCGCATAGGTGCCCGCGCGCCCCGCCTGCATCAGGCCGGACATGTAATAGGCGGTGGTGGTGCCTTCGGCCTGGTCGGCCGGAATGGGCTTCACCGTGTAGGGCAGGCGCGGCAGGCGGCCGAAGAACCGGGGCAGCTCGCCGTCGATCTGCTTGGCCAGCGCGCCGGAGCGCATCAGCAGTTCCTCGGGCGTCTTCACGTAGAAGCGCGGGTCGGTCCGCAGCATCTGGATAAACGCCTTGCGGTCACCCTTGAAGCCGGAGCGCTTGACCACCCCATCCATCTCGGCGCGGATGCGCGCCACTTCCTTAAGGCCGATCTGGTGGATCTCCTCAGGGCTGAGGTTGGTGGTGGTCATCGCCCTGGCGCTGTAGGCGTAGTATTTCGCGCCGTCGGGCGTTGCGGAGATGCCCGCCGTCTTGCGGCAGTTGGGAGCGTACTCGTTCTTGTAGAAGGCCGCCATGTCCCGGTACGCCGGGACGACCTTGGTCATAACCGCCTTCTCGGCCTCAGCCTTCAGCCTTGCCCAGTCCGCATCCGTAATGTTGGCGGGCTTGCGCGCGAACGGCTTCATGAAGACGGACTTGGACGCATCGTCAACGATGTGCGCCTCGATGGTCTTCTCGAACCCGCCCATGGCGTCGCATGCCTGCACGAAGCCCCGGCGCACCGCCTCGCGGCTGGTGGCAAGCCCTTCGGCATTGTAGCGCGCGTAGTCGTTGAGACGGCCGATATAGCTTTCGTAATCCGCCTTGTTGAAGAAGGGGTGGCGATCCGGCAGTCCGGCAAAGCCGCTGTGCCAGCCATAGTAGGTGGTGAACAGCATCAGCCGCTGGCCGAAGCCCAGCCCTTCTGCCTCATCGCGCAGCTCGCGCAGCAAAATGGCCTTGTTGAGCCGGTTCTGCTCGCTGAGCGAGGCGTCGGGCACCGCCTCCAGCCGCTGGATGAACGCCTCCAACGCCGCCTTGCGCTTGTCCAGCCCCGCGATGGTGAGATCGCCCAGCTTGCCGTCGTAAGCGCGCTCACCGAAGCTCGATGCCATCACCGGCTCCTGCGACAGCGACCAGGCCCAGTGATCCGACAGAATCTTCGAGAAGGCGCCAGACGACTGATCCGCCGTCTCGCCGTGGGCACTGCCTGTCGCAAACAGGGCGGCGCAAAGCGCTGCGGCCCGCAAGGTCTTCTTCACGGTCAATTCCTCCCTCCGTTGCATTGGCGTCATCATTGAGAGGAATTTTGGCTTTGCAAACCCAAAAACAAATCAACCGCTGCCCATGGTTTTTAATTCAAGCTTAGCATTTGGGCCCTATTCACCTATCTCTTTTCAGAAAAGCTGCCCTGCGTCGTTTCCTGAACGGTTTGTGGGTATCGTAGGAGTTTGGCGTCCGTTATGCCCGTTGGACCAGTTGACCAGCGAGAGTCGTTCCCTCGCAACGGCACCCCAGGCAGGGGTCGGTCAACAGGCACGCGCGTACGCCTCCCGACGCCGGACTCCCCTGTCGTCGCGCCGCCGGCGCAGGATGCCAACACCTTCCTCGCCCGCCTACCGCTGACTGCCAGCCTGCTGTTCGCCATCGCCAGCGTCCTGTGGGTGATGCTGACAGACATCCTGGTCGAACTCCTGTCCAGCAGCCCGGACCAGCTGGCCATGGTCCAGACCTTCAAGGGCATCGCCTTCACGCTGGTCAGCGCCGCCCTGCTGTACGGCCTGTTGCGGCAGGCCACGCAGCGCACGCTGAACCAGCAGGCCCGGGCGCAGCAGAATTCCGAACGCCTTGGCATTGCGCTTGCCGCCACCAAGAGCGGCGTGTGGGAGTGGCATTTTCCCAGCCGTACCTTCTACCTCTCCGCCCATCTGACCGACCTTACCGGAACCGGGCGCGGCGCCGCCTACACCTGGGCCGATGTGCTTGAGCGCATCCACCCCGATGACCGGGCGCAGTTCGGCAATGTCATCAGCCAGGCGCTGCAGGAGCCGGAGCAGGAGCATTCCGCCCAGTACCGGGTCATGCGCGAGGACGGCACCACTGCCTGGTTCGAGGTGCGGGGCCGGCTGTTGACCGATGCCGACGGCGAGCCCATGCGGGTGGCGGGCGTTGCCATCGACATCAGCCACACCAAGGAGAAGGACTGGCGGATCGAGCGGCTGACTCACTTCGATTCGCTGACGGGCTTGCCCAACCGCGCCCAGTTCATGCGGATTCTGGAAGGCCGGATCGAGCAGCGGAACGGCTCGGACACCTTCCTCCTGGTGGTGCGGCTGGACATCAGCCGGTTTCAGGACATCAACAACATGATGGGCGCCCGCACGGGCGACGAGGTGCTAACGATCATCGGCCACCGGCTGGAGGATGTCTGCGGCCAGACCGGCCTGGTATCGCGCTTCGCCGGGGATGACTTCGCCCTGGCGGTCTCCTCCATCGACAGTCTGGAAGCCGCGCAGGAGCTGGCCGGAGCGCTGAGCCAGATCCTTCACGCCCCGATCGAGCTGCACGGCAAGACCCTCTCCGTTAGCATTGTCATGGGCGCGGCCATTGCCCCCAGCGACGGCGGCGATGCCGAGACGCTGATTGCCAATGCCGAGATGGCCCTGGTGCGCGCCCGGCGGGACGGCGCGCCGCTGGGCTTCTACGAAGTGGGCATGAACGAGACCTTCCGCGAGCGCGCCTTCATAGAGCAAGAGCTGAGCGCCGCCCTTCGCAACGGCGGCCTGTCGCTGGTCTACCAGCCCATCGTGCGGGCGGACGACCAGGGGTTGATCGGCTTTGAGGCGCTGTCGCGCTGGTCTCACCCCAAGCTGGGCGTGGTGCCGCCATCGACCTTCATCCCGCTGGCGGAATCGACCGGCCTCATCGCCGACCTCGGCAGCTATGTGCTTCGCACCGCCTGCGCCCAGGCGGCCAGCTGGAACAGCGCGCTGCGGCGCTCGCTCCTGGTGGCCGTCAACGTCTCGGCGCGGCAGATGGAAAGCGATTGCTTCGTCGATGAGGTTGCGCGCGTGCTGGCTGAGACCGGCCTGGCTCCTGAGTGCCTGGAGCTGGAAGTCACCGAATCCCTCATCATGGAAGACCCGGAGGCGATCAGCGGCCGGTTGCAGCGCCTGCGCGACCTGGGCGTGCAGGTGGCGATCGACGACTTCGGCACAGGCTACTCCTCGCTGGCGGTGCTGAAGCATCTGCCGGTCAGCAAGCTGAAGATCGACCGCTCGTTCGTGCAGGATCTGAATGCCAGCCAGGGGGGCGATGCCATCGTCGCCGCCATTCTGGAGCTGGCCCACTCCATGGGCCTCACGGTTACCGCCGAAGGCGTAGAGACGCCCAAGCAGCTGGAGTTTCTGCGCCAGCGACGGTGCCAGACCGTGCAAGGCTATCTCATCGGCCGTCCGCTGCCGCCGGAAGCGCTGGGCGCATACATCAACGGCTCCGCCACATCCCTTCCGCCGCGCTAGGGCATCCTCTGGCCGGGCGGCATTCCCTTGTTCTCAAAAGAGCGCAGCAGAACAGGATGATTAGGTCGCAGGCCCGCGTTCGACGGGCCGCCAGCCGCGCCGGTGAGCGCACGGCCTCCCGCAGCCTCCATTGTTCTCGTATCACCAATTCTGAGTTGCGGAATTGGGGAGTAGCCGCGCCGCGTCATAAGCGTAAAAGGGCGGCCGGCGCGTTCCTCCCCCTTAAGTGTTGCCGTGCTTGCCTTCCCCCCCTCGCAGGCACCCCAGCAACCACGCGCCACTTTTTCCCTCTCCTCTCCCGTTTTTCATGCGCCCCGAAAAAGGCGACTTCTACGCCCTTCGGCTCGCCTATCGCCGGATGCGAACCAAATAGTAAAAAAAGCAGCCACAGAAGGGACCAAAACGTCAGCTGTGGAGTTGTGGGCGAGGGGGCGGCGTGCATCAGCTCACACGTGACGGTGGCAATGCCTGCCGCTCTCAAGGCCAGGAGGCCGCGGCCGTCTCGGCGGTCGTTCAATTTGTTTTCTCACCCGTTTTGCCAACCGGACGCCCCCCGTGCCGAAAGGCCAGGGTCGTCCTATCGGAACCGAGACCAGCATCTTGGTACGCCCACGTTTTATTTGTAGATCGTCATTCTATTTAAATATAGAAATGCTATATCGCTTTATATTTAAATACAATAAAGCGTACTTATACACACAGTTTTAATAAATCATCCCTGTTTTCGGGTAAACGGCCTCCTTTTTTCGTTCGTTGCTTTAAAGTGATGCCCTTTGGTTGCGTTCCACTCATTGGGAATTTCATCACAGCAACTTTTCAACTTTTATATCGAAAAAGAGGTCAACATGATCGACGTGACAGCAAGTCAGGCCCCTTATGGGTCGATTCCCTATGGCGTCCTCGACGGAGCGGGCCAGTATTCGCCGCAGGGCTTCGGCGGCGGCTTTCTGGGAGGCACGCTTGGCGGTCTGGCCGGCCGCGCGATAGGCGGGCTCTTCGGCAACCAGGGCACGGGGCAGACCGTGGGCAGCACCCTTGGCGGCATTCTGGGCGGTTTCCTGCCCTTCCAGGCCGCGCCGGAATTCCAATCCCAGTTCCAGCAGCCATTTCCGCAGATGGACCAGCTGCAACAATTGCAACAACTGCAACAGCTTCAGCAACTGCAGCAGCAGTTCGCGCCGCAGGGCTTCTTCGGCAACCTGCTGAAGCAGTATGGCGCGCCGATCGGCGGAGCCATCGGCGGCGCCTTTGGCAACCAGGGGCTCGGCCAGGCCATCGGCGGCCTTGCCGGCCAGCTGGGCGGCTTCCTGCCGTTCCAGGCCATGCCGCAACTCCAACAGCAGCAACCGTTTGGTCAGCAGTCTTTTGGTCAGCAGCCCTTTGGCGGCCAGCAGTTCGGCTCGCCGTTTGAGCAACAGCAGTTCGCACCGCAGGGCTTCTTCGGCAACCTGCTGAAGCAGTACGGCGCGCCGGTTGGCGGCGCCATCGGCAACCTGTTCGGCAACCAGGGGCTTGGCCAAACCATCGGCGGCCTTGCCGGCCAGCTGGGCGGCTTCCTGCCGTTCCAGGCCATGCCGCAACTCCAGCAGCAGCAACAGCCGTTTGGTCAGCAGCCCTTTGGCGGCCAGCAGTTCGGCTCGCCGTTTGAGCAGCAGCAACAGTTCGCACCGCAGGGCTTCTTCGGCAACCTGCTGAAGCAGTATGGCGCGCCGATCGGCGGGGCCATTGGCAGCGCATTCGGCAACCAGGGGCTTGGCCAGACCATCGGCGGTCTTGCCGGCCAGCTGGGCAGCTTCCTGCCGTTCCAGGCCATGCCGCAACTCCAGCAGCAGCCGTTTGGCCAGCAACCGTTTGGTCAGCAGCCCTTTGGCGGCCAGCAGTTCGGCGCGCCGTTCGGCCAACAGCAGTTCGCGCCACAGGGCTTCTTCGGCAACCTGCTGAAACAGTATGGGGCGCCGATCGGCGGGGCCATCGGCGGCGCGTTCGGCAACCAGGGGCTTGGCCAGACCATCGGCGGCCTTGCCGGCCAGCTGGGCGGCTTCCTGCCGTTCCAGGCCATGCCGCAGTTCCAGCAGCAGCAACAGCCGTTTGGCCAACAGCCGTTTGGCCAACAGTCCTTTGGCCAACAGTCCTTTGGCCAGCAGCCCTTTGGCGGCCAGCAATTTGGCCCGCCCCAGGGAATCCTGCCGATCCAGTTCGCCCAGCAGCCGGGCCTCTGCTGAGGGGGCGGCCATAGCGTACTGAACTGAGGGACTGGAGCTTCGCGATGCGACGGACCGGCCGGGATGCCGGGGCAACCCTGAGGGGAACGATGGCAGCCTTATCTTCATATTCAGCCAAGGCCGCGCACCATGGGCCTCCCTGGGTCAGCCGCACGCAAGCTCCAGCGCCTTCGGGCAGAAAGGCAAGGGCAAGGCGAACACCATGCCGGGATGCGCTTCCCTAGGCCAGGCGGCGTATGGAATGATCATCATGTCAGGCAAGCAGGAAATCCGTCACTTTCGCCCAGCGCAACAGGAGCAGGATCATGGCTGAGAAAAGCCGCGGCGCCGCCGGGGACGAAAAGGCTGAAAGCTACATGATCGCCCCGCGTGATCCGCGCAATGAAACCCAGCTTCAGGAATTGCAACGGTGCAGGGAGGAACTCGAGGCCCTGCCTGCATCACAGGTATCTGAAAGCCGGACTCTTCTGAAGGCGAAGCTTCCGCCGTCCCTGGCCCGCCAGATCGGGCAGAGGTTCGCGGAGCACCTGATTATCGAGAAGGACACGCCCTTGCCGGATCCCCGGATGATGCCCGACCTCAAGTTCTAGCCTCTTGTTTTTATTGCTTTCCGCACAGGCGGACAGTCTCGCCGGTCCTGTGAGACCGGCTTTGGGTGCACTCGCGTTTGGTCTTCTTCTCATACGGAGGTCATGATGCCGGAACACAAGAATCAAGAGCCTGACGGCCAGAAGAAAAAGGCGGGCCGGGAAGAGCAGGCTCGAAGCGGGCAAGCCAGTCCCCAGCAGCAGGAGCAGCCCCCTGCCGCCCAGCAGACCGCCGCGCCGCAACGCGGCGTGCAGCAGCAACCGTCCCAGTTCGTCGCGGACAGCGAGCGCGGCAGCCGGGGCGAGCGCGGTCCGGTTGGTCCTCGCAAGCGTCGCTATCTCGTCGCCCAGCGGCCGATCCCGCCGGGCATGCACATGATGGTCGCCGGCGGCTTGCAGCCGATGAGCAGCCAGCAGATCGAAGACGAGCTTCGCAGCCTCGGCGCGAACATCGTGAAGGAAATCAAGCCCCGCGCGCCCAGCCTCAGCATGTTCGGCACGGAAGCCGGGCGCGCGGCCGTCACCACACCCAGCATCGTCGTTGCCGAGCTGGAGCCCGAAAAAGGCGAGCAGTTGCGGATGGCCGTCGCCGCCAACATGATCGTGGAGCATGATGCGCTGCTGAAGCATCTGGATGTCGGCGTAAGCGCCACGCTGGTGCGCTCGGCGGTGGAGGCGTCCGTATCGCCCCTGGCCCCCACAACGTCCACCCAGTTGTCGGTGCGTGTCTGCGGGCCGGACGGCGAACCCGTGGGCAGGGCGACCGTATGCCTCTACGGCCGCGGCTTCCCGGCCCAGGGCACCACCGACGACAATGGAGCGGCCACGATCAGTATGATGGGCGGCGGCCCTGACTCCATCCAGGCCATCTACGTCAAGCCCGCGGCGGATTATTGGGAACGGTTCATCGTTCGCCCCGCCCTCAACGAGGGTGACGACAACACCATCCTGCTGCGCCGGCTGGACGAAACCTATCCCGAGTTCGAAACCAAGGGCATGGTCGGCTGGGGCCAGAAGCTGATGGGCGTCGACCAGCTGGCAAAGAGCCTGACCGGGCGCGGCGTGAAGATCGCCATCATCGATTCGGGCTGCGACAACAGCCACCCGCAGCTCCAGCATGTACGCCAGGGCGTGGACCTGACGACCGAGGGCGGCAATTCCGACACCTGGACGCAGGATACCATCTCCCACGGCACCCACTGCGCCGGCATCATCGGCGCAGGCTCCGGCCCCAACGCCGCCGGCATTCGCGGCTTTGCTCCTGAAGCGGAAATCCACGCCTTCAAGGTGTTCCCCGGCGGGCGCTTCAGCGCGCTGATCGAAGCGCTGGACCTGTGCATCGAGCGGGGCATCGACGTGGTCAACCTCAGCCTCGGCAGCGATGAGGTGTCGGAGCTGGTCACCCAGAAAATCCTGGAGGCGCAGAGCAAGGGTGTGGCCTGCATCGTCGCGGCGGGCAACTCGGGCGGTCCGGTGCAGTTTCCGGGCAGCCTGCCGGGCGTGCTGACAGTCAGCGCCATCGGCAAGACCGGCGAATACCCGGAGGACAGCTACCACGCCCAGACGCTCGACCCCAGCCTGCCGATAAACAACGGCATCTTCCCGGCCAAGTTCAGCTGCTTTGGGCCGGGCATCGACGTCTGCGCGCCGGGCGTGGCGATCCTGTCGTGCGTGGCGGGCGGCGGCTATGCCGCGTGGGACGGCACCTCGATGGCGACGCCCCATGTCACCGGCCTTGCCGCGCTGCTGCTGGCGCACCACCCGCTGTTCCAGGGGCCGCTGAAGGCTCGCTCCGCCGAGCGTGTCGCCGCCCTCTTCCAGCTTATCAAGAGCAGCGCCGTGCCACTGGTGGCCGATATCCAGCGCGGCGGTGCAGGACTGCCGACCGTGCAGGCGCTGCTTGGCCTGGCCACGGCCGCGCCGGCCCCAACCATGCAGCCGCCCCAAACCCGTCCGGGCGAAGGAGCGGAAGGCCATCGGCAACCAGGCATGATCGACAACATGCCGGGCTATGCCGCCGGCCAGCCTGGGCGGACCGGCTACGGCACGGGCATCAGCATGAGCGCCGGAATTGGCGCCGCCGCAGGACTGGGCCCCCAGCCGGGAATCTACTTCTCCGGCGTTCCCGCGGTCGGCTACATGCCGTGGCCGCAGCAGCCCGCCTACGGCGCGGCGATTGGAGTGCAGGACCCCCTGACCAATCTCGCCCTCACCAACCCGGCCGCCTTCCGCCTGATCTCGCAGATGCGCGCCGCCGGTCTGCTCTAGGCGTCACCGGTCCTGTCATCGTCCTTGCGTTCTTTGGGCCACACGCAGCCTGCCGCGCTCCCGCCGGCAGGCTGCTTTTTTGGCCAAGCAACCACAGGCAATCGCAAACACGGCGCACCAGCATAAGGCCATCGCCCCGGTGCAACTTTTCATATTCGATTTTTTGGGAGAAAATGGCGCGCCCGGAACGATTCGAACGTCCGACCCTCAGATTCGTAGTCTGATGCTCTATCCAGCTGAGCTACGGGCGCGCAAGCCTCATCGGCTGACGGGGGCGGAAACTATCCAGATCGCCCCAAGCTTGCAAGGACTTTTGTTCGGCTTTTTCATTCTTTTTCTGCGCCCCGTTCTCGCGCCTTCGCAACGATCAAAACCGGCAGGCAAGGCCATGCCTTGCGGCAGCCTCGCGCACTTTCCTGCGTGAAGCCCGTTTTCACCAGAGGGCCAAATGCATTAGGGTGCGCGCCATGATGAACCGCTTCCCTTCGCTTCTCGCCGCCGTGGCGTGCTTCATGCCGCTGTCCGCCTGCGCCAACATGGAGGGCGACTGGCCCAGCCTTAAAACCCCCGCCGAGCAGCGGGCCGGCACATGCGACAACCTTGAGGTCGCCAAGGCCGATCCCGCCAGCATTGCGGCGCTGGCCCAAGCCACCGGCACGCAGGGTGCGGCCACGCCCGCCCCCGGCCAGCCGCAAGCGGGCACGGCAGCTGCCCCCAACGTGGCGGCGGTTTCGACCCGGCTGGCAGAGGAAGCGCGGAGTTTCACCGCGGCACAGGAAACGTGGACCCGGCAGCGCACCGCCACCGAATCGGCCGTGAACGCCGCCCGCAACGCCGCGCCGGCCTCCCCAGCCTGGGCAACGGCGGAACTGGAGCTGACCCGCTTCAACCAGGCCGCCGCCCGGTTCGACCAGATCCGCGAGACCGTCAGCCGCCTCACGGGCGATCTTGCCCTTCTCGCCGCCAACGGCGCGAACGTGCAGCCCCCCTGCAGGAGGCAGGCCAGCTGCTCAAGCGCATCGATGACGCCATCGCCGCGCATCAGGCGGCCGTCACCCCGCTCCAGGCCAGCATGCCGCGCTGATCCTGTTCCGCGACGATTCCTTATCCTTTGCAGGGGGCTCGGCTCCTCTGCGAAATAACAAGTCTTAGAGTCCGACTGCCCGGCGGACGGCGCGGACAACGCAGTCCGCCCCCCAAGGTGCCGAGCACGGCAAGGTCGAGCGGCGCGAGAGGCGCTTGGCCCGCCTCGGCGGTTGAAAGGGCAAACAGGGTATCGCCATCGAACGGCGTGTGGATGGGGCGGATGGCGCGGGCAAGGCCGTCCTGCGCCATTTGCGCCAGCTTCTGCGCCTGCGCCTTGGTGATGGGCGCGTTGGTCGCCACCACGCCGATGGTGGTGTTGGTGCCGGGAATGGGCACCTTGGGCAGCGCGACGGGCGCATTTACCGGGGGTTCGCCCGCGTAGACCTCGCCGAAGCTGTTGACCGCGATGAGCGCCGCGACCTGCCAGCCGGTGCGCGTGCAGGTGATGCGCGCCGTGCCGATGCCGCCCGGACGCGAGCCCGCGCGTGCGCCAAAGCCGGCGCCCACCGGGCCATGGGGGCACTCAAGCCCCGCCGATTCGCAGGCTTCCAGCCCCAGCCGCCGGTAGGGCGGCTCAAGGCCCCAGTTTTTATCTCCGCCATTGGAAAGGTCGAACAGGATGGCCGCCGGCACCACCGGCACTGGCCGCGCGCCGACCGGCAGCCCCACGCCGCGCTCGGAGAGCCAGGCGGCAACGCCATCGGCCGCGCCCAGCCCGAACGCCGAACCGCCCGAGAGCACGAGGCCGTGGAAGCGCTCGACCAGCGTATGCGGGGCCAGCGCATCGGTCTCCCGCGTGCCGGGGCCGCCGCCGCGCACGTCAACGCCCATCACCACGGGCGGATCGGGCAGGATGACGGTGACGCCGGTGCGCGCCTGCGCGTCCTCGGCGTGGCCCACCTTCAGCCCGGCGATATCGGTGAAGCGATCTTCGTCGGCAGAGGAATCCGGGACCATGGACCGCATCCTGGCCTAGTGGGCGGCAGCGCGCAACCGGGGCACGACGCGGCGCAGCAGCACGGCGGAGCACAGGGCCGCCACCAGGATGCCCAACGCCATCGGTACCGCCGTGCCGTTGTAGGCCGCGCCGGTGACGGCGGCGAACAGCGCGCCGACGGTGAACTGGAGGCACCCGACCACCGAGGATACCGTGCCCGCGCGGCTGCGGTCCGCCCCCATCGCCAGCGCCGTGGCATTGGGGGCGGTGAAGCCGAGGGTGGACATGACGAAGAACATGGGCACCAGCACGCCCCACATGCCGCCCCAGCCGGTGGCCGCCGATGCGGTCATGGCGATGCCGAGCAGCGACATGGCAACGTTTGCCCGCCGGATGAGGGTGAGCGGGCCGTGGCGGGCGAGCAGCACCCGGTTGATCTGGGTGGAGACGATGAGCGCGGCGGCGTTGAGGCCGAACACCCAGCCGAAGTGGGCGGGGGAGACGCCGTAGGTCTCGATGATGAGGGCCGCCGCGTTGCTGATGTAGGAGAACAGCGCCGCGCTGCCCAGCGCCGCGAGCAGGGCATAGGCGATGACCGCCGGGTTGGCGATGACCTGCTTGTAGGCGCTGAGCGTTGGTTCATGCGGGCGGCTGTTGCGGACCTCGGCCGGCAGGCTCTCGGGCAGGCCGGCGAGGGACCACACGAGCGCCAGCGCGCCGAAGCCCGCCAATACCCAGAAGATGGCCCGCCAGCCGCCCGCCAGCAGCACGAAGCCGCCCAGCGTCGGGGCGAGGATGGGAGCCAGGCCCATGATGAGCATGAGCATGGAGAAGGTGCGCGCCGCCTCCACGCCGCTGCACCGGTCGGCCACCACCGCGCGGGCGATAAGCGGCGCTGCCGCCGCGCCCAGCGCCTGCACGAAGCGTAAGCCGATCAACGCCTCCATGCTGGTGGTAAAGGCGCAGCCCACCGAGGCGAGGGTATAGAGCAGCACGCCTGCCATCAGCGGCGGTCGCCGCCCGAGCCGGTCGGAGAGCGGGCCGTAGATCAGCTGGCCGAGGGCAAGCCCGATGAAGAAGCTGGCGAGCGTGAGCTGGCCTGTCGATGTGGGCGCGCCCATGTCGCGGCTCATCGCCGGCAGGCTCGGCAGGTACATATCGATGGCCATGGGGGAAAAGGCCGTCAGCACGCCCAGGAGAATGATGAGCGTCAGCGGCAGGCCGGAGGCGCCCGGCCTGGTCGTGGCGGAAGGAGGGGAGGTCTCGGACATGGAACAACGCACCGGGTACGATGGCAGGGGCAAACTGGCGAAGGCCGGATTTCAGCCGGCCGGAAGCAGGAACGCTTGCCGGAATCATCAGGCCGCGATCCTCCGCCTTACTGGCGTTGCCGCATGCGGATGGCAACGTCTGGTTTTAACGACAGTGCGTTTGCAGGGCTGCCCAACGGAGCGCCCACGCTTTCTCAGGCAAACACCCATCGGGTGCTGGGCAGGGCCAGGCGCTCGCCCTCCTCCGCCAGACGCGACACCTGCGCCGCGGTGAGCGGTGGGCTGAAGAAATAGCCCTGCCCCAGCGCGCAGCCGCACGCCATCACCATCGAGGCGTTGCTTTCGGTCTCCACCCCTTCGGCAACCACCGGCACGCCGAGGCTGCGCCCGAGAGTTCCGAGCGCCGAAAGCACGGCGCGGGCGTTGTCGCTCCAGCTGGCGTGGGGCAGCAGGTCCCGGTCCAGCTTGATCTTGACGAACTGGGAGCTTCTCAGGGCCGCAAGGCTTGCCCGCTCGCCGCCGAATCGGTCCAGCACCATTCGCACGCCCAGGCCCGACAGCACCGTGAGGGCGCGGCGGGTCTGGCTGCACTGGGTATTGAACACCGTCTCGGGCAGTTCCAGCTCCAGCCGCGCGGCCGGCAGGCCGGTGCGGTCCAGCACCGATTCCACCTGAGCCACGAAGCCCGGCTTGCGAATCTCGGAAATGGCGACGTTGATGCCAACCGGCAGGTCGGCCCACCCTTGGGCCTGGCGGCAAGCCTCCTCCAGCATCCACTGCGTCAGCTGGCTGAGACAGCCGCTTTCCTCCGCCAGCGCCATCAGTTCCTCGGCTGAAAGGCGGTAGCGCCCCGGCTGGTCCCACTGGAGCTGCGCCTCGACCGCCATCACCCGCCCGTCGCGCAGCGACACCTGCGGCTGGTAGACGAGGCTGAGCGAATTGCCCTCCAGCGCCGCGCGGAACGCCGCCATCTGGTCGCGGCGGCGGCGGCTCAGCTCCTCCAGCTCCGCCGAATAGAAGCAGGCCCCGCCGCGCAGCTTCTTGGCCTCGTACATGGCGATGTCGGCGCGGCGCAGCACGTCGGCGGCGTCTCCGTCCTCCGGCCCGAGAAAGGCGATGCCGATGCTCGCCCCCACCGTCACCTCGGAGCCGGCCGCCGACAGCGGCTCGCAGAGCGCGGCCCTGATCCGCTCGCTCACGTCCTCGGCGGTCTCGGGCTGCGGCTTGCCGTGAATGAGAATGGCGAACTCGTCGCCGCCGAGGCGCGCCGGCACGGCGATGCCCTTCGTCTCGCGCTTGAGCACGCCCGCCACCTGGCGCAGCAGCTCGTCCCCCGCCGTGTGGCCCAGCTTGTCGTTGACCGGCTTGAAGCCGTCCAGGTCGATGAACAGCACGCCGATGGGCGGGTCGCTGGGGCAGAGGCGGGCATGGGCTTCCATCAGCATGGCGCGGAAGCGCGAGCGGTTGACCAGCCCGGTGAGCGCATCGCGCTGGGCCATCTTGAGGGCGCGGACCTCGCTGGCCGCGACCAGCAGCACGATGTGCCGGCTGTTCCGCAGAATGAACCACGTCAGCACCACCAGGCCCACCAGCAGCGCAAGCGCGAGAATCCAGAAGAGAGTGGGCAGGTCCGGCCCCGTGCTTTCGTTCGGCCAGAAGATCTGCCCCAGAACCTCGCCTCCGTTGGAGACGAGATCGAGACTGTTGTATGAGCCGCCGCCGTCCGGCTGGCGCACGCTGAGGGGCCCCAGGTGATAGGTGGCCGCCAGGTTTTCCAGCATGGCGCCGTCGAACGGCACGCCGATGATGAGCACGTGCTGGGCATCGGGCCTTGCCTCGCCCGCCGCCTCGCGGCTGATGCGCGCCGCCGCCACGACGGCCGGCTGCCCATCGAATCGCAGCAGGTCGGTCTTTGCCACCCCGTTGGGCGCACGCCGCACCGCCTCGACCAGATGGGTCAGGTCCGGCGAGAACCGGGCAAAGGGGTCTTCCTGGCCCGCCTTGCCGGACATGTTGGAATAGAGCGGCGCGTTGTCCGGCCCGATGAGAAACACGAGCGGCACTCCTGCCTCGTGCATCCACGGGCCCCAGTTCCTCTCGACCCAGCTCTGGTTGTAGCGCGCCGAGACGTTGTCGTAGGCCTCGGTCCAGTAGGTCTGGAGCCGAACCCCTTCCATGAGCGTGTTGCGCTTCAGGTTGATGCCGGTCTGCACCATGATGATGGAGGTGCGGCGGGCCTGCTCGTTCTGGGCTCTGACCGACCAGAAGAACAGGAGGGCAAAGCCGGCCATGGCCAGCACCAGAAGACCCGCCACCGGCGCGGTGAAGTGGCGGCGGAACAGACCCGGGTTATAGGATTCGCCCCGGACCAGCCGCCTTGCTGTCCGCCTTGAACGCCTCCGTACGTCGGCTTGCTGCATGTCTTGCAAAGCCGCCCCCCGTTTGTGCTCTACAGCCCCCGCTGTGACGAGAAATCGTTTTTACCGCGAATCGTTCCACAAAGGATCATATAAAATTTAGGGTTAGGTAAATTTTTGTTATACGATTTTCCGCCCATGGCCCGTTCCGGCGCGCCGTCGGCCGCTGTCCGGAACGGGGGCAACACCCCGCCCGGCCTCGCCGCCGGATCGGCCGGATTGCGGCGTCCGGCCCACGGCCGGGCCGGTTGGCGGCCCATAGGCGTTGACTCCTCTGCCCACCGCCGGTATAGCCCAGCGCTCATTCGCGAACCGAAGCTATTTGTCCTTGAGGACGTGTTATGAAGCGGACTTATCAACCGAGCCGTCTGGTGCGTAAGCGCCGTCATGGTTTCCGTGCCCGTATGGCCACTGCTGGTGGCCGCAAGGTTCTGGCCAATCGCCGGGCCAAGGGTCGCAAGAAGCTGTCGGCCTAAGGGGGTTGCCCCCCGGTAAACACAAGGGGGCAAGACCTTGAAGCTCGAGAAGCTACGCAAACGCCAGGATTTCCTGGCGGCGAACGGAGGGCGTCGCTGGTCGGCGCCCGGTTTCGTTTTGCTGGCGCGCGAGCGCTCGGCAAAGGCGAACGCAAAGACGGGCAACGGCCCGGATACGGGCCAGGCCGAGCCGGGAGCAACCCCGGGCGCTCCCCCGCCGCCGGGCGGGGCGGAGCCGATTTCTCCTTCGCCAGCCGGGCAGCCGGACCCAGGCCCGCCCCGGGTCGGCTTTACCGTGACCAAGAGGGTCGGCACTTCGGTCGTCCGCAATCGTTTGAAGCGGCGTCTGCGCGCCCTCGCCCGCGAGGTGCTGGCGCCCCGCGCCGCCCAGGGAACGGATTATGTGCTGATTGGCCGCAGCGGCGGCCTGACGCGCTCCTATTCTGACATGGTTTCAGACCTTGAGCGGGCCATGCGAAAACTGGCGCGGCATTGACATGAGCGGCGGGCACGGGAATAGCCAGCCTATGGTCACGCGCGTACTCGGGATGTTTGTGCGGCTCTGGCAATGGTCGTTTTCGGCCGTGCTGCCGCCCTCGTGCCGGTATCATCCGTCGTGTTCCGACTATGCGCTGGAGGCTCTGCGGCTGCATGGGCCGTGGCGCGGCACGTGGCTGGCGGTTAAACGCATTGCGCGTTGCCATCCCTGGGGCGGACATGGGTTCGATCCGGTGCCGCCGCGCAAAGACTTCAATCATCCACCCGTTCAAAGGTAGTGACGTGGGCGATCAAAAGAACCTGATCCTGGCAATGGTGTTGTCAGTCCTGATCCTGATCGGTTGGGATCACTTCTTCGTGAAACCCCAGGCCGAGGAGCAGCAGAAGGCAGCCGTCGTCGAGCAAACGGACGTGATCCCCACGTCGCCGCATGCCGAAGGCGGGCCCGAATCGCCCTCGCCGCGCACGCAGCCGCGCGAGGCCCTCATCAACGGCGCGCCCCGCGTCGCCATCAGCACGCCGGAGCTGAAGGGCTCGATCTCGCTCAAGGGCGCGCGCATCGATGACCTGGTGCTGACCAAGTACCACGAGACGGTGGACAAGACTTCGCCCAACATCACCCTGTTCTCGCCCGCGGGCGCGGCGCACCCCTACTACGCCGAGTTCGGCTGGACCGCGACCGGCGGCCTTGCGCTGCCCACCAAGGACACGGTGTGGACCGCCGACAACGCGCAGCTCCGCCCCGGCCAGCCGGTCACCCTGTCGTGGGACAACGGCCAGGGCCTCACCTTCCGCCTGCGCTTCGCGGTGGACGAAAACTTCATGTTCACCGTCACCCAGAGCGTCGAGAACAAGGCTGGCGCTCCGGTGGCGCTGAACGGCTATGGCCGCGTCGCCCGCGCCGGCTTGCCCCACGGCAAGAGCTACTACGTGCTGCACGAAGGCCCGCTCGGCGTCTTCAACGGCACGCTTGAGGAAGTAAAGTACAAGGACCTGGTGGAAGACGGCCCGCAGCAGTTCCAGACGACCGGCGGCTGGCTCGGCATCACCGACAAGTACTGGCTCGCCGCCATGGTGCCGGATCAGAAGCTGCCCTTCACCGGCGCGTTCCGCAGCTTCGGCCCGGACAGCTTCCAGGCCGACTACCTCACCGGCGCGATCAACGTCGCCCCCGGCGCGGCCGAGGCCCAGACCATCCGCCTGTTCGCCGGCGCGAAGGAAGTCGCTCTCATCGACCAGTATGAGAAGCAGTACGCCATTCCGCTGTTCGACCGCGCCATCGACTGGGGCTGGTTCTACTTCCTCACCCGTCCGATCTTCGCGGTGCTGGACTGGCTCTATAACCTGGTGGGCAACTTCGGCTTCGCCATCATCGGCCTCACCGTCATCGTGAAGGCGATCATGTTCCCGCTGGCCAACAAGTCCTATGCCAGCATGAACCGCCTGCGCGTGCTCCAGCCCAAGATGAAGGAGCTGCAGGAGCGCTATAAGGACGACAAGCAGCAGCAGCAGCGCGCCATCATGGAGCTGTACCAGAAGGAGAAGGTCAATCCGCTGGGCGGGTGCCTGCCGATCGTTCTGCAGATCCCGGTGTTCTTCGCGCTCTACAAGGTGCTGTTCGTCACCATTGAAATGCGCCACCAGCCCTTCATCCTGTGGATCAAGGATCTCTCCGCGCCCGATCCGCTGACCCCGGTGAACCTGTTCGGCCTCTTGGATTTCACGCCGCCGCCGATGCTGGCCGTGGGCGTGCTGCCGATCATCATGGGCGTGACCATGTACCTCCAGCAGAAGCTGAACCCGCAGCCGGTCGACCCGGTGCAGCAGAAGGTCTTCGGCCTCATGCCGATCATCTTCACCTTCATCCTCGCGCCGTTCGCCGCGGGCCTGGTGCTCTACTGGACCGTCAACAACCTGCTCTCCATCCTGCAGCAGTGGGTGCTCCTCAAGCGCCACGGCAAGCAGGAGGAGGAGAAGGCGCAGGCCAAGGCCGAGAAGCGCAAGGCCAACAAGGCCTGAGGCGCAAGCCCTCAGGCCTCGCCCGACAGACAGGACGCACAATGACCGAGACCACCGCAGACCAGCCGCTGAGCGCGCAGAACGACCCCGAGATGATCGAGGCCGGACGGCGGCTGTTCGCGGGGCCGGTCACCTTCCTGCTCTCCGCCCCCAAGGTGGAGTTCCTGCCGCAGGCCATCTGCCCGGAGATCGCCTTTGCCGGGCGCTCGAATGTGGGCAAGTCGAGCCTCATCAACGCCATCACCAACCGCAACGGCCTGGCGCGCACCTCCAACACGCCGGGGCGCACGCAGGAGCTGAACTTCTTCGACGTCGGCGATCCTGCCGGGCCGCAGCTGCGCCTCGTCGACATGCCCGGCTACGGCTACGCCGAGGCGCCCAAGCCGATGGTCGAGGCCTGGCAGCGGCAGATCCGCACTTACCTGCGCGGCCGTTCGGTGCTGAAGCGGGTGTTCGTGCTGATCGATTCACGCCATGGCGTGAAGGATGCGGACCTGCCGATCATGAAGCTGCTCGACGAGGCCGCCGTCTCCTACCAGCTCATCCTCACCAAGCTGGACAAGCTGAACCAGTACGAGGCCGCCAAGGCCATCGAGAGCGTCGAGGCCGTCGCCCGCAAGCACACCGCCTGCCACCCGGAACTGCTGGCCACCTCCTCCGCCAAGGGTCGGGGCATTGATGAGGTCCGCGCCGTTATCGCCAGCCTGGCGCTGTCGGAGTTCTGAGGCTTTAAGGTTTTGCAGGGGACGCGCAGAGGGTCCGGGCCCTCTGCAAGCAAATTCCCTGAAATTATCTTTCCCCGAATCCGCCCCGCTGTCGCGCCCGCGCAACGCGCGCGGGCGGCAAATCTGCCACGCCTTACGGAACTGCTGGCGTGCGGGACGTTTCGGCGCTATGGCGCACCCAAAGCCGGGAGGCCGTTGGCCGAGGGGCTGGTTGGTATTGTGTGGCGCGTGCCATGCGCCGCGTGCCAGGAGAGCAGCGTTGACGGACAACACCAAGAATCACAGCCCCGATCCGGTGGACCTGGAAAAGGTTGAAACCCTCATCGAGGCCCTGCCCTACCTTCGCAAGTACGCGGGCAAGACCTTCGTGGTGAAGTACGGCGGCCATGCCATGGGCGAATCCCACCTCGCCGCCGCCTTCGCCAAGGATATCGTTCTCCTGAAGAAAGTCGGCATCCACCCGGTGGTGGTGCATGGCGGCGGCCCGCAGATCGGCAAGATGCTGGAACGCCTCGGCATTCGCTCGAATTTCATCGATGGCCTGCGCGTCACCGACGCCGAGACCGCCGCGATCGCCGAGATGGTGCTGGCCGGGTCCATCAACAAGGAAGTGGTGCACCACATCAACCGGGCGGGCGGCACGGCCGTCGGCCTGTCGGGCAAGGATGCCAACCTCGTCACCGCCCGCAAGGTCACCCGCACCAAGCGCGACCCTGATTCGAACATCGAGCGCATCCTCGACCTCGGCTTCGTCGGCGAGCCGGACGTGGTGGACGTAAGCGTCTTGGACATGTTCCGCCAGTCCAACGTCATTCCCGTCATCGCGCCCATCGGCGTCGATGCGGAAGGCAACACCTACAACATCAACGCCGACACCATGGCCGGGGCCATTGCCGGGGCGTTGAAGGCGGCGCGGCTGTTTCTGCTGACCGACGTGCCGGGCGTGCTCGACAAGGAGAAGAACCTCCTGACCGACCTGACGCCCCAGAAGATCGACGGCCTCATCGCCGACGGCACCATTCAGGGCGGCATGATCCCGAAGATCGAGACCTGCATCGATGCGCTGAAGAAGGGCGTGGATGCCGCCGTCATCCTCAACGGCCGGGTGCCCCACTCCATGCTGCTGGAAATCTTCACCCGTCGCGGCGCGGGCACGCTCGTCCGCCGGAGCTAGGGTTTGGAAGGTGGAATTGGGTTTTGCAGGAGGGCCGAGCCCCTCTTGGCAACCTCCCCGTTCGTTAAAAAGGGCCGTGTCCTTCAATCAAGGGCGCGGCCCTTTTCGATCCGGCTCCTGGCAAGAGACTCAGGAAACATAGCCCGCTCAAACGAACTGGGGATGCAGGGGAAGCGAAGCCGCTGGCTGAGCGTGACCCCTGCAAAAAAACCACCCGACTCGCCCTCTACTCAACGTGGCAGTGCACGCGCCGCATGGTGCCGGCGTTCTCCAGCGCGCGGGCCATGCTTGGAGCGGTGCGCGGGTTGAGCGCTTGCGGCGGCGCGGCCTGGCCTGCGGCGCGGCTGACCGTCAGCGCCTTCTCTGCCGCCAGCACGGCGGCGATGGCGTCCGGGTGGGCGGTGAGGATGCGCCCGCGCCGCTCGCTGACGGCGATGTTGATGCCGATGAGCCTGCCCCGGCCGTTGAGCGCCGGGCCGCCGCTGATGCCGGCCAGCGTGCCGCTGAAGGCGGGCAGGCGCTGGCGCTCCGCCCACACCAGCACCGGGCTGCGCTTGCGGGTGCCCACCATCGCTTCCGCCTCGCCCATGTAGCGGCTGACGACGACGGCGCGGTGCCCGCGCGGGAAGCCCATGTGATAGCCGGCATCGCCCGGCTCCGGCAGCTGCCGCGCCAGCGGCAGGGATTGGGGCACATGTGCCGGCAGGTGAATGGCCGCCACATCCGCCTCCGGCAGGCTGTAACCGGGCTCGACCGTGGCGGCATAGAACGGCCCCATGTCGAGCCCCACCTGGTCGCACTGGCTGACCACATGGTTGGCGGTGAGCCACAGCGTGCCGCCGCCCACCTTGAAGGCGGTGCCGAGGGAATTGCCGGGTTCCGGATCGCTCATGCGGAACAGCACGCCGGGCTGGAGGATCTTCGCCTCCCCCGTCCGCCCAGGCCGGCGCGGGGTGGCATCGCCGTCAATCAGCCGTTCGCCGGAAGATCTCAGCCGCCTGATCTGCGTCATCGCCTCGGGGGCGAGGTAGTGCATCACCACCGCCGCCGTGAGAAAGAAGACCATCAGGCGCAGCACGCCGCCAACAATACGACCCAGATACTCGAACATTGCTCATCACACCGCAACTGCGGCGGCCAGCAGCGCGGCCATGGACAGCTTGACGCCGGTCAGCAGCGCCGCCGCCGCCATGTCGCCGCGCGCGATGCGGCGCGGCAGATTGGGTAAAACCACCAGATCAATGATCGTGGCGGTGATGACCTGCACGGTCAGCGTCAGGAGGCCCCACAGCAGGATGTCCCAGGCGTTCACCGCGCCGGCGAGGCAGAAGGCCAGCGGAATGGCGAGGCTGAGGGCCGTTCCGCCCAGCAGCACCGCCGCCGCCGCGTTGCCCGCGCGGATGAGGGCGATTTCCTTGTGCGGGGTGATGGCGATGTAGATGGCCAGCGCCGCCACAAGCACCGCAATGGCCACGCCCAGGTGCAGCAGCAGCACCGGCACGCCCTGAAGCAAACTCTCAACCACGGGCCCCATGATGTGTCCCTCGCATCTGGCCCTCACGCCCGGCGCCGCCCCGTGCCTGCAGCAGCTCTCGCGCAGGACGGCGCGTCCTGCGGCGCGGAAGCTGCGGCCAGCAAGGGGCTTAGAGCCGCGATCCAACGCGATCCAAGCAGATCGTGGCTCTAGAACGCGCGAAGCCGCCCTCCTGTCCCTGCGCGCCTGGGATGGCTGGCGTCCTGCGCGAAACCAGAGCCGCCCTAGGCGGCGTGGAAGCTGTCGAGAATCTCGGCCATCTGGGTGGCGGGAAGCGGATAGAGGCCGCCCCGCGTCTGGGTGAGGCGCTCGGTCTCGGGGATTTTGGCCACCAGCTGCTGCATTCCCTCCGCCGTGGTGGCGGAAAGCTGCGCTGCCCAGCACAGGGCCATCACCGCCTGGGCCGAGCCGCTGGCCATGATGCGCTGGGCCGTCGGGATTCCCACCTCGGCGGCAAGGCCGATCACCGCCGTCACCAGCCCAAGCTTGCCCTCCACCACCATGCGGCGCACCCAGGCATCGCCAAAGCGCCCGGCATGGAGCACCGCCGCAGCCTGCACCGCCGTGTCGTCCGCTTCCGTAAGCGCCCCGGCGTGGTCCAGCCGCCGCTGCACGCGGGAGAGAAGGTCGCTGGCAACCGAAGGCTCCACCCCATGGCGGGCGATCATCTGCTCCACCAGCGCGGCAGCGACGAACCCGGCGATGCGCCGCATCGCCGGCACCGGCAGCTCCGTCCGCAGCGCCAGCGGCTGATGCCAGGTCTCCTGCTCGGGCGCGGCGTCCAGAATGGCGTCCAGCGTATCCTCGCGGATCTGGGCGTTGGGGTTGGCGAGCAAAGCCGCCACCGCCGCGGCGTCGGCCGATTGCACGATGGCGTGGGACAGGCGCTCGCTCACCTGCGGCCGGCCGGCGATGGCCGCCCGCGCGCCCGGCGCCGGGCAGGTGGCCACGATGGCCAGCAGGTCCTCTTCCGTCAGCACCGGCGAGCAGGCCAGCATCGGGCCGCTCACCGCGAGTTCCACGTCCTGCGCCAGCTTGAGCGCCACATGGTGGGGCACATGGGCGCTGGACTTGATCTCCTCGGCCAGAATCATCCGCACGCGCGGAGCCTGGTCGTGCGCCAGCGCCTCCAGCACGGCCGTCACATGCTCCTGCGCCCGGCGGTTGTCGGCCTGGCTCGCTTCCGGCAGCAGGTGGGCCACCTTGCGGGCCAGCTGAACGCGCACGGCGTCGGTCCGGTCGCGGGCCAGCAGCCGGTTGGCGAGGTGGGGCGCGGCCCTGTTGGCGGCCACCGTTGCCCGCACCTGCGGGCTGCCTCGCTCCGCAAGGTAGTAGAGCACTTCCGGCGGCGTCGAGGCATCGGCGGCCAGCCGCTCGCGCGCCGCCTCGTCTCCCTCGGTCAGGATGCGGATGGAGCGGCGCGTCGCCGTTGGTTGTTCCTGCGCCGGCTCGATTGCGGCGGAAATGCCCTTGAAGGGAGGCTTTCTCATCCGCCCTCCCCTTGCGCTGCGGCATAGCCGCCCCGGCCCTTGCCCTTGACCGTATAGAGCGCGCTATCGGCGCGCAGCATCAGGGCATGGAGCGACTCCTGCGCCCCGCAGCTGGCGGCAAAGCCCACCGAAGCGCTGATCTGCGTCGCGCCCACGGCCTGGCGAATCCCGTCCATGCCGTCCATCACGGCGCGCGCCGTCGTCTCCCCCCGGAAAGGCTTGCCCCCTCCAACCACAGGACGAACTCGTCGCCGCCGAAGCGGGCCACCACATCCTGCGGCCCGCTCAGCTTGCGAAGCAGCTGGGCGACCTCGCACAGGGCCGTATCGCCCGCCGCATGGCCGCCGGTGTCGTTGAGCTGCTTGAAATGGTCGAGGTCGATGAGCATGAGCACGCCCCCGCCCTCGCCGAGCCCCCCGAGGCGGTGAGCCATCACCTCCTCGAAGGCGCGGCGGTTGAGAAGGCCGGTCAGCCCATCGGTGCGCGCCAGCCGCTCCAGCGCCCGCAAATGGTTGGCCTGGGCGATGGCCATGGCCACGTGCGCCGCCACCTGCCCGAGAAGAACCGAATCCTCCCGGCCCCAGCCGGCGCTGCGCCGCTCCACCTCCAGCACGCCCACCTTCTCGCCCTGGAACCGGCAATCCGCGCGCAGCCGCTGCACGCTGCCCTGCCGGCTGCGCGCCGGGTTCACGTCCTCCACCGTCTCCTGCTCATAGCGGATGCGGCAGACATCCGCCTCGAACGCGGCGCGGGTCACTCTGGAGGCATTCTCCAGCATGGCGGCGGGGTCGGTGCCGGTGTGAATGCCGTCCAGCACCTGGCGCAGCAGCCGGTCGCGCTTGCGCGCCTCCTCCAGCATGCGCTCGGCGCGGCGCTCCTCCGTCACGTTGCGGGCAATGCCCCGCGCCCCGACCCACTGGGCGCCGTTCATGATGGGCACCGCCGCCACCGACAGGCAGACCGTGCGGCCAAGCGGGGTGCGAATGTTCACGTCGCGCAGCGGCATGGGACTGCGCGCCAGGAAGCAGGCGGCTGCCTCCTCGCCCAGGTCGCTGACGCGCCGTCCGGTGAGATCCCATGCGGCAAGGCCGGCCGAGGGCACGCCGCCGCTCACGTAGGCGAAGCGCCCTTCCGCATCGACCACCCAGGCGAAATCCCCCACCGCTTCGGTGAGGCTCTTGAACATGGCGCGGGATTCGCGCAGCGCCTCGATGAGCTGGTCCTTGACCGTGGTTTCCACCGCCTGGAACCACACGGCCCGCCGCCCGTCATCCACGCCGATGACGCGGGCCCGCACGACGAAGTAGCGCCGGGGCTCGCCGCCGATGGTCACCTGCGCCTGCGTCGACCGGCCGGTCGACAGCGCCTCGGCCGCCGCACGGTCCAGCTGCGTCCGCGCCGCCGGGTCGCCCAGCAGCAGCGAGGCGCCATCGTTCCGCATCAGGAGATGCCCGCCGCCATCGATCGCCCACGACGGCCCCAGCGGATCGTCCACCAGCGCCACCAATGCCGCCAGCGGCAGCACCGCGACGGGCCCACTGGACGAAGGGTCAGGGTGGGATACGACGATGGAGGCCGTTTCGAACATGAATCGCTTTTTAATGGGATGCTATTAACAGGTCGCTAAACCGCTGGGCGAAGACGCGCACTTAACAGGCCGCGCCCCCGCTGCTAAACGGGCGGCATTGCGGCGCGCGCCCCTGAGGGCGGCTCCGCGGGCGGGTTCGTCGAAGGCGGCGCGGCCGGCAGGAACAGAGGAATGAAGGACGCAAGATCATGACGGCCGCCCCCAGTCCCGATATCCCGAACCCCGCTTTCCGGCAGAGCGCCGAGCCTGCGGCGGGCCTGGCCCCTGCCCGCACCGTTAACTGGGCCCATATCGATACCTGGGTGTTCGATCTGGACAATACCCTCTACCACCCGCGCGCCAACCTCTTCGCCCAGATCGACCAGCGCATGACCGCCTTCATCATGCAGCTTTTGTCGCTGGATTTCGCTGCCGCGCGGACCCTGCAGAAGAGCTATTTCCTCGATTACGGCACCACCCTGCGCGGCCTGATGCACCATCATGCCATCGAGCCCCGCGCCTTCCTCGATTTCGTGCACGATATCGACCTGGGCGTCGTCGCTGCCGACCTCGCGCTTGCCCGCGCGCTGGAGGCGCTTCCCGGCCGCAAGCTCATCTTCACCAATGCGGATGCCGCCTATGCCGGGCGGGTGCTGGCAAGGCTGGGCATTGGCGGCCACTTCGAGGCCATCCACGACATCGTGGCGACCGATTTCATTCCCAAGCCGGAGGAGGCCGCCTACGACCAGCTGCTCTCCGTCCATGGCGTTGATCCGCGCCGCGCCGTGTTCGTGGAGGACATGGCCCGCAACCTTGCCCCCGCCAAGGCGCGGGGCATGGCGACGGTGTGGGTCAACAACGGCTCGGAGAAGGGCGGCTTCAACGCCAGCCCCGATTTCATCGACCTGGAGATCACCGACGTTGCGGCCTGGTTGTCCGGCATCGGGCTGGCGACAGCCGCCGCAGCCGCCACCGCCTGCCCGGCGCTCTGATCCGCCCCTTTTCAACAGGAGACTTTCCCCGTGAGTGACATTCAATCCATCATCGACGCCGCCTGGGAGGACCGGGCCAACGTGAGCGCCGCCACGAAGGGCGAGGTGCGCGACGCCGTGGAGACGGCGCTCAGCGACCTGGATTCGGGCAAGCGCCGCGTCGTCGAGAAGGTGGACGGGCAGTGGGTCGTCAACCAGTGGCTGAAGAAGGCGGTGCTGCTCTCCTTCCGCCTCAACGACATGGCGCTGATCCCCGGCGGTCCGGGCGGCGATGCGTCGTGGTGGGACAAGGTGCCCTCCAAGTTCGCCGGCTGGGGCGAGGCCCAGTTCAAGGCCGCCGGTTTCCGCGCCGTGCCCGGCTCCATCGTCCGCCGCGGCGCGCACATCGCGCCGGGCGTGGTGCTGATGCCGAGCTTCGTGAACCTCGGCGCCTATGTGGGCGAAGGCACGATGGTCGACACCTGGGCGACCGTCGGCTCCTGCGCCCAGATCGGGAAGAACGTGCACCTCTCGGGCGGCGTCGGCATCGGCGGCGTTCTGGAGCCGCTGCAGGCCAACCCGGTCATCATCGAGGACAACTGCTTCATCGGCGCGCGCGCGGAAGTGGCCGAGGGCGTGATCGTGGAGGAAGGCTCCGTGCTCTCCATGGGCGTGTATCTGGGCGCATCCACCAAGATCATCGACCGGGCGACCGGCGAGGTGTTCACCGGCCGCGTTCCGGCCTATTCGGTGGTGGTGCCGGGCACCCTGCCGGGCAAGCCGCTGCCTGACGGCACCACCGGCCCCGGCCTTTACTGCGCTGTCATCGTGAAGCGCGTCGACGCCCAAACCCGCTCCAAGACCAGCATCAACGAGCTGCTGCGCGACTAGAGCGCAGCTTCACCTGCGTTGAACAGGAAAGCCCGCCGGCGCACGCCACCAGCGGGCTTTTTCTTTTGATTTTGCAGGAAGTCCGGGCCAAGCCCTGGAAAGAGAGCCCGAATAATTCAAGGGCACAACCGCGCCATCCCAAAGGACCGCCCCGTCTACGACCACAGATCTCTGGTGGCCAGCGACAGCATTTCTATAATCAAAACAATGAAGAACAGACTAAAAATACATTGGGATTAAAAAAGCGAAACCCCCGGAGGGCCGAAGCTGTCCGGGGGCTCTGTCCAGTCCGGCATTATTTCAGACCGGCACACAAGAATAAAATAGAATTTCCATGCCGATCCGTCAAGACAGGCCGCCGTCTCCCCTGCCGCTGAACCTCCTGCTGGCCCTTAACAGGACAGTCTCGCAAGACCGCTGGCGCACCTATCTGATCGCGGGTGGCTTTGACGAGCATCTGGCGCATCGGCTTTATCTCTGGAACGTCGCCGTCGGGCAGAGCTTCCATTATCCCCTGCAAAGCGTGGAGGTTGCGCTACGCAATGTCATCCACAACGCGCTGAGCGCAGACTACGGCCCGGAATGGTGCTCCAGCCGGGACTGCGGCAGGATGCTCGGCCAAGGCGCCGTTCTGGCCATCGAAAAGACAGCGCGCTTACATCAGAGCAAATACGGGCACCGGCCAAACACCACGCAGGTCGTCGCCTCCCTGTCGCTGGGCTTTTGGGTGAAACTGCTCCGCGAGCGTTATCATGGCCCGCTCTGGGTGCGCCATGCAGCCCATGCCTTTCCGCACCTGTCGCAAACCGTGGCCTTCACGACGCTGAGCGATACAAGCACCCGAATCAAGGAGTTCCGCAACCGCGTGTTTCACCACGAACCCCTGATCCGCCACGATCTGACGAAGGAATACTCCCGCATCCTGCAACTGCTGGGCTGGATCTGCCCGGAAACGCGGGACTGGATGCGGCGGCACGCCTCCGTGCCGCGCGTCATCCGCGAGCGCCCGCGCTGAGGGCAAGCCCACTGGGAAAGCGCAATCGCCTCATCCGCTCCGCTTGGGATACGGCGTGCCGTCCTTCCGGCAGAAGCCGCCGCGCGCGGGGTCCAGGTGCAGGTCCACGTCCGGGTAGTGGCATATGCCATCGGCGCTGCGGGTGCCGACTTCCAGATAGATGGCCGGCGCGTCGCTGCGGTTGATCATGTGATGGCCGTTGGCCACGCCCTTGGGAAAGGCGGCGCAGTCGCCAGCCTGCAGCACCGTCTCGCCCTCGTTCGTCACCAGCACCAGTTCGCCCGCCAGCACATAGACGAACTCGTCCTCCGCCTCGTGCCAGTGGCGCTGGCTCGACCAGCCATCCGGCGGCAGCTCGACCAGGTTGACGCCGAAATCGCTGAGGCCGCCCGCATCCCCCAGCTGCCACTTGGCCCGCCCCGCCGCCAGTTCGTGAAACGGCGCGGGATAGCCGGAGCCTTCCCGCATCGGCGCGCGCGCCAGATCGATCTTCGCCATAGGTTTCCGTCCCTTCTCGCCTTCCGGGTCCCTCCTGCCGGGCAACCATCCGCCGTCCCGCCGGCCTCCCGGCCCGCGGTCCGGCGCATGGCCGGAAGTATTACGCAGCTTCTGCTACAACCCGGCCCAAGGCAACGGACAAGATCATCGGATGCGGCGGACAGCCATCTCCTCCGGTTGGCCGGGGTCTGCCGCCATCCGCCGCGTGTCCCGTCCGCTCTGGCCTCCGGCGTTTTCACAAGCGCACCTCAGCCTTTGACGCGGGCACGCCGCGCCGTTACCACTTGATTCCACTATGTCTCAGTGTGCCCCGTCCCTCGACCCCGTCGCTCTCGCCCAGGAGCTGATTCGCTGTCCCTCCGTCACGCCCGCCGATGCGGGCGCGCTCGATATTGTCGAGCGGGAGCTGAAATCCCTCGGCTTCGCCACCTGGCGGCTGCCGTTCGGCGAAGCCCCCGATGGCCCGGTCGACAACCTCTACGCCCGCATCGGCACGGGCAGCCCCCACTTCTGCTTCGCCGGCCATACGGACGTGGTGCCTGCGGGCGACGGCAACGGCTGGACGGTCGACCCCTTCGCCGGCACCATCGACCAGGGCTTCCTCATCGGCCGCGGCGCGGCGGACATGAAGGGCGGCATCGCCGCCTTCCTGGTGGCGCTGCGCCGGCATCTGGCGGCGGCGCAAGGCTCAGGCGGCCTCAAGGGCTCCATTTCCCTGCTCATCACCGGGGACGAGGAGGGCCCGGCCCGTCACGGCACCAATGAGGTGCTGGACTGGATGGAGGCCAATGGCCAGCGGCCCGACCACTGCCTGGTGGGCGAGCCCACCAGCGCCCGCACGCTTGGCGACATGGTGAAGGTGGGGCGGCGCGGCAGCCTCAACGCCACCATCACCGTGCACGGCATTCAGGGCCATGTGGCCTACCCGCACCGGGCCGATAACCCCATCACCCGCCTCGTGCGGATTCTCGATCGGGTGAAGGCCGAACCGCTCGACAGCGGGACGGAGTTCTTCGATCCCTCCAACCTGGAAGTCACCAATCTCGATGTGGGCAACCCCACCGAGAATCTCATTCCAGCCAGGGCCACCGCCCGCCTCAACATCCGCTTCAACGACCGGCACACCGGCCAATCCCTTTCCGACTGGCTGCGCGCCATCGTCGCCGAGGAAGCGCCCCGGCACGACATCGCCATCCGCGTCTCGGGCGAAAGCTTCTTCACCGGCCCCGGCCTGCTGACGGACCTCACCGTCGCGGCCATCCGGCAGCACGCCGGCCTCTCGCCCGATCTCTCCACCACCGGCGGCACGTCGGACGCCCGCTTCATCCGCCGCCTCTGCCCGGTCATCGAGTTCGGCCTGGTGGGCGAATCCATGCACAAGGCGGATGAAAAGGTGCCGGTTGAAGACCTGAGGCGCCTTACCGACATCTACGAGACTCTTCTCGACCGCTACTTCGCCCAGGAATCACCGCAGAAGGCCCCGACTCCGTGAGCAGCGTGTACCAGGCTGTCGCCCAGCCGCTTCTTGGCATTGCCGAGCTTTGCCGTTTCCGCCGCGCGGGGCTCGCGCGGTTCGAATACAACTGGCACGGCTTCTGGCAGTCGTGGTCTGCCCTGCCGTTCGCTGCCGCGCCCTTTGCCGTTAACGCCCACATGCTCTCCCTCCTGGCCACGGGCCGGGGAGCGCACGCCATCAGCCTGTCCCAGTCCATCCTCGTCTTCGCGGCGGGGTGGCTGGCCTATGTGGCGCTGTTCCTTGTCGTCGCCCGCTTCCTGCTGCTTCACCGCGGCACGCTGGCAACGCTTTTGGTGCTGAACTGGCTGCGCCTGTTCAAGCAGCTGGTCACCCTGCCGTTGCTGGCGCTGGCCGCGGGCGGGGTGCTGTCGTCCGGCTTCCTCGCCGTCCTCTACCTCGCCCTTGGCGTGTATCTGATAAGCGTCGAGATCTTCATTCTCCGCCAGGCGCTTGGCGCCACGCTGGCGCAGGCCATCGGCTTTGTCGTCCTCGACGAGCTGACGAGCCGGCTTCTGGTGCACGGTTTCCAGCTGCTGCTGCGATGAGCTGACCCGCAAGGCCGCCGTGACGCGCCGGCTTCGTGCAGGGTCTCGGGAACGTTCAGCGGGGATACAGTCTTATTGGGGTATCGGACGAGCACCTGCGCCGCTTCCGGCAAAAGCGCTTTGGCTGCCAGCATTAAGGCGGTATTTAATCAAAAGCGTTTATCCAGGACGGCGCCTCGACAAAGAGGAGCCCCGGCTCGCGCCGAACGGTTCAAGGCACACTCTCGGAAAGGAAAGCCCCATGTTCCGTCATGCCCTGATGGCGCTGACCGCCACCGTCGTCACCGTCGCCGCCGCCCCTGCCATGTCCCAATCCGCCGAGGAAAAGGGCAAGGCCATCGCCGTGGAGGCGGACAAGCGCGACACCGGCTGGGTGGACAGCCGCGCTTCTCTCAGGATGATTCTCGGCACCAGGGAAGGCCAGCAGCGTGCCGTGCGCGAGCTGGATTCCATGGCGCTGGAGCGCACGCCGGGCACCGATGGCGACAAGAGCCTCATCGTTTTCCGCGCGCCCAAGGACGTGCAGAACACCGCGCTGCTCACCTACAACCACATCCACGGCAACGACGATCAGTGGATCTACCTGCCCGCGCTGAAGCGGGTGAAGCGCATCGCCTCGGCCAACCGCTCGGGCCCGTTCATGGGCTCGGAGTTCTCCTATGAGGACTTCACCGCCGCCGAAATCGAGAAGTTCACCTACAAGTGGTTGAAGGACGAGCCCTGCGGCCAGCTCACCTGCCATGTGGTCGAGCGCGTGCCGACCTATGAGAACTCCGGCTACTCCCGCCAGATCGCCTGGTTCGACACGCAGGAGCTGCGGGTCCAGCGGGTGGACTACTACGACCGGCGCGGCAAGCTGCTGAAGACGCTCACCTCGTCCGCCTGGAAGAAGTACAACGACAAGTTCTGGCGGTCCCACGACATGAACATGGTCAATCACCAGACCGGCAAGACCACCCGGCTGGTATGGGGCCCGTTCCGCATGAACACCGGCATCAACCCCGCCGTGTTCGATCCCTCGGCCCTCTCCCGCCAGTAAGGCGGTCAGGGGCGAGCCGCTCTAACCGTCGCCGCCTTCCAGCGGCGCGGGGGCCGTGGGCGCGCCCTTGGCCGATGCCTTGTCGGCCCTTGACCGGGGCTGGCGGCGCAGTTTGGACCACACTGTGCTCCACATGTGCTCAAGCACCGAGGGCAGGTTGATGCCATGCTTCAGGGCGTGGCGCACCGGCCCCACCGTGCCGGGATGCCGCCGCTTCAACCGGATGAAGAAGCGGCGCGCCCAGCGCGAATTTCGCAGTACCAGAATGAGTCCGGCGGCAAAGCCGACGACGCCGAAGGGGCCGGGAAGCGGGCCGCCGATCAGCGGGCCGAGAATCAGCAGCAGCCAACCTACGATGAGTTGGCCCCACCGCCAGACTTCGACCAGGAGCAATCTCGTCACAAACTTTCCTTTTTACCGGAGCATCTGAGATGCGAACGCGTTGAGGCCAATGCAAGGGCCAAGATGCAATGCCATGGCTTTACCAACCTTCAAGACGTCTTAGGCCACATTAGGTCTGAAAGGTTGCAAATCGGGGGCACGGACATGGCCATTCACCGCTGGCTGACCACCTGCGTGGGACTCATCGTTCTGCTGCTGGGAATTGGCCATGCGGCCATTGCCCGCGCCGCTGCTGAAATCCTGCAGGTGCGGGCCGCCGCGCATCAGGATGACGGGCCGGGCAACGAGACGTTGCCGCGCATCCGCATCGTCCTCGATGTAGCCGCCCCCCGCCCAGGCACGGCTTCCGCCGTGGAGATCAAGCCCATCCCGATCGACAGCGGCTCCGCCTGGGCAGTGCGCCTCAACATGCCCCTGTCCGGCCGGGCCGAAGCCCAGATCCGTTCCCTGCCCAGGCGCATTCCTGGGGTCGTATTCGACCTTGCCGGGGATGGCGCTGCCGGGGCTTCCGTGCTCACATTGCGGTTCGAGAAGCCCACCGCTCTGGCCCGCCACTTTGTCCTGCCTGGCCGCGGTGGTCAGCAGGAGCGCGTCGTGCTTGATTTCGTGCCCGATACCGCCCCGGCGCCTGTCGTTGCGACCCACGTCGCAGCGGAGGTCAGGGTCGCGCAGGCAGGGCAAGTCGCAGAGCAGGCCGCAAAGCAGACCGCAGAGCAGGCCAGGGCCGGCAGCCAGGCAGGAGCGGGCGCAGGCGCGGCCGCCCAGCGGCAGGCGCTGCTTTCCAGCCCCGCCATGGACTTCTCCGGGCCGAGCAATTCCGCACAGGCGGATACCACGCAGGTTGCGCTTGCCCAAACCCTGCCGCCCGAGGCCGGCGCGGCGCGGTCGCAGGAGACCCAGCCGGCACCGGGCGGAACCCCAGGTCAACCCCAAGGCCAGGAGCAGGGCGAGCCTGGCACGGTGCAGGGCACGGAACCGGGCGTGTTCGATGTCGGCCCGAGCGCGCCGCAAACGGGCGATGAGAACCTGCCGGGCACGCTGGAGGGCCAGGGCGCGCCGCAGGCCGGCACCCAAAAACAGCCCGCAGCGCCGGGAGGCGGGGAGGATTTGCAGGCGCAGGAACGGCGCGTGAACCTGCCCCGCCCGCAGGCCGAACCCGCCGGCGCCCTGCCCATGCGGAACGAGGACGAACTGCCGCCCCCGCCGACAGGCAGTTCGCCCCCTCACCCTGTGGGGCTTCTTCGAGGCGGAGGGGCGCTGGTTCCCGCAGGACAGCCGCGACGGCGCGCCCGACCATCTGATCGGCTCCATGGCCATGGAACCGACCATTGAGTACGCCTGGAAAGGCGGCAGCCAGTTCCTGCGCTTCACCGGCTTTGCCCGGGTCGACACGGTGGTTGAGAATCGCACCCATGCGGATGTGCGCGAGGCCAAGTATGTGGGCGTGTTCGGCCCGCTGGAGCTGACCGCGGGCCTGGATCGCCGCTTCTGGGGCGTCACCGAGGCCGTTCACCTTGTGAACATCATCAACCAGGTCGATACCCTTGAGGACGTGGACTTCGAGGACTACCTGGGCCAGCCGCTGATCTCGGCCGCCTACACCACGCGGTTCGGCACCTTCAGCGGCTTCTACATGCCCTATTTCCGCGAGCGCCTGTTCCCCACCGGCGAGGACCGGCCCAACCTGCCGGTACACGTCAACCGCGAGCTGACCCAATACGAATCCGGGGACAACAACTGGCATTCGGACTGGGCGTTGCGCTGGGCCATGGACGCCGGCCCGGTGGACCTGGGCGTTTCCTACTTCTCCGGCTTCTCGCGCGAGCCACGCCTGCTGCTTTCGTTCAACAGTTTCGGCCAGCCGCAACTCATTCCGCGCTACGATCTCATCGACCAGGTCGGCGTCGATCTGCAGGCAACGCTGGGCGCGCTGCTCCTGAAGTTCGAGGGCATTCACCGCTGGGATCCGGTGAACGACTACGCCGCCTTCGCTGGCGGCTTCGAATACACGCTCTACGGCGTCAGCGCCGCCGGGGCGGATCTGGGAATCCTGGCTGAATATCTCTACGACGAGCGGGGCAAGGGCACGCCGCTTGCCCCCGGTATTCCGCCCTTCTCCAACGTGTCGCCTTATGATGACGACCTGTTCGTCGGCCTGCGCTGGAGCGGCAACGATATCGCCACCACCGAGATTCTGGGCGGTGCGATCCTTGATCTGGACACCAAGTCCAAGGCGTTCGTGCTTGAGGCCTCCCGCCGCCTCGGGGCTAACCTGCGAATCAGCCTGGATGGCCGCTTCTTCACCAGCGTTTCCACCCGCGATGTGCTGTATCCGCTGGGCGACGACGACTTCCTCCAGCTCAAGCTGCAGTGGCACTACTAGAGAACGCCGGTTTCTCTCTGCAGGAGGAGCTTACCCCGCCTGCACCTCCCGCCTCGTTTATACGGCCGCGCCTGCCATCTTGGGCGCGGCCCTTCTTGCTCGTGAACACTTCTTGCTCATGAACAGGGACGCACCGGGCCGCGTCCTCGCGCGTCCCTGAAAACGAAATGGGGATTGTTAAGGGGCGAAGCGATGGGCTGATCCGCTGTCCCTTCCTATGCCGGGACTGCTGATGCCGGTTCGCCGGAGATGAGGCTCTCCGCCAGTGCGGGGAAGGAGTCGAACAGGGCGGCGGGCCCAAAGCTTTGCAGGAGCGCGGGCGTTGCGTAGCCCCACGTCACCGCGCCCGCCGCGACGCCGGCTTGCCCGGCGGCCTCGATATCCCGCGCTTCGTCGCCGATGGAGATTGTTGCTTCCGCCGGGATGCCGGTGCGGCGCAGCACGCGCCTGAACTTGGCGGCCTTGCCGAACAGCGAGGCGCCGCATTCGTAGGTTTCCACCAGCGCCGCAATCTCCGCCCCCAGCACCCGGCGGATGGTCGCCTCCGTGTTGGAGCTGACGATGGCAATGCCGATTCCAGCCGCGCGCAGGCGGATGAGGGCATCCCCAACGCCGGGGAACAACCGGAGCGACCCCGCATCCTCGGCCGACAGACGGCGTATGTATGCCGCGATCATCGGCATCTTCCACATCGGCACCCGGAGGTAGCGGATAATCTCCCGGTTGCTGCGCCCGCGCAGCATCGCCACTTCCTCGCCAGACAGCGTCCGGAAACCGAAGCGTAGGGCGGCCTTGTTCAAGGCGGCGATGAACCAATCGGCGCTGTCGGCCAGAGTGCCGTCGAAGTCGAAGATCACAAGCCTGTAGGTCATGGGCGGTCTGTAACCGTTTGGATACGTCAAGAAAATCCCGTGCGTGGAGACGCACAAGCAAAAGACCCCTGCGTGGAGACGCAAGGAGGCGATGCCACTGGTTGGACGCCACTGGCTGAGCATCCCCCCTGCCGAAGGAAACATCCCTGCTCCTCACCCGATTCCGGCTTGCTTCCCTTGCGGCAGAACGCGGCCTCAGAGTGCGCCGCGCTGCCGGATATTCGACCATGGAATCGTTGCTCGACCGTTTCTTGGTTTGCACAGTCGGCCCCAACGAGAACAAAGCAGGGCGGGAGGCAGCATGGTCGCGCATGCGACAACGGTTGCGTTTCTGGGGTTGGAAGCGCGCACGGTTGATGTTCAGGTACAGATTGCGCCTGGCCTGCCCGCCTTTTCCATCGTGGGCCTGCCGGACAAGGCGGTGAATGAAAGCCGGGAGCGGGTGCGCGCGGCGCTGACCGCCATCGGCCTGTCGCTGCCGCCCAAGCGAATCACCGTCAACCTGTCCCCCGCCGACCTGCGGAAGGAAGGCAGTCACTTCGACCTGGCCATCGCCTGCGCCCTGCTGGCGGGCATGGGGCTGCTGGATGCCGAGTCCATCGCCCATCATGTCATCGTGGGGGAACTGGGGCTGGACGGCGGCATCGCCCCGGTGCCGGGCGTGCTGCTGGCCGCGATCCATGCTTCCTCCTGCAATCTCGGCCTCGCCTGCCCGGCGGCGCAGGGCAGCGAAGCGGCCTGGGCCGGTGCGGTGGAGGTATTGGCCGCCCCTCACCTGCTTGCCCTCATCAACCATCTCAAAGGCACCTGCCTGCTGCCCGCGCCTGCCCCCGGCGTTGCCGACGAGCCTGCCGGCGGACCGGATCTGAGGGCGATCAAGGGGCAGGAAAGCGCCAAGCGCGCGCTTGAGGTGGCCGCCGCCGGCAACCACAATCTGCTGATGTGCGGCCCGCCCGGTGCGGGCAAGTCCCTGCTCGCCGCCTGCCTGCCCGGCATCCTGCCGCCGCTCGACCCCGCCGAGGCGCTGGAGGTCTCCATGGTCGCCTCCGCCGCCGGGAGCCTGGAAGGCGGGCGCATCCGCCGCGCCCGGCCCTTTCGCGCCCCGCATCACTCCGCCTCCATGGCGGCGCTGACCGGCGGCGGCACCCGGGCGCGCCCCGGCGAAGTAAGCCTTGCCCACCTGGGCGTGCTGTTCCTCGATGAGCTGCCCGAATTCCACCGCGCCGTGCTCGATGCCCTGCGCCAGCCGCTGGAGACCGGGCGCATCACCGTCGCCCGCGCCCAGGCCCATGTCACCTACCCGGCGCGCATCCAGCTGATCGCCGCCATGAACCCGTGCCGCTGCGGCCATCTGGCCGACGCCGCCCGCGCCTGCGGCCGTGCCCCGCGCTGCGCGCAGGACTACCAGTCCCGCATCTCCGGCCCCATGCTCGACCGCATCGACCTGCACGTGGACGTGCCCGCGGTCTCCGCGCTCGATCTCACCCTGCCGCCGGCGGCCGAGGGCTCCGCCGAGGTTGCCGCCCGCGTGGCCGCCGCCCGCGCCCTCCAGCGGGAGCGCTACGAGGACCATGGCATCCGCACCAATGCGGAGGCCGACGGCCTGCTGCTGGAACAGGTGGCCGCGCCCGACGACGCCGGTCATCGCCTGCTGGTGCAGGCCGCCGAGGGCATGAAGCTCTCCGCCCGCAGCTACCACCGGGTGCTGCGCGTCGCCCGCACCCTCGCCGACCTCGGCGGCAGAGAGACGGTCTCCCGCAGTCACATCGCCGAGGCGCTGGGCTACCGCCCGCCAGGCACGACCGCCTGAGCCCGCCGCCCGCGCGCACAGGGCCCGAACGGCCAGAAGAAGCACGACGATCAGCACCCCTCTCATCCGCTTCGCCCCGGCCCACCCCCGCATTGTTGCCTCCTTCCGTCAAGCCATATGTTCTACATTTGTTCTAGGCAAACTTAACCATGCGGCGGCCGGGCCGGTCAATGGCGCCATGGTCGTAGATTCGGGAGGCTCGCGCCCGGTCCGGCTCGTCGCGTTAGGAACCGAAAACACAAGAAGAAACAAAAGTGTAGCAATAGACTAGGCATCTGTCGGTGCAGCTTACAGCGTAATACAATTGCAATATTTCTGTCCCGTATTTTCAATTGTTTAGTTTGTGGCACGACCGTTGCTTTTGCCCTCCTGCCTTTTCAGCGCAAGGAGAGCCGAATGTTTCGCATGTTTGTTTCCAGCGTGATTGTCGCAACCGCGATTGCCGCCGCGTCCGCCGCCTCGGCGACAGTGATTACCCCCGTCGGCGTCACCGCCTCCAGCGAGTGGGGCATCTGGGGTCCCACCCACTACCGGGGGATCAATGTCATTAACGGCAGTGGCCTTGAGGCCGGCCTGCATGATGGCGACTTCAACAACATGTGGCTGACGTGGGAGGGAACCTCCGCCACGCTGGATTTCGATCTGGGCGCGGACTACCAGCTGACCGGAATCAACATTTGGAATTACAACTCGGACATCGAGCTTGAGCGCGGCGCGCAGGACTTTGTGCTCTCCGTCTCGCTTGACGGCGTCGGGTACAGCCAGATCCTCGCCGGCAGCCTGTCGATGGGCACCGGCGGCCTCATCCCCGCCGAAAGCTTCGCGCTCGACGGCCTCGCCCGTTACGTGCGGCTCGACATTCTGAACAACCACGGCGGAGCCTGGGTCGGCCTCAGCGAGGTGAACTTCACCGCCGTGCCCGAGCCCGCCGCCCTGCCGCTGCTGGGTGCGGGCGTGGGGCTGCTTGGCCTGTCCCTGCGCCGTCGCCGCGCCTGAGCTTAACGGCCATCCACCGGGGCGGTGCCGCCAGGTGCCGCCCCTTGCAGCATCGCCTCCAGCGTCTCGTGGAAGCGGGCGACGTTCTGCTCCAGCCCGCCGAGCGTTACCCGGTCGATGGCCCCGGCCGCCAACCCCTGGTGGCAGAGCGTGGCGGCGCGGAAGTCCTCCGCCGCGAACACGCCGCCGTCCAGCAGCTCGAACGAGCGCCGCCAGTGGTCCTCCGCCTTCTCGTCCGCGGGCGGCTCGGGGATGAGCATGAAGTCCTCCACCAGCGTGCAATCGACGGCGCGCGGGTAGAGCAGCATGACGTTGATGTAATCGGGGCTGGCCACCACCACCGCGCCGGGCAGGATGCTGTAGGAGAAGGTGAGCAGTTGGCGCAGGTGGGTGAAATCCTCCGCGTCGCCCGCGCGCACATGATCCACCCGCCCCACCGCGTTGCGGAAATGCGGGCCGATGCGCTCGGTCACCGCCACCGCATCGGCGAAGAAGGGGGCAATGGTGTTCCGGTGCAGCCGCTGCACGTGGTAGGCCTCCAGGAACGCATCCATGATGAGCTTCCAGTTGGCGGCAACCTCATGGGTGCGCCGCGCGTAAAGGTGGTGCTCGCCCAGCCCCAGCGCGTCCAGATCCGCCGCCACGTCGCCGATGAAGCCGTCGAGATCGGGCGCGCGCGCCTCCTCCGGGCTCAGCACCGCCCAGATCAATCCGCCCCGCTCCGCCGCCGGCAGGGCCTTGAGGCCGTAGTTTGCCTTATCGAGGCCAAGGAAGGTCTCTTGGCGCGGCAGGCCGACGAGCCGCCCGTCGAGCCCGTAGGTCCAGGCGTGGTAGGGGCAGACGATGCGCGGGACTTTCTCCGGGCCCTCCGCCTCCACCAGCCGGGTGCCCCGGTGGCGGCAGGCATTGAGGAACACCCGCGCCTCCCCCGCCTTGTCCCGCGTCAGCAGCAGCGGCACGCCATAGCCGTCGTGCACCACTGCCATGCCCGGCTCCGGCAGCAGCGCCGCCGGCACGAGCGGCACCGGCACCCGGCGGAACAGCTGCGCCTCCCGCGCGAAGCGGGCCGGGTCGAGATAAACGCCCGCCTCCAGCGTGGCGAGCGCGGGCGCATCCTCCGTCTCCTGCCGCGCGATGCTGCGCGCCAGCGCCAGCTGGCCCTCCGTCGGCCGGTGGTGGAACACCCGGTGATGAGACGCAGACGCCATGCCTTGCCTCCCCTGCAAGCGGAAAAGCGCCCTGTGCCCGCAGTGTCGCCCCGCCCGATCCGCTCCGCAAGCCCGCCGTGCGCTACCCCCCGCATTTGGCCCCCGCTTTTGCGCCCCCCGCTTTTGCGGCGAAGCGCACCGCGGCCTCTTCCCCCGCACCAGGAGTCGCTAGGATGCGGTGCCATGACATCCCGTGCCGCGTCCTTCTCGCCCGTTGCCGCCGCCCGCGCGCTTGGGCTTTACCTGCGCCCCCGCCCGCTGGCCGCGTTTCTGCTCGGCATATCGAGCGGCTTTCCCCTCACGTTGCTGCTCGCCACCATGACCTATTGGCTGAGCAAGGTGGGGGTAGACAAGAAGACCATCGGCTTCGCCGTGGGGCTGACGACGCCCTATACCCTCAAGTTCCTGTGGTCCCCGCTCATCGACCGGCTGCGCCTGCCGGTGCTGGATGGCCTCTTGGGCCAGCGGCGCAGCTGGCTGTTCCTTGTGGGCTTCATGCTGATGGGGGCGCTCTGGCAGCTGGGCCACAGCGACCCGGCGCATGATCTCGCCCGCTTCGCCACCTGGGCGATCATCGTCTCCTTCCTCAGCGCCACGCAGGATATCGTGATCGATGCCTACCGCATCGAGATCCTGCCGCCCGAGCAGCTGGCGCATGGCACGGCGCTCAACCAGTTCGGCTACCGCACCGGCAATCTCCTCGCTGGCGCCGGCACCGTGTGGCTGGCGACCCAGCACGGCTGGGCGGCGGCCTACAGCGTCACCGGCCTTCTCGTGCTCTGCGGCCTGGCGGCGGCCCTGTGGGCGGGAGATACCGCGCACAGCCGCACGGTGGCGGAGGCGCCGCGCTCGGGCGAACCGGCGCTCGATCGCCTCGGCCGCTGGTTCAGCGATACGGTGATTGGCCCCTTCGCCGAGTTCTTCCGCCGCAACGGCGTCTCCGGCGCGCTGCTCATCCTCGGCTTCGTGCTCATCTACAAGCTGGGCGATGCCATGGCGAACGTCATGCTGAGCCCGCTCATCGTGGAGCTGGGCTTCACCGACGAGCAGTACATCGCCGCCAACAAGCTGGTGGGCTTCTGGGCGCTCATCGCCGGCACGGCGCTGGCCGCGCCCTTTCTCAGCCTTGTCGGCATGGGGCGCGCCCTCATCATCACCGGCGTCTTGATGATGGTGACTAACCTCGGCTTCGCGGCGCTCGCCATGACGGGCAACGATCCGGTCGTGCTGGGCCTCGTCATCGGGCTGGAGAATTTCTCCAGTGGCCTGGGGCTCACCGTGTTCGTCACCTACCTCTCCGGGTTGTCGAACGTCGCCTACACCGCCACCCAGTTCGCTTTGCTCTCCTCGCTGGCGGCGGTGGGGCGCACCTGGCTGTCCGCCCCCTCCGGCATTCTCGCGGAAAGCCTGGGGTGGGTCGGGTTCTATGTCTTCACCACTCTTATCGCCGTGCCGGGCCTTTTCCTGCTGTGGCTGATCTGGCGGCGGAGCAACACCGGCCAGCAACCCGTCTGACGCCGCTCACGCTTCGTTTCGGCGGGATTTGACACGACTGTCACATTTCGTGTTTAGATTCGCGTGCGGAGGGTCCCGGGGGCGGGTCCCGCCACGAAAAGGCAATCGCAAGAGGTTACATGACCTACCAGGCCTTCGGCATGACGGCGGTGGCTCCGGCCACGCTGGCTGCCTCCCCGTACATCCACAAGGCAGGACAACTGGATGTACGGCTCGCCACCTCGGAAGAGGAAATCGCGGCCGCCCAGGCGCTGCGCTATCAAATCTTCTACGAGGAAATGGGCGCGCGTCCGACGCCCGAGATTCTCGCCGCCCGGCGCGATATCGATGATTACGACAGCATCTGCGACCATCTCCTGGTGATCGACCATGGCTTGGACGGCAAGCCGCATGTGGTTGGCACCTACCGGCTGCTGCGCCAGGTGGTGGCGATGCAGCACCGCGGCTTCTACTCCAGCGCGGAGTTCGATCTCTCGCCGCTTCTGGGCCGCACCTTCCAGAACCGCATCGGCGAGGGCCGCCAGCTCCTCGAGCTGGGCCGCTCGTGCGTTGCCGCCAGCTATCGGAACCCGGCCACCATCAACCTGCTGTGGCGGGGCATCGCCTCCTACTTGCAGACCCACAACATCGGCTACATGTTCGGCTGCGCCTCGCTGCACGGCACGGACCCGGAGAGCCACGCGCTCGCCCTCTCCTACCTGCACCACCATCACCTGGTGCCGGAAGAGCTGCACGTGCGCGCCCTGCCGGAGCACTATGTGCCGATGGACCGGCTGCCGCTGGGCAGCTACGACATCAAGGAGGCGCAGCGCGCGCTTCCCCCGCTGGTGAAGGGCTACCTGCGGCTGGGCTGCCTGATCGGCGACGGGGCGTTCGTCGACCACCAGTTCAACACGGTGGACGTGTTCATCCTGCTGCCTGTCGAGCGCATCACCCGCCGCTACTCGACCCGCTACGCCGTCGGCGCCAACGACGCTGACTGATCGCCTTCTCCGGCCCGGCATCAGCCGGGCCGCTTCTGGTCCTTCCGCCAGGTGACGACGCGGTAAAGGTAGTAAAGCAGCCCGCTGCCCAGAATCACGTTGGTGGCAGGGTTCAGGTAGTCTGCCACGGCGTGGTAGTTGTTACCAAGGAGGTAGCCCGCGGTTGCCAGCGCAGCCGACCAGATCGCCGTGCCGAGGGCCGAATAGAGCAGAAACGGGCCGGGCTTCATTTCGAACAACCCGGCAGGCACCGAGATCAGCGTGCGGATGGCGGGCAACAACCGCCCGAAAAACACCGCCGAGGCGTTGTAGCGATCGAACCAGTCGTCGGCCTTGTCCACATCCTTCGGCGTCAGCGTCAGCCAGCGCCCATGGCGGGCGGCCCAGCGCTTCAGCCGCTCCTCCCCGGCATAGCGGCCCGCCAGATACCAGAACAGCGCGCCGAGCAGCGAGCCTGCCGTACCGGCGACAATCGCCCCGGCCAGGCTGAGGCTCCCCTGGCTGGCCTGAAAGCCCGCCGAGGGCATGATAAGTTCGGAAGGGATCGGCGGAAAAACGTTCTCAAGGAACATCAGCGCGGCAATGCCGAAGTAGCCGCCGCGCTCGATCAAGCCGGTCATCCATTCAAACATGCATCCGCCCTCTGGGGTTCTCATCGTTCATAACGAACCCGCCCGGCGAAAGGCTGCGTTTCAGGCCGGGATCAGCCCCGACTCTTCCAGCACCCGGCCCGCCACATAAAGCGAGCCGCAGACCAGCACCACGGGCGGGCGCTGCCGATCCGCCCCGTTGGCGATGGCTTTCAGCGCTGCCGCCACGCTGTCGGCGGGCTGGCCGGGCAGGCCGATGGCCTCGGCCATGGCGGCGAGATCGACGGGAGAGAAGTGCTCGTGCCCCTCGATCGGCACGGCGTAAAGCGCCGTCGCCCGGCTGGCGAAGGGACGCAGGAAACCGGCCGCATCCTTGGTGGTGAGCATGCCGACCACCAGATAGAACGGCCGCTCGGCGAGGTTGTGGCCACGGAAGCGGTCCGCCAGCATGCGCCCGGCGAGCGGGTTGTGCCCGCCGTCCAGCCATAACTCCGCCCCCTTGGGCAGCAGATCATAGAGCGGACCGGTGGCGATTCGCTGCAGACGGGCCGGCCAGTCCGCCCAGCCCAGCCCCGCGCGGAAGGCGGCATCGGGCACATGGACCTGGCTTTGATGGCGCAGCATGGCGATGGCGAGCCCGGCATTGTCGATCTGGTGCGCGCCGATAAGGCGCGGCGGGGTGAGGTCCAGCTTGCCGTGGCTGTCCTTGTAGTGAAAGGCGTCGTTGTAGAGGGTGGCGTCCCAGTCCTGCCCGCGCAGCACCAGCTTTGCCCCCGCCAGCCCTGCCACTTCGCCGATGCGTGCCGTCACCGTGCGCGGATAGCGGGAGAGCACCAACGGCACCCCCTGCTTGGCGATGCCCGCCTTTTCCGCGGCGATGTCGAGAATGGTCGAGCCGAGGAAACTGGTATGGTCCAGCCCCAGCTGGGCGATGCCGCAGGCGGCGGGCCGGCGCACCACGTTGGTGGCATCCAGCCGCCCGCCCATGCCCACCTCCAGCACGCAGGCATCGGCGGGCGTGCGGGAGAAGGCGAGGAAGGCGGCAGCCGTCAGGATTTCGAACACCGTGATCGGCGCGCCGTTGTTGATCTGGAGCACATCGCGCAGGGTCGAGACCAGCGTGTCGTCGTCGATCAGCTTGCCCGCCAGCCGGATGCGCTCGTTGTACCGCACCAGGTGGGGCGAGGTGTAGACGTGCACCCGCTTGCCCGCCGCTTCCAGACAGGCGCGCAGGAAAGCAACGGTCGAGCCCTTGCCGTTGGTGCCCGCCACGTGGAAGACCGGCGGCAGCCGGTCCTGCGGGTCGCCGAGCTTTGCCAGCAACCGGCGCAGCCGCTCCAGCGAGAGGTCAATCTCGCTGGGGTGCAGCGACCGCGCTTCGGCCAGCAGGGTCTCGACGACCGTATTGGGCATTCAGCCTGTGCCTCAGGAGGCGGCGAGCGCCGATTGGCGGACAGCCGGCTTGGGCAGCATCAGGAGGCCGATGATCCGGGCCAGCGTCGAGCGCAGGTCGCGGCGGTGCACCACCGAGTCCACCATGCCGTGCTCGTAGAGGTATTCGGAGCGCTGGAAGCCCTCGGGCAGCTTCTCTCGGATGGTCTGCTCGATCACGCGCTGGCCGGCAAAGCCGATGAGCGCGCCCGGCTCAGCCAGCTGGATATCGCCCAGCATGGCGTAGGAGGCGGTGACGCCGCCGGTGGTCGGGTCGGTCAGCACCACGATGTAGGGCAGACGGGCTTCCTTCAGCTCCTCGATGCCCACGGTGGTGCGCGGCATCTGCATGAGCGAGAGGATGCCTTCCTGCATGCGCGCGCCGCCAGCGGCGGTGAAGGCGATCATCGGGCAGCGGCGCTGGATGGCGGCGCGGGCGGCGGTGAGGAACGCCTCGCCCACGGCCAGACCCATGGAGCCGCCCATGAACGAGAAGTCCTGCACGAACACCACGGACTCAAGCCCGCCGATGCGGCCCACAGCCACGGCCACGGCCTCGTCCTGCCCGGTGGTGGCGCGGGCGGCCTTCAGCCGGTCCACGTACTTCTTCTGGTCCTTGAAGTTCAGCGGGTCCTCGGGCACCGCCGGCAGGGGCAGGCGCTCGCACGCGCCGTCGTCGAACACCTGGGAGAGGCGCTCGCCAGCTGTCAGCCGCTCGTGGTAGCCGCAGTTATGGCACACCGAGAGGTCGGCCAGGAAATCCTTGCGGAAAATCATCTTCCCGCAGTTCCGGCATTTGTACCAGAGGTTGTCGGGCGTATCCCGGCGCTCCAGAAACTTGTTCAGCTTGGGGCGCAGCCGCGTAATCCAGCTCATGCCAATTCCTCCTCGGCGCGTGCCGACCGGACCGCTTGCGCGAGAGACCGGACCAGCGTGGCCGCCTGTTCTGCAATGTTGGTGTCGCCCTGCTCCGCCGCCTTGCCGATGAGCGAGACGATGGCGGAGCCGACCACGACGCCGTCAGCCTGCCGCGCCATGGCGGCGGCCTGTTCCGGCGTGCGGATGCCAAAGCCCACGGCAACGGGAAGGCCGCTGGCCTGCCGCAAGCGCTGGACTGCCGCGCCCACGGCCTGGATTTCGCCCGCTGCGCCGCCGGTGATGCCGGCAACCGAAACGTAGTAGAGAAAGCCCGAAGCGCCGTTCAGCACGGCGGGCATGCGGGCAGCATCGGTCGTCGGCGTGGCAAGGCGGATGATGTGAAGCCCGGCTGCCCGCGCGGGGCCGCCCAGCTCCTCGTCTTCCTCCGGCGGCACATCGACAACGATGAGGCCATCAACGCCTGCGTCCCTCGCATCGCGCACGAACCGCTCGGTGCCGTAGGCGAAGATGGGGTTGAAATAGCCCATCAGCACGATGGGGGGTGTCGTTGTCGTTTGCGCGAAAAGCCCGCACCGCCTCGATCACCTTAGGCAGCGTCATGCCCGCCGCCAGCGCCCGCAGGTCCGCCGCCTCGATGGCGGGGCCGTCGGCCATGGGGTCGGTGAAGGGCATGCCCACTTCGATGATATCCGCGCCCGCCCCCGGCAGGGCGGCGAGGATTTCGGTGAAGACTTGCGGGTTCGGGTCGCCCGCCGTCACGAAGGTGACGAGGCCCGCCCGGTTTTCGGTGTGAAGCGCGTCGAAGCGCGCGGCAATGCGATCCGGGCCAACCATGGCTGCAACACTTCCCATTACAGCGTCACTCCCATCGCGTTGGCGACCGTGTTGATGTCCTTGTCGCCCCGGCCGCTGAGGTTCACCACCATCAGATGGTCACGCGGCTTGGTGACTGCGAGCTTGGCGGCCAAAGCAAGGGCGTGGCTGCTCTCCAGCGCCGGAATGATGCCCTCGTGCACCGAGCAGAGCTTGAACGCCTCCAGCGCCTCTTCGTCGGTGATCGGCAGGTACTTCACCCGATTGACCGAATGCAGCCAGGCGTGCTCCGGGCCAATCCCCGGATAGTCTAGCCCGGCAGAAATCGAGTGGGCCTCGGTGATCTGCCCGTCCTCGGTTTGCAGCAGGTAGGTCTTGTTGCCGTGGAGGACGCCGGGGCGGCCACCCGCAAGGCTTGCTGCATGTTCCTGGGTGTCCAGTCCGTGGCCACCGGCCTCGACGCCGTAGATTTCAATGCCTGCGTCGTCGAGGAAGGGGTGGAACAGGCCGATGGCGTTGGAGCCGCCCCCCCACCGCCGCGACCAGCGAATCCGGCAGGCGGCCTTCCGCCTCCATGATCTGCTCACGCGCCTCGTTGCCGATGACGGTCTGGAAGTCGCGCACCAGCTCGGGGTAGGGATGCGGCCCCGCCGCCGTGCCGATGATGTAAAACGTATCGTGCACGTTGGTCACCCAGTCGCGCAGCGCCTCGTTCATGGCGTCCTTCAGCGTCTGGCTGCCGGAAGTGACGGCCCGCACTTCCGCGCCCAGCAAGCGCATGCGGAACACATTGGGTTGCTGGCGCTCGATATCCCGCGCGCCCATGTAGATGACACAGGGCAGGCCGAAGCGGGCAGCGACGGTGGCCGTCGCCACGCCGTGCTGGCCCGCGCCGGTCTCGGCGATGATGCGCTTCTTGCCCATCCGCACGGCGAGCAGGATCTGGCCGATGCAGTTGTTGATCTTGTGCGCGCCGGTGTGGTTCAGGTCCTCGCGCTTGAAGTAGATCTTCGCGCCTTGTGCCTGGCCCGCCGTCTCCCGCAGATGCTCGGTCATCCGCTCGGCGTAGTAGAGCGGCGAGGGGCGGCCCACGTAATGCTTGAGCAGGCCCTCGAACTCCGCCTTGAAGGCGGGGTCGGCTTTGGCCTCGCGGTAAGCTTTCTCCAGGTCCAGCACCAGCGGCATCAGGGTTTCAGCCACATAGCGCCCGCCGAATTCGCCGAAGTGGCCGCGTTCGTCGGGTCCTGCGCGATAACTGTTGAGCTGAGCGGTCATGGGTTGCGCGCTGCCTTGATGAAGGCTTCGATCTTGGCCACCGATTTTACTCCCGGCGCGTCCTCGACGCCTGATGAAACATCCACGAGATGCGGCCGGGTGAGCCGAATGGCCTCGCCAACGCTTTGTGCATCCAGCCCGCCTGCCAGCCCCCAACGGGCATCCAGACGAAGGTTCTGCACCAGCCGCCAGTCGAAGCGGACGCCGGTGCCGCCCGGCACGGCCGTCTCGCCTGCTGGCGGTGTAGGAGGTTTCGCATCGAACAGCAAGAGATCGGCCGCGCCCGCGAAACCTTGCGCCGCCGCCACATCGGCGGAGGTGCGAACCCCCATGGCCTTCCAGGTTTCCAGTCCGAACCGGCGGCGAACCTCCGCCACCCGCTCCGGCCCTTCCTGCCCATGGAGTTGCAGCACATCCGGGCGCGCGGCGGCCACCACCTGCGCCGTCAGCGCGTCGGGCGCATCCACCAGCAGCGCCACCAGCTTCACCTTGGAGGGCAGGACGCCCCGCAGGCCGCTCGCCGCCTCCAGGCTGATGTTACGCGGGCTTTTGGGAAAGAACACGAAGCCGACGTGAGTCGCGCCCGCCCCCACGGCAGCAAGGATGCTCTCCCGCGTGGTCAGTCCGCAAATCTTGACGTCCGGTGCCATGGTTCAAGGTGCCTGCGTTAGCTGGCGATCGTGCTGGCAATCGCCTCGGCCGCTGCCGCGGGGTCGCCCGCTTCCGTGATCGGCCGCCCGATCACCAGAACGCTCGCGCCCGCCGCCAAGGCCTCGCGCGGGCCCATCACCCGCTTCTGGTCGCCCACCTGCGCGCCCGCCGGGCGAATACCCGGCACCACGGTGAACGCCTCCGGCCATACCTGCTTCACCAGCGCCACTTCCTTGGGCGAGCAGACCGTGCCGTCCAGCCCGCTGTCGCGCACCAGTTCGGCCAGCCGCGCCACCTGATCGGCGGGAGAGGCCGCAACGCCCACGGCATTGAGATCGCCCGCGTCCATGCTGGTGAGCACGGTGACGGCCACCACCTTGGGCGCCTCGACGCCCAGCTTCGCCGCTTCCTCTCGGGCAGCATTGCCCGCCGCTTCCAGCATCGCCCGGCCGCCGGTGGCGTGGACGGTTAGAATCGCGGGGCGTAGCGCCATGACCGAGCGCACCGCGCCCGCCACCGTGTTGGGGATGTCGTGAAACTTGAGGTCGAGGAACACGGGCAAGCCCGCTTCCTCGGCCACGCGGCGGATGCCCTCCGGCCCCACGGCGCAGAAGAACTCCAGCCCCAGCTTCAGCCCGCCCACATGCGGCGCGATGCGGCGGCCAAGGGCAAGCGCCGCGTCCACCTCGGGCACATCGAGGGCGCAGAAAATCGGATTACGCATCATAAATTCGCCGTTTCGCAGCGGATGATAAGGTCTTGGGCGCCTATGCCTCAGACGCCGGGCGGCATCGGCGCGGAACGCTTGGTCACCGGCTCGTCGTCCACATAGGCGGCGCCAGCGGCGGCCACGCGGGCCTTGAGCGCGGCCTCGGCTTCTTCCGGCAGCATCATGCGCTCACGCTCGCCCTTGATCTCGGCCAGCTCCAGCGCCCGCTGTTCGGCAAGCTGCTCGGCCCGCTTCACCCGGCGCTTCCAGCGCCAACGGTCGATCATGTGGGAGAAGGTCGGCGGCAGCGCGCCCAGCGCCAGGCAGATCAGCACCAGAAGCGGCAGCGGCATGACAAGCTGGGTGGGCGGGACCAGATTGATCGTCACCATCGACCAGTTCGTGGCCGCGAACCAGGCCAGAGCAGCCGCAATGACGAAGTAGAAAAACCAACGAAAGAACCGCATCCCGCGCCTCGAACTCCTGATAGATGGTTCATCAATAACGAAGGCATCGGCTCATTGCCAGCATCGATGAGCGCCGATGACAGGCGGCAGGAGCATAATGACCGCACGCCCCGCAGAACCCAGCCGAAGAGTCTGGAGGCCGCGCCTCCCGGCGCGAAGCCCGGCCTCTGGCGCGCTCTACTCCTCGTTCAGCCGCTCCCGCAGTTCCTTGCCCGCCTTGAAGTAAGGAACCCGCTTGGCCTCCACGGCCACCGCCTCGCCGGTGCGCGGGTTGCGTCCGGTGCGAGCCATGCGTCCGCGCGTGGAGAAGGCGCCGAAGCCCCGCAGCTCGACCCGCTTGCCTTCCGCCAGGGCCTCGACGATTTCGTTGAAGATGGTCGTGACCACCCGCTCAACCACCTTGTGCTGAAGGCCCGGGTTCTTTTCGGCCAGTTTCTGGACCAACTCCGACTTGATCATCGGCTTTCCCTCTTGCTGGTTGTGGCCTGCCCGGCCGCGAAAATCACCACGCTTGCCTAAGCTTACACCAAATCCCGTGGTGCCAAACCAACATAACGTCCGTCAAGCGTCTGGGTCTATGGGCGTATGTTCTGCCGTGGTCTTAAATGGCTCGGCGCACAGGCTTTTCTCGCCTCACGGCCCCGTCTGGCTGCGAATTGGCGCAAAATCGGCACGAAAAAGGCCCCGCAGCATGGCTGCGGAGCCTCTTTTTCGTCTGGTTCCGCCGAAAAGCTCCGGCGGACAGAACAACCGGATTAGCGGTTGTCCTTGGCCTTCGAGAGGGCCGCACCCAGAATGTCGCCGAGCGACGCGCCCGAGTCGGTCGAACCGTACTGGGCAACCGCCTGCTGCTCTTCGGCGATCTGGAGCGCCTTGATCGACAGGTTCGGCTTCTTGGTCTGGCGGTCGGTGCCCACCACGAGGGCGTCCACCTTCTGGCCGACCTGGAAGCGGTCCGGACGCTGCTCGTCGCGGTCGCGCGACAGGTCCGAGCGCTTGATGAAGGCGGTCGGGCCGCCATCGCCGATTTCGACCTCGATGCCGCCGTCCTTCACTTCGAGAACGGTGACGGTCACGATGTCGCCCTTGCGCTTGTCGGCAGCGGCCTGGCCAGCCTGGTCAAGCTGCTTGATGCCGAGGCTGATGCGCTCCTTCTCGATGTCCACATCGAGAACGACGGCCTTGACCATCTCGCCGCGACGGAAGGAGGCCAGAGCCTCTTCGCCCGACTTGCCCCAAGCGATGTCCGACATGTGAACCATGCCGTCCACGTCGCCCTCGAGGCCGATGAACAGACCGAACTCGGTCGTGTTCTTGACTTCGCCCTCGACGACCGAACCCACCGGGTGCTTCTCGGCGAAGGACGCCCACGGGTTGTCCATGCACTGCTTCAGGCCGAGCGAGATGCGGCGCTTGTCCTCGTCGACCTCGAGCACCATCACTTCGACTTCCTGCGAGGTCGAAACGATCTTGCCCGGGTGGACGTTCTTCTTCACCCAGCTCATCTCGGAGACGTGCACCAGACCCTCGACGCCCGGCTCCAGCTCCACGAAGGCGCCGTAGTCGGTGATGTTGGTCACGCGGCCCGAGAACTTGGCGCCGACCGGGTACTTGGCGGCAGCGCCTTCCCACGGATCGGACTCAAGCTGCTTCATGCCCAGCGAGATGCGCTGGGTGTCGCGGTTGATGCGGATGATCTGAACGCGGACGGTGTCGCCGATGTTCAGGATCTCGGACGGGTGGCCGACGCGGCGGTAGGACATGTCGGTGACATGCAGCAGGCCGTCGATGCCGCCCAGGTCGATGAACGCACCGTAATCGGTGATGTTCTTCACGACGCCCTCGATCACCTGACCCTCGGCCAGGGTCTGGATGAGGCCCGAACGCTGCTCGGCGCGGGTTTCCTCCAGAACGGCGCGGCGGGAGACCACGATGTTGCCGCGGCGGCGGTCCATCTTCAGGATCTGGAACGGCTGCGGGATGTTCATCAGCGGGGTGATGTCGCGGATCGGACGGATGTCCACCTGGCTGCCCGGCAGGAACGCCACGGCGCCCGACAGGTCGACGGTGAAGCCGCCCTTCACGCGGCCGAAGATCACGCCTTCGACGCGCACGCCGTCGGAGTACTGAGCTTCCAGCTTATCCCAGGCAGCTTCGCGGCGCGCACGGTCGCGCGACAGCATGGCTTCGCCCGAGGCGTTCTCGATGCGGTCGACGTACACGTCGACTTCGTCACCAACCTGGATCTCGGCCTTCTGGCCCGGAGCGGCGAATTCCTTCAGCGGCACGCGGCCTTCGGACTTCAGGCCGACGTCGATCACGACCATGTCGTTTTCGATGGCGGTGATGGTGCCCTTTACAACGCGGCCTTCAAACGACTGCGCGGTGCCGAGAGTGCTCTCGAGCAGGGCCGCGAAATCGTCGCGGCTCGGAATGGTGTTCGACATAAGAGTTAAGTCCTTTCACAAGTTCTTTCCGGCCAGCCGGTTGGCTCCGGCGGTCTTCCGGTACGCAATCGGACCATCCGCTTGCGCCGGCATTTGGGCCCCTGTTACACCATCCAAATGACGAGACGCGGCCAGGCCCAGAGGGCCTGCCCGGCACATCGCAGGTGCTGGCGCTCCGCCGGTCAGAAGATCGGTCCCATTCTCAGGGGCGATTACGAACGGCGCGGGAACCGAGTTTCAATTCAGCAAGACGCGAGTCTACCAAACTCAGGGCCTGCTGAACCGCAGCGTCTATATCTAAATCGCTGGTGTCGAGCAAGAGCGCGTCCGGCGCGGGTTTGAGCGGCGCCACGGCCCGGTTCATGTCCCGCGCATCGCGCGCCTCGATATCCGCCAGCACCGTCTCGTAGGATACTTCAACGCCATAGCGGGTCAGCTCCGCGTGGCGTCGCCGGGCACGCACGTCCGCCCGGGCGATGACGAACAGCTTCACGCTTGCCTCCGGGCACACCACCGTGCCGATGTCCCGCCCATCCAGCACCGCGCCGCCGTTCTCGTTGGCAAAATCCCGCTGGAACTGCAGCAGCGCCGCCCGTACGGCCGGCTGCGCCGCCACCTTGGAAGCCGCCCCGCCCGTCACCTCCGAGCGCAGCTCGGGGTGCTCCAGCAGGCTGAGATCGATCGTCCTGGCCGCCGCCAGCGCCGCCGCCTCGTCGGCCGGGTCCCCACCCGACAGGAGGACAGCCAGACCCACCATCCTGTAGAGCGCGCCCGTATCCAGATGCCGTAGGCCATAATGCTGGGCCAGCCTGCGGGCCAACGTGCCCTTGCCGGACGCGGAGGGGCCATCGACGGCGATAATCATTGCTTATCCTCAAACCTTGACTGGCGACTGTCTTCTTTGATTGCAGGAGGGCCTTAGCCCTCCTGGCCCTCCGCCACCTCCAGGCTCGCCCCCAGTCCGGTCATCAGTGGCACAAAGGTGGGGAAGCTGGTGTTGATGGGGGAGGCATCGTCAACCGTCACCGGCGATTTGGCCCGCTGGCCGAGAACGGCGAAGCTCATGGCGATACGGTGGTCGAGCTTAGTCGCCACCATCGCGCCGCCGGGGACGGGCTCGCCGCCCGTGCCCTCAACAATCATGCCTTCGGGCTCTTCCGTGACATGCACGCCGCAGGCTGCAAGGCCTGCCGCCATCATGGCGATGCGGTCCGATTCCTTCACCCGCAGCTCGCCAATCCCGCGCATCACCGTCGTGCCTTCGGCAAAAGCCGCGGCCACAGCGAGGATGGGGTATTCGTCGATCATGGAAGGGGCGATCTCGGGCGGCACCTCGATGCCCTTCAGCACGCCGCCGCGCACCCGGATGTCCGCCACCGGCTCGCCGCCCACCTCGCGCTCGTTCTCGAAGGTGAGGTCGGCGCCCATCTCCTTCAGCACAGTGAACAGCCCGGCGCGGGTGGGGTTCAGGCCCACATTCTCCACCAGCACGTCCGAGCCCGGCAGAATTGCCGCGGCAACGACCGGGAAGGCAGCGGAGGAGGGGTCCCCCGGCACCACGATGTTGGTGGGGCGAAGTTCCGCCTCGCCGCGCACGTGGATGGCCCGGCCTTGCGGGGGTCTCCTCCACCCAGAGGTCCGCGCCGAAGCCGCGCAGCATCCGCTCGCTGTGGTCGCGGGTCGGCTCCTTCTCGATGACGGTGGTGATGCCCGGCGTATTGAGCCCGGCGAGCAATATGGCCGACTTCACCTGCGCCGAGGCGACGGGCAGGGTATAGGTGATGGGAACGGCCGGCGTGCGCCCGGTCATGGTGAGCGGCAGCCGCCCGCCGCTGCGGGAGACGAACGCCGCGCCCATCTGGCTCAGCGGATCGATCACCCGCTGCATGGGGCGGCGGCGCAGCGAGGCGTCACCGGTGAAGACGGCGGTGATCGGGTGGCTCGCCACCAGCCCCATGATGAGGCGGGTGGAGGTGCCGGAGTTGCCCATGTCGAGCACGTCTTCCGGCTCCAGGAGGCCGCCAACGCCCACGCCGTGGATGGTCCAGGCGCCCTTGCCCGTCTGCTCCACGCACGCGCCGAAGGCCCGCATGGCAGCAGCGGTGGCCAGCACATCCTCCCCTTCCAGCAGGCCTTCGACCCGTGTCTCGCCCACGGCGAGGCATCCCAGCATCAAGGAGCGGTGGGAGATGGACTTGTCGCCGGGGACACGGACACGGCCCTTCAGGGCGGATGCGGAACGGGCAGTCAGTGGCAGCATGGATATGGCTCGGTCTTTCTTGTGCATTCGGCGTAAGGGCCGCCCCGCTGGGGAATTTCCTTTTGACAGCGCCCGAGGGCTGTGGCAAGCACGCCGCCACTTCGTGGCCAGTATGCGCTGGCCGCGCCATTTTTTGTTTCCTGTCGCCACCACATGGGGCGACCGTTCGGGGAGAACCAAGCGTGGTTAAGCCGGAGTGGGGTTCGAAGCGGACGTGCCCGCGCTGCAGCACGCGCTTCTACGATCTTGGCAACGAGGATCCTGTGACCTGCATCAACTGCGGGTTCGCCTGGGTTCCCGAACCGATCCTGAAGTCCAAGCAGCCCTTGCCGTTCGAAGAAGCGGCCAAGACCAAAGCGCGCACCGAGGGCGAAGACGTCGAGCTGGTGGATGATGAGGATCTGCTGGAAGCGGACGATCTGGACGGTAGCGGCGATGCCGCCGACACCGATCTGGACGACGACACCGACCTGGCCGAAGTCGTCGACCCGGACATGGAAGAAGAATAAAAAATTTCTTCAAAAAGTGCTTGCGGGGTGGTGCGGCATCCGGTAGAGAGCCGCCCACCACATAGCGAGGCGCCCCCAAGCGCCCTGCCGCTGGAAAGAAAAACGGGGCCGTAGCTCAGTTGGGAGAGCGCTACAATGGCATTGTAGAGGTCAGGGGTTCGACTCCCCTCGGCTCCACCAGGTTTCGCAAAACCCCGGCTCGGCAATCGCCCAGCCGGGGTTTTGTCATTCTGGGGCGCTTGACTTTCCGGATTAGGCAGAATTGGGCAGTTTACGAGACCTGCATTTCAAACCACGGCGCTGTGGCTGACAGAGCGAGCAACGGCCCAAGGCAGAAGGGCGTCGACGTGCTTTGACGGGTGGCCCTTGGCGAACGCCGTCAGGGTGTTGGTCAGGTAGGCTCGCGGATCGAGGCTGTTGAGCTTTGCGGCCTCGGCCAGCCTGGCTTGCGTGACCACCTCGCAGGCGCGGCAGGAATAGCCGGGATGCCAGGTCATCAGCACCCGGCACTGGGCCGGAACCACATCGAGGCGTTCCGTTCCGATACATCCTCGCCGATCCTGTGCAGGAACGCCCCCTGGCGCAGATCAGGCTCTGGGGCTCGCTGACCTCTTCGATGCGCGGCAAGTACGCCGGCAGAGCACCGCGGTTGACCCTGCGCGCTTGAGATCGCCGTCCAGGTCTTGCCCTGGGTTCGTTCTCGGCGTTAATGATGCTAAGATCTGTCTCGATGTCCTCCAGCGCCAGCCGCAGCTAGTTAGCGTCGATCCGCTCGGAACGTCGACCGTAAAGCGCGCGCCGCAGCTCCTGTAAGAGATGCTTCAGCCGCTCGCATCCCTCACGCTTAGTATGGAGATGCTGCTCCGCAGCTTGCCGCGCGGCGCGTTCGGCCACGAGCTGCGCCTTGAGCGTGGCGACGCCATCAGGAAGGGGAGTCTCAATCTCCATGCGCCAATCGTACAGTGGGGCAGCCTGGCTGGGAGCCGGCCCGAGGGATGCATGAGTCAATCCGCCGCACGGGGCCGCGGAACTCGTGACCGGTGAACCCAGCGTCAATCCAGCCTTTCCAGCAAGGCTTCCAGCTGGCCGCGCGTCAGCCGCATGACCCCGTCCTGGATCGATGGCCCCAGGCGAACGTGCTGGCCTCCAGCCGCAAGCGAAAGTCGACGGGCCGAGTTGCGATAGATACCTGCAAGCGCCCGTCGGGCACAATTGATGCGCACCCCAGTGCTGCAATGAGTTCGGCGATGCGGCAAGCCGGGCTCTCGGCAGCAGACAGAAGTCACCTGCCGTCGCGGAGCTGGCGCCGCTAGGCAAACAGGCGCGAGGGACGCAGCCCATGTCGGTGCGCCACCGCAGACACTAATGTCCCGGGTGCAAGCGACCCCACCACGATCCGCGCCTTCACCCCTGCCGACCACCAACGACGGCCCGTGGGGCTGGCGACCACGTCCAGCCGCCTGACACCAGCCAGATCAGTACAGTCCTTATGAATATCCATATGTACAGGCTCTTGCTGCTCCATCCATAAAAGCAGCATTCTCGCCTATCTGTTCAGCCTAGGCCATGTGGGGGAAAAAAAGCGCTTATTAAGCGTAATGATGTACTTCCCAGATTTCAGCCGACCTGAAGTAGAGCTTTTTGCTGTTGATGCCCTGACCGGGCTATGACGGCTGACGTTGCGCCTCCAGGCTCGAGTGCGGCCTGACTTGGCTGTCGTCATGTTGCCAATCGGCAAGGATCCGGCGGGCATGGCTCAGAGATGCAAACAACGTCTCATTGAGGCACTCATCACGAAGACGACCATTGAAGCTCTCGACAAAAGCGTTCTGGGTGAATGTGCCGGGGGGGGCGATGCAATGCTAATCGATCATGCGATCCTGGGCCCATTTGAGGAGGGCGGCGCTGGTGAGCTCGGTGCCGTTGTCGCTGACACACAGCCGCGGCTTGCCTTGCCTGGCGATGATCGCACCCAAGTCCCTGCAGACCCTGGCGTCGGACAGGGGCGTATCGGCGATCGGGGCAAGGCATTCGCGCATGAAGTTGTCGAGGACCGTCACTGAGGGCATCGCTGCCAAAATCCAATGACCAGCACTGATTAGGCCTCTCAGCAACCACCATGGGCGCCCGTGTTCCCAAGGTGCGTTTGCGGCCACTGCGGCGGCGCTCTGCCGCCAGAGTACGCAGACGAGCGCGGACCTCGCTATCTTCCGGCTTGGTGGCACGGTAACGGACCATTGAGCGGCCCGCTCCCAGCACCTGACACGCCCGCCTCTCGCTCACCTTCGTGCTCAGCACGAAAATGGGCGACGGCCGATCTCATCGCGGCGGGCGTCACCACTTGTTTGATGCAATGTCTTTCAACATGGCATTATCGAGCATGGCTTCAGCCAGAAGCTTCTTCAGGCGTGTATTTTCCTCCTCAAGGGCCTCCGGCCGCTTGGCCTCGGATACCTCCAGGCCGCCGTACTTAGCTTGCCACTTGCAAAAGGTCGCTTCACTGATCTCGTGCCGACGATAGACATCCCCTGTCTTGGCCCCAGCTTCCTGCTCCTTCAAAATCCCAATGATCTACCCTTCGATAAAACGGCTGCGCTTCATGAATATCCCCCGCTGCTTGGAAGACTCTACCTCAAACCGGAGGAAATTATGGGGAGTACGCCAATAAAATTATACATCTCCAGAATCGTGCTATCCATTACCCGGCTCCCCAAAGGAAGCGGCAGCATCTCGTCCCGCCAATCCGCAAAGGCGGCCTACAACCGACGGTTACTTTCCGGCCGCAATTTTTACGGAAACGGGAGTGGGCAGGCCGTCAGACCGGGCAAAGGATGGCTGGTCTTTCAGATTCGCTGTGTAAGGATGAGTGCTTCATTGAACGTGCGTGACTGGACGAGCCTTTTATGCTCCCTGCACAGCACCCTGAGGCGTACAATCAGGCACATTTAGCCATCGGGCACGCGAGGCCACCCAGAGCAGAACATGTGACCGATCGGGGTGGCGCCTTCGCCTCAGCGGCAAACCCAAGCGGCTTTTACGCAACTGCACAATGCGCTATGAGCCCTCCTCCGAGTGATAATCGCAGTAAAGTAGAGGATTTGACGACGCTCAAGCCTGCCTACGCACAGGGTTGGATTTTCGCTTATAGTCGCCCGAGAAGTAGCAAGAGAGCGAATTTCGCCAAGTTGGTCTGGCGCCCGATCCGGGATGGCTGGCGCAACAAGCGATAGAACCACTCTAGGCCCAGTCGCTGCATAATCACAGGCGCGCGTTGAACCCGGCCGATGAATACATCAAACGTCCCCCCCCCACGCCCATGCAGAAGCAATCAGGGCGGCGTTGACGGACCTTGTGAATAAAGACCTCTTGCTTCGGTGAGCCCATGGCAACAAAAAGTATTTTAGCATCTGATTGGCAAATGTCGTCAAGAACAGCATCTTCATTCTCGAAATAGCCGTGCTGTGTGCCAGCAATGACCAAGCCAGGCATTTCCGCAATAGCGCGCCGACTCACCTGGCCAACTACACCGGGCGCCCCGCCAAGCAAATACACGGGCGTACCAGTTTGCGCTGCACATCGCATCAATCGTTCCCATAGGTCGACCCCTGCAACACGAGTGGTGTGTACGCCCTTGGCCCGCATTGCGAGCGTCACACCGATACCATCCGGGTAACGCAGAGTTGCATCAGAGACGGCCTTACGCAGCGCCGAGTCACCCTGGTATCGAATTACCTTTTCCGGGTTAATCGCAATGGCAAACCCAGGAGTGACTTGTCCATCAGCGGAAATAACGAATTCAACAGCTTCGTCCAGCGATCGAAAGCCTTGAATAGCAATTCCGCCAACTGATACTTCGGCACCAACGCGTATATTCATTATTTGGCCTACATCTTCTTCGTTAAGCAGAGCTGCGTGCCATACCCGGTCGCCCGAAATCAGCGATAATGTCGCAATTAGGTGCTTGCTTCGGCGGCACAGACACCCTGCCAATCACTGGCGCCATGGCCCCAGAAGTCCTGAACTTTTAGCAAATGTCTTATCTGAAATTTTCTGAAGCAGATATTGAATTCAGGCCACCGCTTGCCTAAGTTACGCTTAGTGGGGACGCAATCGAGCGCTGTTCGCCGCTTGTGGACCAGTTTGTAAATGCCAAGGCAGTAAACATCGCCCAGGCTGGTCCGGCGAGACTCCCAAGAATGACGTGCCCTGCAATAATGGATATGCCAAGCAGTACCCATGTTGTCACAAGTAGCGCAGGCGCCACAACATTGCGCGGATCTCGCTTGGCACGCAACGGCAAATAGATAAATATGGCCACGAATATAGTCAAGTAGAACAGACCAGGGACACCAAACCAGAGGTAAAAGTCAACAGGATCCATCTCTACGCTGGACTTGATGGCCAATTGCTGCATCTGATGCAGACCCGGGCCAAAGAACATATCAGCCAGGCTCTGAAACTCCCAGACTAGCTGAGCCGAATCAGCCAGAAAGCTGTCCCGCCCCGAAAAAGAGAATACCTGTCCAGCCGCGACGACTGTAGGCATACTGCAGCCGATCGGCCAACCCAGCAGCCTCAAGGATGAACCACACTCGCGCCATGGTAATGGCAAGCGCAACAAGAAGAATAAACAGGCTGATTGCCACGCCTGCCGGCATCTTTCCCCATTGCCCGCGTTGATTGGCAGCTGGAACCATTAGTGCCAGCATTACGGCAGAAAGCATGGCCGCTTTGGTGGCAATAAGAACTCCAATCAACGCCACCACGCCCGCCACAAGAACATAGATTTTTCTACGCCGGCACCACGTCCACATGAGAACGAAACCAGAAAGGGCGGTAAAGACAGCCCCAAGTTCATTTCCGGCATAGAAGAAGCCGATAATGCCAATCCCGTGCTCGCCAGTACCATAGGTGGAATTCCCAAGCCCAGCCAAGCCTAGCATCATGTTCAAAATCACAGCAAGAACCGCGGACCAAAGGGCTCTGAGCGGCCATATCTCTATTAGCCGATGACGAGCCGTCTGTTGATCCATGCACCATAATAGGATTACTAGCGGCATCAATGCCTTTAGCGCGGTCGCACTTTCGAATCCAAATCCTGAGGCGTTCGGAGTCGCCAGAAGACGATAGAATGGACCAACCAGAAGCATGACGGCAGAGGCCCCGGAAAGTAAGATTGTCGTAAGGGACCGCTTCACCGATACAAGCAGTATCAGGAAAAGAATCCCTCCCTTCCACACTTGCGATAATGGAGCTTGGCCACCCATTATCCCAATTAGGACGCCACTGATCGTATCCACGTACAGATACATGCTGATCATGAGCCAAATGCTGAGATCGAGCAGCGCGCTATTGTCAGTTGGACCAGCGGCCTGATGGCGCTCACGACTCATTAAAAATTCCCTATCTCAACCTTGCCCCAGGCCATACCCCAGTCAGACGCCAACGGTCAGACGCTGATACACGCCTTCCAGACGATCTGTCATTTCCTTCACGGAGAAGCGATGTAATGCGTGATCTCTTAGCGCCTGCCGATCTACGGCAAACTCACCTGAGAACATCTTGGCCGCCGCAGCAGCAATAGCCTGGGAATCACCGACCGGGACCAGAATACCGCCGCCGGCCGGCAGGATTTCCTCGGGGCCGCCACAGCGCGTTGCTATGACAGGCGTGCCACTGGCCAGTGCCTCGGCGCACACCAAGCTGAATGTTTCACTCTGACTGGCAACAACCAATGCAGTATGCTGCCTCATCAGAGCGGCAAGCTGATCCCGGCTTTGGCGCCCCAGCCAACGCACCCTATCCGAAATTCCCAACTGATCTGCAAGTCTATGCAGGTATTGACGTTGCGATCCGTCTCCCGCAACTGTTAACGATATATCGTCGGGTAGACCAGCCATCGCATGGAGAATGATATCAACCCCTTTAACTGGCTCCAGGCCGCCGGCAAACAGCAGAGCACGTGCGCGTGGCTGGTTAGGATCCCCTATGGAGAACTGAACAGGATCGATACCATTGTAGATCACCTCCCAGCTCCCACCGTCCGGAAAGTAATGCTCGAGCGTGGCCTGATGGACTTTAGAAACGGCAATTCGCGCATTGCTCGATTGAAACGCGCGTTCAATCTGTCGAAAGCCGTGATCGGTTTTCCAGAATCCCCGCTGAAGGTTGGAATGTTCTGTCAGGACAAGCGGAATGTTTAACCCAGCGCAACCCATTGATGCGACTACTCCGGCAGGCCGAGTAGCATGCGCATGGACCAATGCTGGCCGCAGGTGTTGAATCAACTCTCTAAGGCGCATCGCAAAAAGCTGCGGCCAGTAAAATCCAATCAGTCGATGCAGCGGCCACGGTGCTCCGAGCCTGTGCTCAACTAGGCCGTTGTCGTCTGCCTGCTGCCACGAAAGTGGGATACGGAGGCGATCCCGGTCGAATTGAACCACATGCACTTCATGGCCGCGTGCCGCCAGCGCCATTGTCTGTTCGCGAATGAAGCTTCCGCGAATCGGATTACGCGGTCCCGCATACCAAGATGCTACAACGAGAATTCGCATGATACTTGTTACCCGCGACCTTGGGCGGGCGACTGTGATCCGATAGTATCCACAAGAATCGATGCGACTTTTTCGACTTGCTCTTTCCTGGTAAATCCTACGCCGACGGACGCCGGAAGGTCGGGAATCCGGCCGTGCGTCAACTTCCGTTCATAGAGCTCGACGAGCACTTGCGACAGCCTGCCAGGATCGCCAGAAACAAAGCCTGCATCTCGTTCAATGATTAGGTCGGTAGCAACTGATCGCACGGTACCCACCCCAATGATCGGCCTGCGCGCGCCAAGATATTCAAACAGCTTGCCCGAGTATACCCCCGGCTCGGCCGGATCATTCCACACGAGAAAAACCGCTGCATCGGCGGAGCGCTGGGCAGCAAGAGCCTCTTTATAGGAAATAGTTCCATGGTACTGTACGCTACTTCCCATGCCAAATGCGGCAACGTTGTTGAGAACATCGCCAATGGCCCGCCCGTAGAGATGCAGAACCACCTTTTCTCTATCACGATTAACTTGCTGAATAGCCGCCAGAAGCGGCCTAATATCTTGCTTATTTCTGTATACAGACCCTGTATAGACAAGGTTTAACCGATCGGATGGGAAGATTGACGGATTGATCTCGGGAAAGTCAGATTCCTCGAAACCGTTTGTCACAACGTGCACCGGCAAGGCGTACTTGATCTTCAGTTTGTCAGCGAGTGGATCCGAGACAGTTATCAAAGCCGATGCGCCCGTGAGGATTCTCCGTTCCAAACGATTTTCTAGAGTACGCCGCCACTGCGGAAACTGATAGTTTGCGTTGTCTGCCCACAGATCACGAAGCTCGCAGACCCATGGGATGCCACTCTCGCGAGACAACTGTGCCGCTGCCATCAAAGGCGTAAATGGCGGACCGGAGGCGAAAATTATATCTGGGCAGAAATTTTTGATTTCTTCACGCCCTTCCTTCACGAGCGGCTTTCGCCAAGTGCGGACTTGATCAGGATACCATAAAATAGTTTTATAAAAGAAATAGATTTTCCTGAGCAATTTGCGGGTAAAATTGTCAGTTCGTCGTGCTTCCGGTATTACAAGGCCGCTACTGACTGAATTTGCGGCTTGGCGGGCAAATTGATCCAGGTTCAAACAACGCAAACGTCTTACTGTGTCTGGGTTGACTTCCAGCGGGAGGTTTGGCGGGTACGGCTGATCGGCGGCGGCAAGCACCCGGACGGAATGCCCCATTTCACTTAGATACTTGGCAGTTTTAACGCACCGGACAGCTCCGATGTGATTATAGGGCGCAAAATGATAGGTCAAAAACAGAATTTTCATTTAGTGTCTCGAAGAAGTGCGCTCATGTTTGTCATTACAAAGTGAAGTGCCAAGCAGCATGGACATCCTGGTGCAGAATTAAGTATAATTGGCAAGTCTTACTCGCCATTTGCTCGCTTAATGAGAATAACGCAATGCAGCCTGTCCGCTTTGATTGAACAGCAGCCTCACAGAACAAACTTTCAGGACGTTGCTGCGAGTGTGTTTTCCGCAGAGTGCTTTGCAATCCGACGGGGCCGCAGGGCGCCGGCAACAAGCACAATAAGCATGCCGACCATGGTACCTAGTGTCGCCGCAGCAACAGCAATGAGCTTCCGGTTCGGGCCATACTTAGACAGAGGAAGATTTGCAGGATCGAGCGTTTCCAGTGCATACTCGTCCCGGGCCTGCGCCAACAAGCGGTCCCGCAGTTGTTGAATATATAACTGCTCAAGCGAAGCCTGCATGCGTGCGATCTCGTTCGCCTGAATGCGCTGCTCGAGATATTTAAGCGCCTTGTCCATCTGCCTTAACTGACGATTTCGAAGTTCCGTATTCAATTCGTCCACCAGAGATTGCGCCCATTGCTGGGCGTACATAGGTGAAAGAAACGTCACGTTCAGGTCAACCAGACCCGTTGCGGGATCCCGCTCAACCTCAAGAATAGATCTCAGCCTATCGTAAATTTCTTCATCAGTCGGCTCTACGCTGAGGGGCGGCTCGACTTGCCGCACCCACTGCCTTGATTTCACATCGTAGATTGCGGGGTCTAGTTCCAGAACCTGCTTTTCCGGGTTCCATTCCTTGCCAGCCATCAGTGGAATGGCAACATCGTTTCTTCTGGCAAAATCAAGCAAAAATTTTCGCGACCTCAGCACTGCGATCGCCGCATCAGTGGAATCGACACCCTGCCCGCCTATATCTATGCCCGCCAAGGGCGCAAGGGACGCCAAGCTTGACATCCCTCCCAAGCCACCACTCTCGGCGCCAGAGGGCTTCAACACGACCTCGGAGCGGTATTCGTTCGGGATTGTGAGCGAAATGCCAATAGCGGCTAGAGTCAAAACGGTCGCCACAGCTACCACGATCCATTTGCCTCGCCAGAGTAGGGCAATTAGATCAGCCAAGTCCACCTGATGGGCCTCGACAAGTTCCTGCGTTTTCATTTCCGATACCTAATCTTAGGGCGAAGGGTAGCGAAACCTTGGGCCGCCGCCATTTCTGGCCCCCTTCGAATAAGGGGGCCAACCGATAAGACGTTACGGCGAAGGGAATGCCTGGCCTGTCGCCCAAAAAAACTGCTTCATGCAGACGACCAGGCCAGGGGCGCCAAGTTCAGGCAACTGCCGCGCAGAGGCAAGCAATGACTCGGTCCTGATCTTCTTCAGAGAGATCCGGGCCCATTGGCAGGCTCATCACCCGGGCAGCCAACGCATCGGCTACAGGAGTACCGTCAGGAGCGGCCCATTGCTTGTAAGCAGGCTGCTGATCGAGCGGAACCGGATAGTGAACGGCGGTAGGGATACCGCTCGATTGGAAATGCGCCTGCACCGCGTCCCGGTCGGCGACGAGAACCGTATACTGGGCATATACCGATGTGCGGTCCTCTTTTGCGCCAAAAACCGCAACCGGCGCATTGAGAGACTGAAGATCCATGTCGGCAGTGATGGTCGCACTGCCCGAGATACGGCGCAGAATTTCATCGGTGTACCGTTGGCCAATTCGCATCCGTTGCTCAACTTCCCAAGCGAAACGGGGCCACTTAGCCAGTAGTATTGCACACTGAATCGTATCCATGCGGCCACCGACACCGATGCGGGTGTGAACATACCGCTGGGCTTGACCATGCACCCGGATCTCCTTCGCGGCCTGGGCGATGGCATCATCGCTTGTGAACAGGGCTCCGCCATCACCATAGCATCCGAGCGGCTTGCTCGGGAAAAAGCTGGTGCAGCCGATCGTAGAGAGGCCGCAGCTTTTACGCCCCTTGTACACCGCACCGAAGCTCTGGGCTGCATCCTCGATAACCGAAATTCCGTGTCGAGAAGCGATCTGCTCGATCTCCTCCATATCGGCCACCTGGCCGTAGAGGCTTACCGGAATGATGGCTCTCGTTCGGGGGGTGATCTTCGCCTCGACAGCGCGAGGATCAATGTTGGCAGTTTCGGGCAGCACGTCGACGAACACCGGTGTCGCACCGGCGAGAGCGATAACCTCGGCTGTCGCAACAAAAGTGAATGTTGAGGTAATGACTTCGTCGCCCGGACCGATTCCAAGCGCCATAAGAGCTATCAGTAGCGCTTCGGTTCCACTAGCAACCGAAATGCAGTGCTTGACGCCAACATATTCGGCAAGGATTTGCTCAAGCTCAATGACCTCCGGGCCCAAGATGTATTGGCCATGGTCCAGCACCGCAGCAATTCGACGGTCAATCTCACTCCGAATTGCTGCTTGCTGAGCCTTTAAGTCGATGAACTGCACGATTGCATCCCTCTCTATGGTTCATTTCGCTGGCCTGATCCCCGCCCTGACGAAGACCCGCAGCCTACACTCCGCATTTTAAAGTATAGTAAGAGCCCGCTGTGTGCCGTCGGACAGTGATCATGCAAAGCAGCAGAGTTTCGGCGCAACAAACCAGGCAGGATTGTGCCCGTCAGCCCCGCAACCAATGCTTTACATGCCAATCCGATCTGGGATTGTCCGGTAGCACGGAAAAATACTGAGCTGGGACCTAGTGCAGTCGCCAACACTGAAGTTGTCTGAGACAATGATCCGCGAGGCAATCTGCTGAACTCCCACGCCCAGGTTCGGCAGTTCTTGCCTGCGGAATACCGACCAGACATATACCGAATGACTGCCAACAGCCTTTGAGCCAAGCGGCACCTAGTTATCGGCTGACATGGCAGAATGCAATCTGATTGTTTCAGGCTCCCGATTGAGAGGAAGCTCGAAATTGAACACGAGCTTCCCAATAGCTTCCAACCTGACCAATGCCGATAGAATAAAGATGGCGGGGGGGGGAAGAGACATAGCGCCAATGTAATGGGATAGATTGCTGGCAGAGATCCTGAATATATCGAAACGAAGTCATACCATAGATCAACATTTAGCCAGACCAGTCCACGCAAACCGCGACACAGACCCGACTGCATGTGGCGTACTCCCCATAATTTCCTCCGGTTTGAGGTAGAGTCTTCCAAGCAGCGGGGGATATTCATGAAGCGCAGCCGTTTTATCGAAGGGTAGATCATTGGGATTTTGAAGGAGCAGGAAGCTGGGGCCAAGACAGGGGATGTCTATCGTCGGCACGAGATCAGTGAAGCGACCTTTTGCAAGTGGCAAGCTAAGTACGGCGGCCTGGAGGTATCCGAGGCCAAGCGGCCGGAGGCCCTTGAGGAGGAAAATACACGCCTGAAGAAGCTTCTGGCTGAAGCCATGCTCGATAATGCCATGTTGAAAGACATTGCATCAAACAAGTGGTGACGCCCGCCGCGATGAGATCGGCCGTCGCCCATTTTCGTGCTGAGCACGAAGGTGAGCGAGAGGCGGGCGTGTCAGGTGCTGGGAGCGGGCCGCTCAATGGTCCGTTACCGTGCCACCAAGCCGGAAGATAGCGAGGTCCGCGCTCGTCTGCGTACTCTGGCGGCAGAGCGCCGCCGCAGTGGCCGCAAACGCACCTTGGGAACACGGGCGCCCATGGTGGTTGCTGAGAGGCCTAATCAGTGCTGGTCATTGGATTTTGGCAGCGATGCCCTCAGTGACGGTCCTCGACAACTTCATGCGCGAATGCCTTGCCCCGATCGCCGATACGCCCCTGTCCGACGCCAGGGTCTGCAGGGACTTGGGTGCGATCATCGCCAGGCAAGGCAAGCCGCGGCTGTGTGTCAGCGACAACGGCACCGAGCTCACCAGCGCCGCCCTCCTCAAATGGGCCCAGGATCGCATGATCGATTAGCATTGCATCGCCCCCCCCGGCACATTCACCCAGAACGCTTTTGTCGAGAGCTTCAATGGTCGTCTTCGTGATGAGTGCCTCAATGAGACGTTGTTTGCATCTCTGAGCCATGCCCGCCGGATCCTTGCCGATTGGCAACATGACGACAGCCAAGTCAGGCCGCACTCGAGCCTGGAGGCGCAACGTCAGCCGTCATAGCCCGGTCAGGGCATCAACAGCAAAAAGCTCTACTTCAGGTCGGCTGAAATCTGGGAAGTACATCATATGAGATGCAACTAGACGTGACCTGAGCCGGTGGCCAGTGTATGCGGAACCAAACGTGCAAGACAGTACCGCCTGATTGGAGCGGGCAAGGTCAGAAGCCAAGGCGTGAAGTCACTTTGCCGAATATGATCTGGAGGTCTTCCCGCGAAATCAACCCCGCGACGACCGTGCATGCCGCGAAGACCACAACCAGCCCTGCCTTGGCCACCAGCAATACCCAGCCTGGAGCCATATGAGCTTGAATACAGGCCCCAAACAGACCTGCAACAAGAACCAACAGAGCTGCCGTCACCAACCGCCCGATCCTGAGCGGCAACGGATAGAGGCGCTGACTGACCGCGATCCACAGGCTGATGAACAGCGTGGAAGACAGCAGGGTAGCCAGGGCAGCTCCGAAGGCCTCCCAGAAGCTCACTAAAACCCAATTTACGGCTAGGCCGAACAGAGCCGTTGCCGCAAAGATGCCGAGTTGCAGAACAGTCCGCTTGGAAATGGCAATACCTGGGAAGAAAATATACATCTGGCTTAGAAGCGTCGCCAACGAGAGCATAAGGACAAGGTTCGCAGCCTCGCGATACTCAGACGGAACTAGTATCGATAGGATCTCGGGTGCGAAGAGGCCCAGCGCCAAGCAGCATGTGAAAGCTCCGGCGACGAACCCGTGTACAATTCGCGCCAGGCGCGCCGGGGTTTCTGGCTCCTTGTAGTAAGTATAGATCAGGGGCGTAAGAGCGGCCTGCAAGCCGACGATAAGCAGCCCCACAGATCCCGCAATGCGTGCACCAATGCCAAACATACCCACACTGTCCAAGCTTGCCAGCGTGTTTAGCATGATGCGGTTGGCATAAAGAGTGAAGAAAGTTGCAAGGGCGGAGGGCACCAGCGGTAGCGAGAATGCAAGCATTGATCGCAACCGACCTCCATCAAAAAGGAAACCATACCGTCCTGGCAATCTGGAGAAGCTGAGAACACTGCCTAGCATTGCCGCGATCAGTTGCGAAAAGATTATGCCTTCAAGGCCAAATCCTAGAAGCTTGCCTAGCAAAACACCGAAGACCAGGGTCGATAAGGCGTATACGACACTAACCTTCGCGTATTCCTTGCTGAGCAGCTCAAAGCGAAGCTGGCTCTGCAGAATATAAAATACCCCGTTCAATGAGATGACGCATAGACTGAGCCGAAAGGCGCTCAGGTAACGCAGGTTGCCCAGTAACTGTCGACAAAGCCAATCCGATGCTACCAGAGCTGCCGCGAGCGCAGCGACATAGGCTGCGACAGCAAACCATAAGGCCGTGCTTGCCATAACGCGACGGCGCTCTGAGGTTTCTTCGTGAAGGAAGCGTGAGAGAGCCTGGTTGATCTCCAGGGTGATTACTAGATTGGCCAGCGTGCCGATGACCATAAACATATCTAGTGCACCGTAGTCCGCCGGTGCCAAAATTCTTGCGTAGATTGGCAGGCTAATAAGGGAAAGACCCCGCGAGAATATGGCCGACACCCCATAAACCAGAGTGTCTTTGAAGAGTCTCTGGATCATTGACTGGCAGCGGACTGTATGCCCGCGTAGGCGAGCATGAACTTTTGAAGCTCTGGATTGTGTGCAAGGCACAGCGCCTCAGCACCGCAGTCGGATACCAACTGCCGCACGACGGCGCGGCTGACATCCTCCGGCAGGCCACATCCCTGAGCGTACTGGACAGCATTTGGTGAGACCCACCACTCATCAGGAGTACTACCCTCAAGCATGCGGATGTATTTGGCCGCTACAACGCGTGGCGCCCATTCGCTGCGAACAAAGTCCCGTGCGCGTCGCCCTAGTTCAGCCCGCGCTTCGACGTTCGTGATTAAATGCTCAACTGCCTCTTCCAGTTGGTCAGGATGAACGAAGAGACTGGGCGGGGCTGGCCAGTTGGGAAACTTCGCGAGCTCAGGCGCGGCGTAGCCCGCAACGATAGTTGGCTTTCCGTAGTAGGCAGCCTCGGTTGCAATGGTCGAAAGTGGAAGATCTGAGTAAATCTGATCCAGCACAAAGTCACATCTTCTAATCTCAGCGATCATTTCTGCATTTGAGGCTCCGTGGACACAGATAAACTCGATTGTATAACCGCGCGAGCGCAGCTTCTCGATGACAGCCTGAATTACCGCAGTGCCCTTGATCCGCGGTACGGAAGGGCCGTGCAGTATCCTAATCGGCCTTGCCGCATTATCGGCCGTGCTCGTATCGCCAGCCACAGGCTCATCTGCCGGCAACTGGCGTGGCAGGCCGATGAGTAGGGAATTTATATACGGCTTCTTATGGAAATGCGCCGCAAACGGCAGATTGACGCAAACGCCAAGCTGCTCCTGTTGCTGTAGGCGACGGCTCATTCTGCTGGCGCGCTTATGCAAACTCTCCGACGAAACGCCTCCAGGCTTATAAGCGAATGGGCCGCTGATGTAAGGTGGCCGCGCGTCGGACCCAAGGTAAACGAAAATAAGGCGTTTACGTAAAATACGATGCAGCCATAATTCAAGGCGCGTATTCGTTACAGTCCCGCCGAAGAGAAAAATGAAGGCATCATACCGCCTGATCGCCCAAAGAAGGACAATAATGCTCCACGCTTTCCAAAGAACCCAGAGCGGAAACGACTTGTAGCCACGCGCATTTTGCTTTGATGAGACGATATATCTATCGCCTAGTGCAGTCCAGAACTTGGCCACCCAGGGCGAACTGTCAGTACCACCATAGGAGAACGTATGACTATGGGAGAGGGCCAGGTCTGCCTCCCGACCTAGCTCTCGCAAACCAGAGCGCAAACCAGTGCCAACCCCAGCGATTTCGGTTGGCCCAATCAGTATGCGCATTCCGTCACCTATCACTTCGAAAAGTACCGCCAGGCGCTCTGCGCTTCACCAAAAGGTTCCGCTTGGTAACGGAACTTGCATAAGGCGGAAGCGGCTACCAGGCCGATTTTTTTGATGTCTTTATGGCGCAATGCCGGAGCCACGGCTTAAGCGTGCCCCTTAGAGATGGCCATGATGATATCTTCTGCAATGGCGAGGCTACTAATGCCTGAATCAAGCACTGGAACAGGGGCGTTGCCCTTACCGCGAACGGCCTGAATGAATGTCTGAAGTTCGGACAGGAGCGCTTCCTGCTGTCCCACCACGACACTTTCCTGCTGCGATGCGATCGAGTAGGCGCTGAAGTCGCTCTGTTGGGTCACCGACTGGCGATGAATCTGGATTTCCTTACGCAGAAGATCACAATCAACGAAGCGGTCGTCGCAGGTAGCCTGAATCAGTCGAATCTTCTTTTCAGTAATCCGGCTCGCCTGGAGACGCGAAAAGCGACCATTTTGGTGGATCAGCTGGGCGGACGCGAACTCGATGAGACCGTTCTGGACAACACCCTGCGCAGCCGTCGTCTTTACTGGCCCATTAAGGTAGAGGGCTAAGTCGATGTCATGAATCATCAGGTCCATGACGACATCAACATCGGTGATCCGAGAACTGAGGCGGTTCGTCCGGGTAAAGTCGATACTGATGACGCGCTCGGCGTCGCGCAATACCCGCTCTAAACCCACAACGGCTGGATTAAAGCGCTCGATGAAGCCGACTTGAACGAAGGTGCCATGCCCCTGCACCGCCTTTTCGATTGCATGTGCGGCATCAAGAGAATGGGCAAGCGGTTTTTCAACGAAAAGCGCTCGTACACGCGGCGCAAAGCGCAACACATACTCCGCGTGGGTTGCTGTAGGCGTGCATACGATCAGGGCATCCACGTTGCCGACGGCAGCGTCCAGATTGGAAGCAGTCTCTACCCCATACTGAGCTGCAACGTTCGCCGCGTGGTCGGCGTTCGCGTCATAAACGAAGGCGATGTCCACACCCCGTAGCAAGGACAGCACACGAAGGTGATTGCGGCCCATTTGACCGAGCCCCAGAAGGCCCACGCGGATATTCCGATCATGCATTGCCCAGATCCTGAACCTTATTACCTTCGCGGTCGATAAGCGCCTTCGATCGGGCAGGATTACCCATAACGAGCGTGTACGGCGGCACGTCCTTGGTCACGACGCTGCCGGCGGCCACCATCGCGTATTCGCCGATCGTTACGCCACAGACAATCGTCGCATTGGCACCGATGCTGGCACCGTCCATGATACGGGTGGGCGTAATTTTCCACTCGCTGTTGAAGGCTCGCGGTACGCGATCATTCGTAAAGGCGACATTGGGGCCAACGAAAACATCGTTACCGATACTAACCCCCTGATAGACGGAGACGCTGTTTTGCACTTTGCAGCGATCGCCGACAGTTACGTTGCAGTCGATATAGACATCCTTGGAGAGGATGCAGTCGGCTCCGATGTCGGCGTTTTCACGCACCTGAACGTTAATCCAGACGCGTGTTCCTGCGCCAATACGTGCGCGCGGATCGACATGAGCTGAGGGGTGCACGAAGATATCTGACATTTGAAGCTCCTAGACCTCGGCGGACACTGCGCCGTCGACCAGTTTGTAGCGAGTACCGCTGGCCGGGCAGACAGCCTCGCCCTTGCCGGTGAGCGGGAGCTTCAGGCGCTCACCGTGCATGCTCATCCAGCCGATCTGTCGGGCGGGAACGCCAGCCATAAGTGCAAAGGACGGTGTATCCCGGTTGACGACCGCGCCGGCAGCAATAAACGCATATTCGCCAATCGTCACACCGCACACGATCGTCGCATTGGCGCCAATCGTCGCACCGCGACGCACCAGCGTACGCCGGTACTCATGCTTGCGGCTAACACTTGAGCGAGGGTTGTAGACGTTAGTGAAAACCATGGACGGGCCGCAGAACACGTCGTCTTCCAACGTGACCGCATCGTAGATGCTGACGTTGTTCTGAACCTTTACGTTATTCCCGATCGTCACGTCGTTGCCGACGTAAACGTTCTGCCCGAACGAGCACCGCTCTCCAATCCGGGCGCCGGCGCAGATATGCACCCAGTGCCACACGCGTGTGCCATCGCCGATCTGTGCACCTTTGTCGACGATGGCGCTTTCATGGACCGTGATCGCCATATCAATACTCCAGCGGTAAGCTGACCCGCTGACCATCCCGTGCGGACAGATATGCGGCAATCAGGATTTCAAGCGACTTGAGGCCCTCGCGGCCATCCGTCTCTGGCTCGATTTCACCGCGCAGAACACGGATGGCATTGTCGTAGTATAGGGGGTGGCCGAAACCGTAAACGCTGGTCGTCTGATAGTTGGCTTGCTTGACGGTCTCGTCTTCAGGACGCTGATCGCTGAATTCCCAATGTTTGATCTCGTTGACGGCAACACCGCCGACCGACACTGTTCCCTTCTCGCCGAGAATCGTGATCGAACCTTCGAGATTTCGTGGATAGGTGAGCATGGACACGTTGACGGTGCCGATCGCACCGGAACGCCATTTGACGACCATCGCGCCTGTATCTTCAACTTCGATGTTGCGTGCCAGGGTGCCCGTTATCGCTTGGACGCTCTCCACCGGGCCGATCAGCCAATCGAGCAAATCAATGTAGTGGCTGGCCTGATTCATAAAGGCCCCGCCATCAAATTCCCAGGTTCCGCGCCAAGCTGCGCTATCATAATAGCTCTGCGGCCGAGTCCAGAAGACATTGATCGCCACGGAGTAAATCCGGCCGAACCGTCCCTGCTCAATGGCGTTCTTCAGAAGCTGCAAAGTTGGATTACGGCGGTTCTGCTTCACGACAAGGAGTCTCACGCCGGCCTTGTCGCAGGCTTCGACCATGGCGAGACCGTCTTTCCAGCGGGTCGCCATCGGTTTTTCCGTCATCACATGAAAGCCGGCCTGCGAGGCAGCAATCGCCTGTCGCGAATGAAGGCCGCTGGGCGTCGTGAGCACGACAATGTCCGGCCTAGGCGACGCGTTAGCCAGCATGCCATCGAGACTGGAGAAACCGGCGGCACCCGTGCGCGCAACTGCAGCTTCGAGAGCCTTTGGATTCGTATCGCACACCGCGATCAGTTCGGCGCGTTCCGCGTGCTGTTCGATAGCGCCAAAATGATTGGCAGAGATGCGCCCGCAGCCAACCAGAGCAAAGCGGATTTTACGATCTATAATCTTATCGTGCATAAGGCCTCTCGCTACCACTCAGACGCAGAATGCAACCGGCATACCATGCCGTGGAAGGATGCGTCAGCCCTCTCCCACCCTGGAGCGGACAGACGCAACTTGCTGAGATCTCAATTTGCTGTGGCCGCAGAGAGCGAAAAAGGCAAGGCATCGCGGCAGGATGATCCACAAATCAACCTCAGGCATTAGATACCTGCCCTGAAGCTCACTAGAGCCGCCATACCGAAATACCAAGGTCCGCGAGTTCCTGCATGGCATAGATGCCTTTCACATCCGCCAAGATTGGATTGCTTCCCCTCAGGAGGCTACGCAGTTGATCCGGCGTGCAGGCCGCATATTCGTCATGCGCGACAGCCACGATCAGAGAATCCACAGGGGTTTGGGCCGTCACTTTGCCAAGTTGGATGTCCGGATACTCGCGGGCGACCTCCTCCGGATCGGCGTGTGGATCATCCACGATGACGCGAATGTTAAAGTCCTGAAGCTCGCGAACGATGTCGACGGCCTTGCTGTTACGGATGTCCGGGCAGTTTTCCTTGAATGTCAGACCCAACACACCTACCGTCGCCCGGGTTACATTAATTCCATTGCGAACCATGAACTTGACGGTTGTCCGCGCAACATACCGCCCCATGTTATCATTGAGACGGCGGCCCGCCAGAATTACCTGCGGATTGTAGCCCACCTGCTCGGCCTTGTGCGTCAGATAAAAGGGATCGACGCCAATGCAGTGACCGCCAACCAGGCCGGGTCGAAACGGCAAAAAATTCCACTTCGTTCCTGCCGCCTTGAGCACATCCAACGTATCGATGCCCAGCCGGGCGAAAAGCACGCTCAGTTCATTCATCAAGGCGATATTGAGATCGCGCTGCGTATTCTCGATCACCTTTGCCGCCTCGGCAACCTTGATGCTGGGGGCCTTGTGCGTACCCGCCAAAACGACGCTGCGATATACGGCATCCACAAGATCGGCCGCTTCTGGTGTCGAGCCCGACGTTACCTTGAGAATGGACGTGAACCGGTGCTGCTTGTCGCCCGGATTGATGCGCTCCGGACTATAGCCGACAAAGAAGTCTTCATTAAAGCGTAGGCCGGATACGGCCTCAAGAATAGGAACACACTCTTCTTCCGTACAGCCGGGAAAAACCGTGCTTTCGTATACGACTACGTCACCGCGCTTCAGGACGGATCCAATGGTTTGACTCGCCTTGATGAGCGGGGTCAAATCGGGACGATTATGGTCGTCGAGCGGCGTAGGAACCGTGACGATAAAGAAGTTACAATCGCGCAAGCCCGCAAGATCGGCTGTGAGCCTAAGGTACCGTGCTTCGCCCAATCCAGCCGGATCAATCTCTTTGGTATAATCATAACCCTGACGCAGACCCTCAATGCGCCTGGGGTCGATATCGAATCCGACCACCTCGCGATGCTTGCCGAACTCGACTGCAAGCGGGAGTCCAACATAGCCAAGACCAATAACCCCGAGGCGAACTTCATCCAGGCTGCGGATCATTATCAAAAACTTCCAGAGATCTACGAATGCGCGGAGGCGTGTATTAACTTATTCGTCGACATTCTCAAGGCCGTTTTGATGCTCGATCTAGATCAAGAGCGGCTGCATTAGTCTCCCTGGATGGACGGAGCCAGACTTCTGCATGTTTTTCACGAGCCGCAGCAATTTGGCAGCTGTGCAGAAGAGAATGCCCTTTAACTCATTGTTTAACAAGCAGAGGGCGTTCTATTTTGGCCATTTGGTTATCCTCGTCTGCTTATGCGAATGGAAGATAGGGAACGACACCCGGCACCTAGCGACACCCGTTGATCGGAGCATTCTATGTCTCCGTCTGTATTCCGGCAGGCGAGGCCGCGACGACGCGACCCGGGCATGCAAAACATTCGGTTTTGACTGACCCAAAAAGCAATCCGACAACCGCTTGCCCCCCCTTGAAACGCCTTCGCACCCACCCTATCTCGCCCGCCGTTAGCACTCATGAGGGTAGAGTGCTAATCCATTGCAAAACCATTCTGATTTTTGCGGAGGATAACAATGAGCTTCAAACCGCTGCATGATCGCGTGGTGGTTCGGCGGGTTGACCAGGATGAACGCACGGCGGGCGGCATCATCATTCCGGATACCGCCAAGGAGAAGCCGCAGCAGGGCGAAGTTGTCGCCGTTGGTCCGGGCGCCCGCAATGAGGCGGGTGAACTGATCCCCTTGGATGTGCAGGTCGGCGACGTGGTTCTCTTCGGGAAGTGGTCCGGCACCGAGGTCAAGGTCGACGGCGAGGAACTGCTGATCATGAAGGAATCCGACATCCTCGGCATTCTCGAGAATACGGCCGGCAGCCGTCGCAAGGCCGCCTGATCGCTTGACCGCTTGATTTGGAGGAATGCACATGGCTGCTAAAGAGGTAAAGTTCTCGGCTGAAGCCCGGCAGAGGATGCTGCGGGGCGTGGACATTCTGGCGGACGCCGTGAAGGTGACGCTGGGCCCCAAGGGCCGCAACGTGGTCATCGAGAAGTCCTTCGGCGCACCGCGCACCACGAAGGACGGCGTGTCGGTCGCCAAGGAGATCGAACTCTCCGACAAGTTCGAGAACATGGGCGCGCAGATGCTGCGCGAGGTTGCGTCCCGTACCAACGATCTCGCCGGCGACGGCACCACCACCGCCACCGTGCTGGCCCAGGCGATCGTGCGCGAGGGCGCCAAGGCCGTGGCTGCCGGCATGAACCCGATGGACCTGAAGCGCGGCATTGATCTTGCCGTCGTCAAGGTGGTCGAGACCCTGAAGGAGCGTTCGCGGGTCATCAAGTCGAACAGCGAGGTCGCCCAGGTCGGCACCATTTCCGCCAACGGCGAGGCTGAAATCGGCAAGATGATCGCCGAGGCCATGGATAAGGTGGGCCGCGAGGGCGTCATCACCGTTGAGGAAGCCAAGAGTCTCGAGTCCCAGCTGGACGTGGTCGAGGGCATGCAGTTCGACCGCGGCTACCTCAGCCCCTACTTCATCACCGACACCGAGAAGATGAAGGTGGAGCTGGAGGACCCGTACATCCTCATCCACGAGAAGAAGCTCTCCTCCATCCAGGCGCTGGTTCCGGTGCTGGAGAAGGTGGTGCAGTCTGGCCGTCCGCTCCTCATTATCGCCGAGGATGTGGAAGGCGAGGCGCTGGCCACCCTCGTCGTCAACCGTCTGCGCGGCGGACTGAAGGTTGCTGCCGTGAAGGCCCCAGGCTTCGGTGACCGCCGCAAGGCCATGCTGGAGGACATCGCCATCCTCACCAATGGCCAGGTCGTCTCCGAAGAGCTGGGCATCAAGCTCGAGAATGTCACCATCGACATGCTCGGCCGGGCCAAGCGCGTCACCATCGACAAGGAAAACACCACGATCGTCGGCGGCGCTGGCAAGAAGGCTGACGTTTCGGCCCGCTGCGACCAGATTCGCGCCCAGATCGAGACCACCACGTCCGACTACGATCGGGAGAAGCTGCAGGAGCGTCTCGCCAAGCTGTCGGGCGGCGTCGCGGTGATCAAGGTTGGCGGCGCGACCGAGGTCGAGGTGAAGGAGCGCAAGGACCGCGTCGATGACGCGCTCAACGCCACCCGTGCGGCCGTTGAGGAAGGCATCGTGCCGGGCGGCGGTACGGCGCTGCTCTATGCCTCCAAGGCGCTCGACCGCCTGAAGGCGGCCAACGACGACCAGCGCGTCGGCATCGATATCATCCGCAAGGCCCTGCAGGCCCCGGTGCGCCAGATCGCCGAGAACGCCGGTTTCGACGGCGCGGTGATCGCCGGCAAGCTGCTGGAGCAGAACGACTTCGACTACGGCTTCGACGCTCAGGAAGGCAGCTACAAGAACCTGGTGAAGGCTGGCGTGATCGACCCGACCAAGGTGGTCCGCTCGGCCCTGCAGGATGCGGCGTCTGTCGCCGGCCTGCTCATCACCACCGAGGCGATGATCGCCGAAGCGCCGAAGAAGGAAACTCCGGCCCCGGCCATGCCGGGTGGCGGCATGGACTTCTAAGGTCCAATCCTTCGCAATCAGAAAAGAGCCGGTCCGGGACACCCCGGGCCGGCTTTTTTGTCCCCGATTCTAGCGGAAAGCCGCACCTACCGCGCACGACCCGACAAATGAATGGGGAAGGGGGAGCCCACGGCCCCTATAAAGGGGGGCCTTAATCGATCAGCTTGTCCTGTGGGCCGGGCCAGGTGATGCGAACCGTGACAGCACGCGGCTTGCGGTCGGGCGGCGGACTGAACTGGCCGATGCGATCGAGCGCCCGCTCCGCTTCGCGGTCGAGGATATCCGAGCCCGAGGACTGGGCAACCCTGTAGGCCGAGATCAGGCCATTGCCGTCCACCTGAAGGGCGATGAGAGCAGTGCCCGCCTCCTTCCGGACCTGCGCCGAACGTGGATAGGTGCGGGTGGAGGCCAGGCGGCTTTCAGCCTCCTGCACCCATGCATCGGCGGCGCTGGCCGAACTCGCCAAGCAGGACAGAAAAGCGGCTCCAACCAGGAAGGCTTTGGGACGAATCGCCATCATGAATGCGTGACCTTTGTTCCTCCGAATGGCGAGGGCTCTATAGACGGCATGGTTTGCAGTTTCGTGTCGTACCGCCGAGGCGCGCCGGGGCGTCATCACCGGTTCCATCTGTGCCCCCTTGTCGGCTCAGCGCCTTGAAGATCTGCGTCCAAGCCTCGTATAACCCAGTTATTCAGAATGAGTTGCAAACGCAGGATATTCAGGCTAGATACCCCGCCGAACAGAGGGGACTATTCTGATAATGCGTCGTAACATTTCCATTCTGCTGGCCGGTGTCGCCTGTGTGGCCGCTCCGATGGCGCGCGCTGACGAAGCTGGTATCTTTGCGGGAGGCGACATTGTTGTCTCTGCCACGCGGTCGGCCCTGCCATCCAACGCCCTGCCGCTGACCATCGACGTCATCGATGCCGAGAGCCTGGCCCAGCAGGCGGCGATCAGCGGTTCGGTGGTGGATGCGGTTGCAACCCTGGTGCCGTCCTTCTCTCCCACGCGTCAGAAGCTGTCCGGCTCGGGCGAGACCCTGCGCGGCCGCTCGCCGCTGTTCGCCATCAATGGCATTCCCCAGTCTACGCCGCTGCGCGACGGCTCACGCGACGGCTTCACCATCGATCCGTTCTTCGTCGAGCGGGTGGAGCTTATCTATGGCTCCAACGCCCTGCAGGGCATCGGCGGCACCGGCGGCATCGTCAACCAGGTAACGGTGGGCGCACCGAAGACCGATGGCGTCTCCGGGCGCTTCCTGGCCCAGGGCACGGCGGACGATGGTTTCTCGGAAGACGGCATCGGCGGCAAGACGGCGGGCCTTGTCGGCTACCGTATGGGCCGCTTCGATGCCACGGTGGGCGCGACCTATGAGAAACGCGGCGCTTTCTATGATGGCAAGGGCCGCCGCATCGGCGTCGACAGCACCCAGGGCGAGACGCAGGATTCGGATAGCTGGTCGCTATTCGGCCGCTTCGGCTACCAGCTGGACGATACGGCGCGACTGGACCTGATCGCCAACCGCTTCGAGCTGGAGGGCGACGGCGATTATGTGGTGGTGCCCGGCAGCCGGGCGACGGGCCTTCCGGCGAGCGCCGAGCGGGGCGACCCGCCGGGCCAGCCGGCAACGAACCGCACCGAGAGCGTATCGTTATCGCTGACCGATACCGACCTTGCCGGCGGCGACTTCGTCAGCCAGGTGTTCTTCAACCGCTCGCGCGATACCTTTGGCGGGGACCCGGAGCCGATTGAGACCTTCCAGGATGCCTCCATTGCGCCCGAAGGCACGCTGTTCGACCAATCGCAGAACCGCTCGCGCAAGCTGGGCGGCAAGTTCAGCTATGAGCGCACGGTGCCCGGTTTCGAGGCGCTGACCGCCATCCTTGGCTTCGATGCGCTGTTCGACAAGACCGAACAGCGGCTCATCGCCACCAACCGCACCTGGGTGCCGCCCACCGATTTCCGCAGCCTTGCGCCCTTCGCCCAGCTGAACCTTGCCCTGTTCGATGAGAAGCTGCGCCTGGCCGGCGGCCTGCGCCACGAAATGGCGCGCATCAAGGTGGACGATTACACCACCCTTGCCTCCTACGGCTCGCATGCTGTCAAGGGCGGCGCGCCCAAGTTCAGCGACACGCTGTTCAACGGCGGCGTGATCGTGGAGCCGGTCGATGGTATCCGCGCCTTCGTCAGCTACGCGGAGGGCTATACGATGCCGGACGTCGGCCGTATCACCCGCGCGGTCTCCCGCGAAGGCGTCGATATCGACGACTTCCTCGACATCAGCCCGATCGTCTCCAACAACCGCGAAATCGGCGTGGAGATCAACAAGGGGCCGCTGGATGCCAGCGTTTCCTACTTCTGGTCCACCAGCAAGAAGGGGCAGCGGCTCGTGTTTGTGGGCGGCGTCTACGAGGTGGAACGCCAGCGCGTCGAGATCGAGGGACTGGAGCTGAATGTCGCCGTCCGCACGCCCGTGCCGGGCCTCACCCTCTCGACCGGCTACGCCCACCTTGTGGGCCGCGCCGACAGCGATGAGGACGGCAAGGTGGACATCGACCTTGACGGCGCCAACATCTCGCCAGACCGCTTGAACCTTGCCGCCGCCTTTGCCTACGGGCCGGTGACGGCGCGGGTGCAGACGCAGGTCTACTTCTCGCGCACGTTCGAGGGCGATGATCCGCGCAACGACTTCGGCGGCTACACGCTGACCGATGCCACCGTGCGCTATGTCACCCGCTTTGGCGGAATTTCGCTGAGCGTGCAGAACCTGTTCGACAAGCAGTACATCAGCTACAACAGCCAGGTGCAGCGCCCGACCGATAACCTGCGCTTCTTCGCCGGTCGCGGCCGGACCTGGACGCTGGGCTGGGATTACCAGTTCTGATGAAACTCATCGACCTCCTGCACCGCTGGACCGGCGGTCTCATCGGCCTGCTGCTGGCGGTGCTGGGGCTGTCGGGGGCGATCCTCCTCCATAAGGACGCCTGGGTCCTGCTGCCCCACGCCCGCGACCCGCAGGTACAGGAGGTCGCCGTCCTGTCGGCGACGGTCGAACGGCTGATGGCCGGGCCCTCAACGCCCAGCTCCATCCTGCTCGCCACCCAGGATTTCGGCCTTCACCGCCTGCGCTTCGGGGAAGAGGCGGGAGCCTATGCCAGCCAGGCGGGGAGATCGTCACCCGCTGGGAGAGCAAGTGGGACCGCGTTGAGCTGTGGCTGTTCGACCTGCACCATTACCTATGGGCGGGCGAGCCGGGCTCCGTCGTCGCGGGCTGGCTGGGGCTCATCGGCCTCGCCTTCGTCATCACCGGCGTCATCCTTTGGTGGCGCACCCGCAAGACCTTCGAGTTCCGCCTGTGGCCCGCGCGGATGAGCCGCCCGGCCATCGTGCGCCATCACCGCGATCTTGGCATTGTGGTCGCGCCGCTCCTGTTTCTCTCCATGGTCACGGGCGTCATGCTGACGCTGCGCCCGGTGGCCAATATGTTGCTCACCCCCTGGTCGGGCGGGGAGAACTTCCGGGCGGCCATGGCCCCGCCGAAGGTGGAGGGCGGCGCGCTCAGCCCGGATCTGGATTGGGCCGCCATGCTGGGCGAGGCCCACCGGCGCTTTCCCGAGGCCGAGTTCCGCTCGCTCGGCCTGCCGAAGAACCCCGGCGATCTGATTTCCCTGCGGATGAAGCAGCCGGAGGAATGGCTGCCCAACGGCCGCACCCTCCTGTGGTTTGACCCCGCCGACGGCCGCCTGATCGAGGCGCGGGATGCCTTGGCCATGCCGGCGGCCACGCAAATGTTCAATGCGGTTTACCCGCTCCATGCGGCCAAGGTGGGGGGCCTTGCCTACCGCCTGGTCATGACCCTCTCCGGCCTTGGCCTGTGCCTCTTGGGCACGCTCAGCGTCTGGACCTTCTGGTTCCGCCGGCCCAAGCCCAAGGCGCGCCCGGCAGCGCGGGTTACGGCTCCCAAACTACGGGAGCCCGCCTGAGAGGGGGGCTTGCCTTTACCCCCAGCTTCCACCCCCTGGGCTCTGGACGCCAACCCTGGCGGATATTAGGGTTACGGCATGATCGAGAGCCTCTTCCGGATGGGCGGCCGCATCGCCCTTCTTGCCAGCGCTGCCGCCCTGGCAGGCTGTGCATCTCCCACCCCAAGCTCTGCCGCCACGGCTGCCGGCCAAGCGGTTTCAAGCAAACCGCCCGCAACTGAAACGGTTGCAAGCAAACCCCTGGTCAACGTGGTCTACCGCAAGCTGGAAAACGGGCTGAAGGTGGTGCTCGCGCCCGACCCGTCCGTGCCCACCGCCACCGTCGGCGTCTACTATGGCGTTGGCTGGCGCGTGGAGCCGAAGGACCGCACCGGCTATGCCCACCTGTTCGAACACCTGATGTTCCAGGGCTCGGCCAATCTGCCCAAGGGGGCCTTCAACAGCCTGATCGAGGGCAACGGCGGCGTGCTCAACGGCTCCACCCGCTGGGATTACACCAACTACTATGAAGTGGTGCCCAGCCACCTGGCCGAAACCGTGCTGTGGGCCGAGGCGGACCGGATGAAGAGCCTCAACCTTACGCCCGAGACGCTGAAGAACCAGCAGGACGTGGTCATCAGCGAGGTGCGGGTGAACGTGCTGAACCAGCCCTACGGCGGGTTCATGTGGCTGGACATGCCGCAGGCGGCCTTCTCCAACTGGTATAACGCCCATAACTTCTACGGTGACCTCGATCACCTGCAGGCGGCGACGCTGGAAGACGCAAAGCGCTTCCGCGAGCAGTACTATGCCCCCGGCAACGCCGTGCTGGTGGTGGCCGGCGACATCGATGTGGAGAAGACCTGGGCCTGGGCGCAGAAGTATTTCGGCACCATTGCCGCCCGGCCTGTCGGCCAGATGCCCGATATCACCGAGCCGGAGCAGACCCAGGAAAAGGTGGTGCATCGCACCGATCCGCTGGCTCCGCGCCCGGCATTGGCGTTCGCATACCATGTGCCGCCGCGCGGCACGCCCGAATGGTATGCCTTCGGCATGATCGAGGCCCTGCTGCAAGGTGGCGACGACGCGCGCCTCACCCAGAAACTGGTGCGCGAGAAGGGCTATACCGACAGCGTGATGGGCGGCATCAACCCGCTCCTCGGCGACATGTTCACCTACAACGGGCCCATGCTCATGACCTTCGGCCTGGTGCACGATGCCAGCATCGCGCCCGAGGCGATCATGCGGGACGTGGACACCGTCATCAACCAGCTGCGCGAGCAGCCTGTGCCCCAGTCCGAGCTGGACCGCATCCGCACCCGCCTGCGCTCCGGCCTTTATGACATGGTGGGGTCGAGCACCCGCTTCTCGCTGATGGACCTGCTCGCCTCCTTTGCCCTGTTCGACGATAACCCCGCAAAGGTGAATACCATCGAGCAGGGCTTTGCCGCCGTCACGCCGCAACTCATCCAGGAAACTGCCCGCAAGTACCTCGCGCCCACCAAGCGCACGGTGCTGATTCTGGAACCGGGCGCGGCCGCCCCCGCCGCCAAGGGAGAGGCCAAATGATGCTGAACCATCTGCTTCGTCCGGCGGCGCTTGCCGTCACCCTTGCCGCCACCGCCGCGGCCCCGGCCTTCGCACAGGCCCAGCAGACAGCGGCCGCCCCGGCGCGGGAAACCCCGCCACCGCCGGGCAAGCCGCGAGAGCTGAAGCTGCCCGCCATCGAGACCTACAAGCTCGCCAACGGCATGCAGGTAACCATGATCCCCTTCGGCTCCGTGCCCAAGGTGACGCTCTCCCTGCGTATCCGCGCCGGGCGGCTGGATGAGGGCGGCAAGTTCGGCGTCGCCGACTTCACCTCGGCGCTCATGAACGAGGGCGCGGCCGGTCAGTCCGCCGTCACCATCGCCCAGCGGGCGGGGGACATGGGCGGCGGCATCGGCGTCGACAACGGCCTCGAATTCTTCGGCGCGGGCATTTCGGTGCTCTCCGAGTTCGGCCCCGAGGCCACGCGGCTGCTGGCAGACGTGGTGCGCCGCCCCAACCTGCCGGAAAGCGAGCTGCCGCGCATCAAGCAGGACGCTCTCCGCAGCCTGGCGATTGCCAAGACCAGCCCGCAATCGCTCGCCGATGATGCCTTCACCAAGGCTTTCCTTCCCAATCATCCCTTCGGCCATGGCCTGCTGACCGAACAGGAAGTGCAGGCGGTCACCATTGATGACATCCGCCGCTTCCACACCGAGAAGTTGGGGGCGAAGCGCGCCCATCTCTATGTCGCCGGGCAGTTCGATGCCGCCGCCATGCGCCAGGCCATCGAGGCCGCCTTCGGCGATTGGCAGCAGGGGCCGGAACCGATCATCCGGCCCGCCGACGCCGCATCGAAGCTCAACGTGGTGCTGATCGACCGGCCGGATGCGCCGCAGTCCACCATTTACCTGGGCGCGCCCCTGCCGGACCCGAGGGCGTTCAAGAGCCGCATTCCCATGAGCGTTGCCAACGACGTGCTGGGCGGCAGCTTCACCTCGCGCATCACCCTCAACCTGCGGGAAGACAAGGGCTACACCTATTCGCCCAGTTCCAGCGCCTCCTACGGCACGGGATACGGCCAGTGGATTCTGGTGGCGGACGTGACCTCCGCCCACACCGGCGACTCCTTGCATGAAGTATTCAAGGAAATTCGCCTGCTCGGCAGCGAGCCGCCCTCGAAGGAGGAACTGGAAGCCAAGCAGAACGGCCTTGCGGGCATATGGATTCTTCGCACCGCGACGCGCGGCGGCCTCATCTCCAGTCTTGCCTTCTACGACAGCTTCGGCCTGCCGCGCTCTGAACTGGAGCAATATGTGGGCAAGGTGCGGGCGGTGACGCCGCAGCAGGTCTCCAGCGTTATCAGCCAGTATCTAAAGCCTGACGCCATGACCCTCGTCATCGTGGGCGACCTCAAGACCGTGCGTCCGCAGCTGCAAAAGGTGCCCGAGATAGCGTCCGCCGTTCCTTCGTTGTAAACTGCTAACAGATTACAACTCTAGGGGGGGTTAGGGCAGACACATGGCAGAGGACTCCAACTACGTTCCGGAAGGGCGGCAGCCGCCGTCCTCCGGCTTCCAGTTCAACAACCCGACGATCGTCAGCCTGCTGTATCTCGGCGGCTACATCACCGGCCTGTCGGCGCTCATCGGCCTGGTCCTGGCCTATGTGTGGAACAGCGACACTCCGGCGGATTGGGAGCGCAGCCACTACCGCTATCACATCCGCACCTTCTGGATCGGGCTGCTGCAATCCATTTTGATGGTGGTGGCCTTCGTCACCATCATTCTCATTCCGGTCGCTTGGCTGCTGGGCATCTGGATCGTTGTCTGGTTCGCCGTTCGCACCGTCAAGGCGATGCTGGCGGCCCAGAAGCAGCAGCCGATCGACAATCCCACCACCTGGCTGTGGTGAAGATTTTCCAAGTCCTTGCAGGGGTCTCGGACCCCTGCAAAACCTGAAATTCCCCTCTATTCCCGCAAGCCGCGCCAGCAGTAGGCGGCCATCACGAGGCTGAACCCGGCGAGCACGAGGCAGATGTGGGTGACGCGCAGGCCCGCCCCCAGCAGCGTGGCGCTGACGCCGGTTGCCGCCACCATCCACACGGCGTTGAGCACATTGTTGGCCGCCACCATGCGGGAACGCGCGCCTTCGGCGCTGGCGGTCTGCATGAGAGCATAGAGCGGCACGGAATAAGCCCCGCCGGCAATGGCGAGGACGGTGAGGTCCACGAGCACCCGCCATGCCCCAAGGCTGGCGAGGAAGGCGGCGGGGGACAGCGCCCCGGCCTGCGCCGGCCCGAAGGCATCGACCGCCAGCACCAGATCGAACAGCGCCAGCGCCACCACGGCCATGCTGGCGGCGCAGTACCGCCCCGTCACCCGCCCGCGCAGCAGGCGGCCGATGAGCACCGAACCGATGGCGATACCCACCGAAAAGGCCGCAAGGCACAGGGTCGCCACCTCTTGCGAGGCCCCCAGTTCCGTCTTCACCAGCGGGCCGAGCTGGGCGGTCATCACCGTGCCCAGCGCCCAGAACCATGAGAGGGCGAGGATGGACCGCCACACCGTGCGGTTGGCGCGGGCGGTTTTCATGAGCTTGACCGTTTCGGCCGCCAGGTTCCAGCTGAGGCGGCCGTTCTCCACCAGCGGCGGGGCGGGGGGAATGGGCCAGCTGGCCGCCAGCCCCAGCACCGCCACCAGCACCACGCCCCACGCGGCCTGCACCGGCGTGAACAGCCCGCCCAGAATCTGCCCGAACAGGATGGCGAGGAACGTGCCCGCCTCCACCAGCCCCGTGCCCGCCAGCAGCTCCTGCCGCCCGAGATGCTGGGGCAGGATGGAGTATTTCATCGGGCCGAAGAAAGCCGAGTGCACGCCCATGCAAAACAGGATGAACATCAGAAGGGCGATGGAATCATGCGTCAGCGCGAACGCGCCCACCGCCATGATCGCCACCTCCGCCACCTTCACCGCGCGGGCGACCCACGCCTTGTCCCGCACGTCCGCCAGCTGCCCGGCCAGCGCCGAGAACAGGAAATAGGGGAGGATGAACAGGCCCGCCGCCGCCGTCGCCAGCACCGCCCCCGCCTGCGGATCGCTCGCCTTCAGGTGGTAGACGATGAGGAACGTCATCGCCGTGCGATAGAGGTTGTCGTTGAACGCCCCCAGAAACTGGGTGGCGAACAAAGGCGCAAACCGCCGCGCCCCCAGAAGCTGCACTGTCACCGGCGGCATGTATTTCCCCCTCGCGCCCCATGTCTTTTCAGACTTGTTGTTAAGGGGGACTTGTCCCCCCTTAACAATCCCCATTTCGTTTCAGGGACGCGCAAAGGAAAGGGCTGCGCCCGTCATCACAGACACAGCCCCATGAACAAAATGGGGGTGCAGGGGTCTGCGACCCCCTGCATTTCAAAGCCCAAAGGGCGCAACCCAAAACCCGAAGGGCATACCCCCGCGCCCTCCCTCACGCCGCGAAGTAGCGATCGTAGGCGGGGAGCGTGAGGAATTCCGGACATTCCTCGGCGAGGATCATCTCGCGCATCAGTTCGGCGGCTTCGATGTAACGGCCAGAGGCGAAGAAATTGTCGCCCACCGCTTGCTGCCACACCGCCAGCTGCTCGTTGATAGCGGCGTTGATGAGGTCGTCGTCCACCAGTTCGCCACTGTCGAGGCGGGTTTCGGTCTTGCGCCACTGCCACACCTGGGTGCGGCTGATTTCGGCGGTGGCGGCATCTTCCATCAGGTTGTGGAGCGGGGCTGCGCCCTGGCCGCGCAGCCAGGAGGCGACATAGCCAATGCCCACATTGATGTTCATGGCAAGGCCCTGCCGTGTCTTGGGGCCTTCGCAGGGCCTGAGCAGATCCTCGGCCGATACCGACACGTCGGGGATCTTGGCGACCTGGTTGGGGCCGGGCATGATCCGGTCGAACACTTGCAGAGCTACCGGCACCAGGCCGGGGTGGGCGACCCAGGTGCCGTCGTGGCCGTCCGTTGCCTCGCGTTCCTTGTCAGCGCGCACCTGCTCGAACGCCGCCGCGTTGCGGGCCTCGTCGTTCTTCACCGGAATGAAGGCGGACATGCCGCCCATGGCATAGGCCCCGTGCAGGTGGCAGGTGCGGATGGTGTGGAGAGAGTAGTTCCGCATGAACGGCACGGTCATGGTGACGGCGGCGCGGTCCGGCAGCACGGCGTTGGGGTCGGTACGCTGGCGCTTGATGTAGCTGAAGATGTAGTCCCACCGGCCGCAGTTGAGCGCCACGATGTGCTCGCGCAGCTCCCACAGGATCTCCTCGGTCTGGAAGGCGGCGGGCAGGGTCTCGATGAGCACCGTCGCCTTGATGGTGCCCACCGGAAGACCCAGCTGTGATTGGGCGTAGACGAACACATCGTTCCACAGCCGCGCTTCCAGATAGTGCTCCATCTTGGGCAGGTAGAGGTAAGGCCCGGAACCCTTGGCCAGCAGCGCCTTCGCGTTATGGAAGAAGTAGAGGCCGAAGTCGAACAGCGCGCCTGCGATCGGCTCGCCGTCCACATAGAGGTGCTTCTCCAGAAGATGCCAGCCGCGCGGCCTGGCGATGAGCGTCGCGGTCTCCTTGCCCAGCCGGTATTCCTTGCCGGATGTCTCGTCCGTCAGGCTGATGGTGCCGGCAACGGCGTCGCGCAGGTTGACCTGCCCTTCGACCATGATCTCCCACGCCGGCGTCGAGGCATCCTCGAAGCAGGCCATGAAGCACTTCGCGCCGGAGTTCAGCGCGTTGATGACCATCTTGCGATCAACCGGCCCGGTGATTTCCACCCGGCGGTCGGTGAGGTCCTGCGGGATGGTGCCGATCTTCCACGGTGCGCCGCGAATGGCGGCGGTTTCCGGCAAAAAGCCCAGCTTCTCGCCTGCGTCCAGCCGGGCTTGCAGGGCGGCGCGGGCGGCCAGCCGCTCCCGCCGCGTCGCCTCGAACCGGCGATGCAGCCCGGCAAGGAAGGCGACGGCCTCGTCCGTCAGGATGGTTTCATAGCCCGGATTCATGGGGCCGGTGATCTGAACGCCGGTTACGGACATCAAAGCCTCCTCCTTCTGCACGTGACGTGTTCAGTCCCCGCCGGTCAGCGCGGCAGGGGTGCGGGAACTCCCGGTTCTGCGAAACGGTAGGGGGTCGCCCCCCGCGAGCGCTCGTCGATGATGAGGGTTCTGGACAGCGGCGGCTGGCTGCGCTGGCGGCAGGCTTCCCGCTCGCACAGGGCGCAGTTGACGCCGATGGGCGTGGCGTTGGGGTTTTCGAGGTCGAGCCCCCGGCTGTAGACCAGATGGCGGGCGTATTTCAGCTCGCACCCGAGGCCGATGGCGAACTGCGGCTCGATGTTGCCCCAGCCGTTCACATGGGTTCGCACCGTGCGGCTGATGGAGAAGTAGCGGGTGCCATCCGGCATCTCGACGACTTCGGTGAGGATTTGCCCCGGCGCGCGGAAGGTGGCGTGCAGGGACCACAGCGGGCAGGTGCCGCCGAACTTGGAGAAGTGGAACCGCCCCGCCGAGTAGCGCTTGGAGACGTTGCCCGCCTGATCCACCCGGATGAGGAAGAAGGGCACGCCGCGCGCGCCCGGCCGCTGGAGCGTGGTGAGCCGGTGGCACACCTGCTCGTAGCTGGCCCCGAAGCGCGCGCCGAGCAGGGTGAGGTCGTAGTTCAGCTGCTCCGCCGCCGCGAGGAAGCGGCCGTAGGGCATCATCACCGCCGCCGCGAAGTAGTTGGCGAGGTTCACGCGCAGCAGGTGCTGGGCCGGGCCATCCTCCAGCCCTGCGCCTTCGATGATGCGATCCATGTCCGCCCGCGCCTCGGCATAGGCCAGCTGATAGGCGGCGTGGAAAGCCCGGCTCTCCGGTTGCAACAGTTCGGAGAGCTGGAGCTGGCGGCGGTGGTAGTCGTACCGGCGCAGCGATTCGGGCAGCACGTCGACAGGCAGCACGCGCACCGCAATGCCGTGCTTGGCCCGCAGCCGCTCCTTCAGCGCGGCGAACAGGTCCTCGCCATGCAGCCGCAGCTCCTCGGCGATTGTCTCCGCCTTCTCGTCCAGCTCGGGGAAGTGGTTGCGCCGTTCCTGAATGATGTCGCGCACCCGCTCCAGCGGGCCGGAGGCATCCGTCACGCCGCGCCCATCGTCGCCCGCGCCGCCCGCATCGGCCACGGCCGCGCCCGCCTTGTCGCGGTAGAGGCCATAGAGGCGGGTCAACGCCTGCGCCATGGCGGGGAAGCTCTGCACGAAGTCGCTCACCTCGTTGCGGCTCACCTCGAGGCTGCGGAACAGCCCGTCCGCCAGCACCTCGCCCACGTCCGCCAGCGTGCGGTCGTCCGCGTCGCCGGTCAGTTGCCGCAGGTCGAGATTGAACACCTCCGCCAGCCGCAGCAGGAACTGGGCCGTCAGCGGCCGCTGGTTGCGCTCGATCAGGTTCAGGTAGCTGACCGAAACCCCCAGCTCCTCCGCCATGCGGCTTTGGGTGAGGCCCAGCTGGGCGCGCAACCGCCGCAGCCGCGGGCCAGCGAAGAGTTTCCGTTCGGTTGAGACCGCCAGAGCCATTTTTACATTTCTTTACAATTTGACCAATTTAACCCACGCCACTGAATACATGGCCACACTTTTCGGCGGCCCATCAACTTGTAATTCGATACTGACTCGCGCAAACCAAGGCAAGCACTTGTTTGTCAAACCCCCGAACAACAGGTGGCCCGGCAGGAGACTTTGTCAAAACCTCTGCCGGCGCAACCAAGACAGTACTTGGTTTGTAAAATTTTTCACGTGCACAGAAGGGACGAGACATGACCGCAACCAGCTTTGAGCAACTGGTTCCCGCCGCCCCGAAGGGCCGGTTCGATGGCATCAAGCGCAACTATACCCCGGCCGATGTGGAGCGGCTGCGCGGCTCGGTGCGGATCAGCCACACCCTGGCCGAGCGCACGAGCCTGAAGCTGTGGGAATTGCTGCATACCGAGGATTACATCAACGCGCTGGGCGCGCTGTCCGGCAACCAGGCCATGCAGATGGTGCGCGCCGGGCTGAAGGCCATCTACCTCTCCGGCTGGCAGGTGGCAGCGGACGCTAATACGGCGGGCCAGATGTACCCGGACCAGTCGCTCTACCCGGCCAACGCCGCGCCGGAGCTGGTGCGGAAGATCAACAAGACGCTCCAGCGCGCCGACCAGATCGAGCACGCCGAGGGCGGCGCGCAGCGGGACTGGTTCGCGCCGATCATCGCCGATGCCGAGGCGGGCTTCGGCGGGCCGCTCAATGCCCACGAGATCATGAAGGCGTTCATCGAGGCGGGCGCGGCAGGCGTGCACTTCGAGGACCAGCTGGCCTCCGAGAAGAAGTGCGGGCACTTAGGGGGCAAGGTGCTGATCCCGACGCAAGCCCACATCCGCAACCTCAACGCCGCCCGGCTGGCGGCGGACATCTGCGGCGTGCCGACCGTGATCGTCGCCCGCACGGACGCCGAATCGGCCAAGCTCATCACATCCGACGTGGACGAGCGCGACCGCGAGTTCCTGACCGGCGAGCGCACGCCCGAGGGCTTCTTCCGCCTGAAGGAGGGCACGGGGCTGGCCCACTGCATCAAGCGCGGGCTCTCCTTCGCCGAATATGCCGATTTGCTGTGGTGGGAGACCAGCCACCCGAACCTGGACGAGGCGCGCCAGTTCGCGGAAGCCGTGAAGAAGGAATATCCGGGCAAGCTGCTGGCCTATAACTGCTCGCCCTCGTTCAACTGGGAGGCGAACCTGGACAAGGCCACCATCGCCAAGTTCCAGCGTGAGCTGGGCGCGATGGGCTACAAGTTCCAGTTCGTCACGCTGGCAGGCTTCCACAGCCTCAACCACGGCATGTTCGAGCTGGCGCGCGGCTACCGCGACCGGGGCATGGCCGCCTATTCCGAGCTGCAACAGGCCGAGTTCGCCTCCGAGCAGTTCGGGTACACCGCCACCCGCCACCAGCGCGAGGTGGGCACCGGCTACTTCGACCAGGTGGCCGTCGCCATCGCGGGGGGCGAGGCTTCGACCATTGCACTGAAGGAGTCGACGGAAGCGGCGCAGTTCAAGACCGCCGCCGCGTAATCCGGTGCGCGCCACCGGTGGGGAGGGGGCCGGTGGGGGAGGGGGAAGGGGTCGGTGCGCCTGTCGGCACCGGCCCCTTTTTCCTATTCGCCACCGGCCATGCGTGTGGTTCCGGACACGCTTCCCAAAAAAGAGGGGGGCACGGGGGGACAAGCCCTCCTGCAGGAAATAGAATGAAAGACGGCAGACAAAGGAGGGGGGCCGATGGAGAAGCTGCCGGCGATCACGGCGGATCTGTGCGATGCGCTGGGCGACAAGGCCCAGGTGCTGGCGCTGGATTGGCGGGACTACGGCGCGGTGCGGCGTTTCTCCGGCCGCGTGGCGACCATTGCCGCCCGCAACGACAACGGCCTCGTGCGCGCCCAGCTTGAACAGCCAGGCGAAGGACGGGTGCTGGTGGTGGACAACGGCGGCGGGCGCCACTGCGCCATGGTGGGCGGCAACCTTGGAGCGCTGGCGGTCCGCAACGGCTGGGCGGGCATGATCGTCTTCGGCGTGGTACGGGACTCGATCGAGCTGGCGAGCCTGCCCGTGGGCGTAAAGGCGCTGGGCACCTGCCCGCGTCCCCCCGCCAAGCAAGGCACCGGTTCGCTCAATGTCGCCGTCAATATCAATGGCATCTTCATCCAGCCCGGCGACCATGTGGTGGCGGACGAGGACGGCGTGGTGATCGTGCGCGCCTGATCGCGCCTTATCGTGTGGGGGCCGGCGCCGGCATGGGCGTCAGGGTATCGGCGGGACAGCGCACCAGCCTCTTGTCGCTGCTGGCCGCCGAGATCTGGGGCTTGCCGTCCACCTCCGTCTCCAGCGGCTGGAGCGTGTCGGCGTCCAGCGCCAGGTACTGCTCCTCGAAGTCCCGATCCTCGTAATCGCGGTCCTCGAAGTCGCGAACCTCAAGGTCGCGCTCCTTGAGCGTGTAGCGCACGGTGAGCAGTGGCTTGCCGTCGAGCATGTCCTCCGAGATCTCGGCATCCGATACCGACATCGTGAGATCACCGTGCAGGAATACCTGAATGCTGCGCCCCTTGAAGGCGATGGTGTTCTCGTTGCCGTAGCAGTTCATCTCGCTCGCCCACGCCCAGGTGCCGTCCAGCTTGTAATGGATCGGCTCGGGCTTGCGGTCGCAGCCGGCCAGCAATGCCAGGGCAAGAAGGGGCAGGGGAAAGAGCCGCCAGGTCACGCGCACGGAAAGAAACCTCGCTTGTTGGGCCAAATCTTGTTGATCTGGGGCGCGAACGGTACACCAATGGCATGACCGATCCCAAGCCCGATCACGGCCCGGCGATGCATCCTGTCGCACGGGAAGAGCAGATCCCCGAAGGCCGGGCGCTCGTCGTGCCCTTCCGGGGCGGCACGGTGCTGCTCTACCGCTGGCAAGGGGAGGTGCGCGCCTTCCGCAACCGCTGCCCGCACGTGGGCACGCCGCTCGATCTCGTGCCCGGCCGGGTATTCACGGCGGACGGCCAGCGCCTCATCTGCGCCACCCACGGGGCGCTGTTCGATCCCGCCTCCGGCCTGTGCACCGCCGGGCCCTGCCGGGGCAAGGCGCTGGAGGCGGCGCCTATTCGGCTGGCTGACGGGCAGATCTGGCTGGAAGGGACTGGCTGATTAACGCCAGGAGAATGAGGGATGCGCCGAACAGCTCCAGCGGGCCCATCACTTCCCCGAACGCCAGCCAGCCGATGAGCGTGGCCAGCACCGGTTGGGAGAGCAGGCCGATGCCGCTGACCGACGGCGACAGGTGGGCAAGGGCATAGACGATCAGCCCCTGGCCCAGCACCTGCCCGCCCAGCCCGAGCACGATGAGCGGCAGCCAGCCTTCGAAGGTGGCGGGCACCAGCGGCTCCGGCGACATCAGAACGATCGGCAGGATGGCGAGCGCGCCGGCCAGCGAACTGCCTGCCAGCACCGCCATGGCGGAGAGGGCGCTGCGCGCCCGGGCGATGGAGACGAGATAGCCGGTGTAGAAGGCGGCCGCGAGCAGGCACAACAGGTCGCCCGTGAAGTGGCGCAGGGAAAGCTCGGCACTGGCCCCGAACAGGCACAGCGCGCCGATGACCGCCACCCCCATGCCCATGGCCTGCCGCCGCGTGGGCCGCAGACCCATCACCGCAACGCCGTAGCCCATCATCATGAAGCTGGCCATGTTGCCGAACAGGCTGGCGTTGGCGATGGTGGTGCGGACTATCCCCAGGTGCCAGGTCATGAGGTCGGCGGCAAAGAACAGGCCGGCCAGCGCCATGCCGGCCCACAGGCCGCGACTGGGCCGGGTTTCCGGCCGCTGGCCGGGCATGAGGTAGACCAGAAGCAGAAGCGGGATCACCGCCACCCCCAGCCGCCAGAAGGCGGACTGCATGGGGCCGACCGGGGCGACGCGGACCAACAATGGTCCCAGCGCCAGAACGCCACTCCCCAGCAGGAGGGCGGGAAAGGCCAGACGTGACGCCACTTTTTGAGCCTCCGGAAACCTTATGGTAAAATAATTTAAGGCCCTCGCCACCCGGGAGAAAACCGCCTCGCGGGGTAACGATCCGTTTTCTCATGGCGGCAGCTTCTGGCGGGCGCAAGGGTCAAGCATGGCCGGCATATGCTTTTTTGCGTGGGAGCAGAGGGCCCAGATCACTTTCCGGACTACATTGTGCTGGGTTGCCCTTCAGCCTTCGATCAAGCCGCATGGGGGAGAGCCGATGAGTGAGTCGCAAGTGTTTCCGGTGCCGGATTGGGTTGCGGCGCAGACGCGCTGCACGGCGGAACAGTATGAAGAGATGTACCGCCGCTCCATCGAGGACCCTGAGGGCTTCTGGGCCGAGCAGGCCCGTATGCTCACCTGGGTGAAGCCCCCGGCCAAGATCAAGAACACGCGGTTCGCGCCGGATGTCTCCATCAAGTGGTTCGAGGACGGCGTGCTCAATGTCAGCGCCAACTGCATCGACCGGCACCTGCCGCGCAAGGCGAACGATATTGCCATCCTGTGGGAAGGGGACAACCCGTCCGAGGAGCGCAAGATCACCTACCAGCAGCTGCACGACGACGTGTGCCGCATGGCCAATGTCATCCGCGAGCTGGGGGTGAAGAAGGGCGACCGGGTGACGATCTACATGCCCATGATCCCCGAGGCCGCCTACGCCATGCTGGCCTGCGCGCGGATCGGCGCCATCCACTCGGTGGTGTTCGGCGGCTTCTCGCCCGAGGCGCTGGCCGGGCGCATTCAGGATTGCGACTCCCATCTCGTCATCACGGCGGACGAAGGCGTGCGCGGCGGCAAGGTCATCCCGCTCAAGGCCAATGTGGACAAGGCGCTGGAGCACTGCCCGCAGGTAAGGAACGTGCTGGTGGTGCGCCGCACGGGCGGCCATGTGCATTGGAATACGGCGCGGGACCGCTGGTTTCACGACATTGCCGAGACCGTGCCCGCCATCTGCGAGCCCGAGCCGATGAACGCGGAAGACCCTTTGTTCATCCTCTACACCTCCGGCTCCACCGGCAAGCCGAAGGGCGTGCTGCACACCACCGGCGGCTACCTGCTGTGGGCGGCCATGACCCATTCCTACGTGTTCGACTACAAGGAAGGCGAGATCTTCTGGTGCACGGCGGACGTGGGCTGGGTGACCGGACACAGCTATGTGGTCTATGGCCCGCTCGCCAACGGCGCGACCACGCTGATGTTCGAGGGCGTGCCCAACTACCCGGCGTGCGACCGCTTCTGGCAGGTGGTGGACAAGCACGGCGTGAACATCTTCTACACCGCGCCCACCGCCATCCGCGCCCTGATGCGCGAGGGCGACGCGCCAGTGAAGAAGCACAGCCGCAAGTCGCTGCGCCTGCTCGGCACCGTGGGCGAGCCCATCAATCCCGAGGCCTGGCTGTGGTATCACCGGGTGGTGGGCGACGGGAAACTGCCCATTGTCGACACCTGGTGGCAGACCGAAACCGGCGCCACCATGATCGCGCCCCTGCCGGGCGCCATGGCGCTGAAGCCGGGCTCGGCCTGCATGCCCTTCTTCGGCGTGCAACCTGCGCTGGTGGACGGCGAAGGCAAGGTGCTGAAGGGCGCGGGCGAAGGCAACCTCATCATCACCGACAGCTGGCCCGGCCAGATGCGGACGGTCTACGGCGACCATGCCCGCTTCGAGCAGACCTATTTCAGCACCTACAAGGGCGTTTACTTCACCGGGGACGGCTGCCGCCGCGATGAGGACGGCTACTACTGGGTCACCGGCCGCGTCGATGACGTGCTCAACGTCTCCGGCCACCGCATGGGCACGGCGGAAATCGAATCCGCGCTCGTTGCCCACCCGGACGTGGCGGAGGCAGCGGTGGTCGGCTTCCCGCACGACATCAAGGGCCAAGGCATCTACGCCTACGTGACCTTGGTGGCGCATGTCGAGCCGTCCGACGCCCTGCTGGCTGAACTGAAAACCTACGTGCGGGAGGAGATCGGCGCCATCGCCGTGCCCGATCGCATCCAGTTCACCCCCGCCCTGCCCAAGACCCGCTCGGGCAAGATCATGCGCCGCATCCTGCGAAAGATCGCCGAGAATGAAATTCATGCCCTTGGCGATACCTCGACCCTGGCGGACCCCAGCGTCGTCGAGGCGTTGGTTGCCGGACGGCAGCAGGCAGTCAGCTAGGGCGGTTTGTCCCCATACGGGCTTGCCAAGGGGAGCGCAGATCCCCTCCCGGCGCGGAGGCCTTGATTAAGGCGCAAGCGATCCTGCCGTGCGCGGCCCGACAAGAAGAGCGGGAGCGCAGAGGATGCCTTCTATCTGCCTGTACGCCTCCGCGCATGAGCTTTTGCTTGTGCGCCTCCGCGCACGAACTTTTGCTTGTGCGCCTCCGCGCGCGAACTTTTGCATGTGCGCCTCCGCGCACGAACTTTTACGTGTGCGCCTCCGCGCACGGGCCCCCTCTGCAGGATTGAAGATAACCTGTCCTGATCCTCCGACAGTTGAAAACAGTTACCCGAAACGCCGCCGAGATACGGGCACAAAGCGCGTCAGCGGCATATTCCGCATATATACGCTTTATTTTCGATAGCAAGATAACCCGTTTCAGAGACGAGACGAAATGCGCCAAAAGCGAAACAAACGTCGAGATTATTTACAGGTACGTATCGGTTAATTTTAATTTAACTGTAATTCTAAGAGCTTAAAGCTTGGCGCGAATCTTGAATCTCCGGCTGTAGGGAGCCGCATTGGCGCGGCTCCGGCAGGTGGTGCGAACCGCCTGCCTGATCCCGATACGGCAGGGGGGTTATTATGAAGAAATTTCTATCTTCCCTTTGCGTTGGCGTAAGCGTTGGCGTTGTTGCCCTGGCGGGCAGCACGGTGTTCATGTCGTCCGAGGCCAACGCGGTTCCGCTTTCCGCCGCCCAGGCCCGCCCGCTTCTGAAGACGACGGGCAACTATCTTGATCCGCGGTATTTCCCCAGCTCAGAGCAGCGCAACGGCACCGCCCTGCTGATGACGCCAATCAACAACTCGCCTTCGTCCTACGTCTGCTCGGGCACGGTGGTCTCGCCGACCCAGATCGTCACCGCCGCCCACTGCGTCGATACCCATGATCCGCGCAGCCCCGAATACGGCACCACCGGCACGACCCAGGTTTACCTTGGTGGCCGCGGCAGCTCGCCGATCGCCTCCGCCAGCTATGAAATCCACCCGCTCTATTTCGATCCGATCGTCGGCTCGCCCGGACAAGGCGCGTTCGCAACCGGCGATATCGCGATCATCACGCTGAGCGAGCCGGTGCCGGCGGGCACCAAGATCTATGGTCTTTACGGCGGCGATGCCATCGGCAAGGTTTCCACCCACATCAGCTACGGCACCACCGGCAACGGCGACGGCACGGGCGAGAACCTGGGCCTCGACAGCCTGACCAACGGCCGCATCGGCCAGAACCTTTATGAAAGCGATCTGGCGAGCCTGTTCGGCGTCGGCCTCGATGGGGCGCACCTGCTCTATGACTTCGACGATGGCACGCCGGAGCACAATGCCATGGCATGGTGGGCCAGCCCGTTTGCCTCCCTCAATCCGGACGGCTCGATCGAGATTGTCATTCCGGAAGACCTCTTCCCAGATCTCGGCCTCGGCCTTGATGAAGTTCTCATCGATGGTGGCGATTCCGGCGGCGGCTCATTCATCGACGACCTGCTGGCGGGCGTCCACTCCTTCGGCGTGACGCTGGCGGGTGAGTATTGCGATGGCATCCTCAACCCGAACCCCGACGATCCGTACGACACGACCGGGGACTGGAATCCGGAAATCTCCAACCCGTCGGACGTGACCTGCGCCAACGACTCCACTTTCGGCGAGATCGCCGGCGACACCAGCATCGCCTTCTTCTACGACTGGCTGATGCAGCGCCTCGACCTGGCAACGGAAGTGCCGGCGCCGGCCACGCTCGGCCTGTTCGGTTTCGGTCTCGCCGCCCTTGGCTTGGGCCGCCGTCGCCGCGCCTGATCTTCCACAAGAACAATCAAGCCTTATACATACCGGCCCGCAACCCTGCGGGCCGGTTTTTTATGTCCTGGCCATGCAATCATCAGGTGCACAGCCCAAGCGAAACAAATTCTTGCCAATTATAATGTTGAATTATTCTGAAATAAATCGAGAGACAATAATTCGTCGAAATTATTTACAATCATATTATTGTGAAGCCACAACCATACAATTGACATAGAGACTTAATTTTCTGGCTCGAGACTTGAATCCCTACCAGCAGGACATCGCATGGTTGCGATCCTGGCAGGCAACGCCAGCCGATGGCGCCGGCCTGCCCAACCTGTCAGTAGAGGATTTTTTCCATGATCAGGTTTCAACCATCTCTTTATGTCAGCCTGAGTCTTTGTGCGCTGATCTTTCCTGGACTTTCGGCTATTGCGCCCACCACGGCCGAGGCCATACCTCTCTCGGCCGTGAAGGCCCGCCAAGTACTGAAGACGGCGGGCGACTATCGGGACCCCCGCTACCTGCCCAGCGCAGCGCAGCGCAGCGGCACCGTGGTCATACGTTCGCCGCTTGTCGATTCCGACAGCGCCTTCTTCTGCACCGGCACGGTGGTCTCACCGACCCAGATCGTAACCGCGGCCCATTGCGTGGACTTTCACGACCCGCGCAGCCCGGACTTCGGCATCGCCGGGCAGACGGAGGTCCACTTCGGCGGCCTCTCCGGCCCGGCCCGCGCCGCCACCAACATTAACATCCATCCCCTCTATTTCGATGAGACCGTGGGTTTTCCCATGCAGGGAGCCTTTGCCGCCGGTGATATCGCGGTGCTGACGCTCAATGCGCCTGCGCCCGCCGGCACCCGCACCTACGGCCTCTATGACGGCAACGCCATCGGACAGGTCGCCACCCACATCGGCTACGGCACCACCGGCAACGGCGACGGCTCGGTAACGGAGTTCTCCCTCGACAATCTGGAGAACGGCCGCATCGGCAAGAACTTCTACGAAACCGATCTCACAGGCCTGCTCGGCATCGGGCTGGAGGGCGCCCAGCTGATCTACGACTTTGACGACGGCACCAGGGCGCACAACGCGCTCCCCTGGTGGGCCAGTACGGACGAGACCATCCTCAGCGACGGCTCGATCTTCGTGGAGCCGGTGACCGACCGGTTCCAGGGCCGCGGGCTCCGCCTGGATGAAGTGCTGATCGATGCCGGGGACTCAGGCGGCGGCGCGTTCATCGACGGGCTGCTCGCCGGCGTTCACTCCTTCGGCTTCACGCTGGAGGACGAATACTGCGACGGCATTCTCAATCCAGACCCCAGCAATCCTTACAACACCGCTGGGGCCTTTAACCCGGAGATCGTCAATTCCCCGGATATCGATTGCGAACTGAATTCCACCTTCGGGGAGATTTCCGGCGATACCAACGTCGCCTTCTTCCATGACTGGCTGAGCGAGCTTATCCACAACTCGAACGGCCCTGACCCGAACCCAGGCTCCGATCCGGCCCTGGTCTCGGCTCCGGCCACGGTCGGCCTCATGGGGATCGGCCTCCTCTTCCTCGGGCTGCGGCCCCGCCGGCGGTATATCTGAGCCCTAAACACAAGGGATCAGGATAAGGACATGCCTGTCCCGTGCCGGTCCGCCTCCGTTGCGGGCCGGCATCCTTGGGCGGGGTCTCCTCAAGGCAGCTCCCTTAGAAGTCGCTGCAAATTCCGCCCTTCTCCCAGTCGCCGTAGCGGGTGGGCTCGGGTCCCTTGCGGCCGCCGATCTCCTTCGGCAGCTGCGGCGGCTGGGTCTCGCCGGCCTGGCCAGGCTCCTGCCCGGTTTTCTCGGCTTCCTGTTCGCGCGGCTTGTCGGTCATGGCACACTCTCGCACACGGGGGAATGCGCCTCCCTTACCACGCCTGCCGCCTGCCAGAAACCCTGCGGCCGACCAGCCCGCGCGCCGGGCCATCCCTCGCCATCCCCTTGAACCCCAGCGCCCGCTACGCCACATCTGTGAAGCGTCTGACAACCGGATGGGCATGATGAACTATTTCAAGACCGCAATGCTTCTGGCTGCCATGACGGCCCTGTTCATGGCCGTCGGCTTCATGATCGGCGGCGGCCAGGGCGCGCTGATCGCGCTGCTGTTCGCGGCGGGCATGAACGTTTTCGCCTACTGGAATGCCGACAAGATCGTGCTCAAGATGCACGGCGCCCACCCCGTGGACGAGCGCTCCTCCCCCGAGTTCTACGGCCTGGTGCGGGAGCTGGCGCAGCGGGCGAACCTGCCCATGCCCAAGGTCTATGTCATCGACACGCCCCAGCCCAACGCCTTCGCCACCGGCCGCAACCCGGAGAACGCGGCCGTTGCCGCCACCACCGGCATCATGCAGATGCTCACCCGCGAGGAGCTGGCGGGCGTGATGGCGCACGAGCTGGGCCATATCCGCAACCGCGACACCCTCATTATGACCATCACCGCCACCATCGCGGGCGCGATTTCCATGCTGGCCAACTTCGCCTTCCTGTTCGGCGGCAACCGCGACGGGGAAGACCGGCCCAACCCCATCGCCATGATCGCGCTGATGATCCTCGCGCCCTTGGCGGCCATGCTGGTGCAGATGGCCATCTCCCGCACCCGCGAATACGCCGCCGACCGCGCGGGCGCGGAAATCTCCGGCAACCCCCATGCGCTCGCCTCCGCGCTCAACAAGATCCAGCACGGCGCCGCCCGCATCCCCAACGCCGCCGCCGAGGCCAACCCGGCGACCGCCCACCTGTTCATCATCAACCCGCTCACCAAGCGGGGCATGGACAACCTGTTCTCCACCCACCCCAACACCGCCAACCGCATCGCCGAGCTGCAAAAGCTGGGCGGCACCATGGGCGAACGCGCCGTGTGGTCCGCCGCCGCCGAGCGCCACGAGACCGCCCCGTCGGATCGCCCCGCAGCCTCGCCCTCCGGTGGCGCGCGCCGCTCCGCGCTCGACCCGCTGGGCGGCGCGAACCGCCAGCAGCGCGGCCCGTGGGGGTGATGGGGCTTTATGCGGGGGACTTGTCCCCCGCGCCCCCATTCGTTTGATCGGGACGTGCGCGTAGATACCCGCGCGCATTCTGGAATTTCAGCAACAGGGCCGCGCATGGGACCAGACCGGGTGCGTCCCTTTCATTCCTTAAATCCAGCAAGCACCCGAAACACAGCCACAAAAAAATGGGGTGCAGGGGTCCAAGACCCCTGCAAAAACCAAGAAACTCACCCAACCCGCTCCCACTCATCGCGTCACATGGCTGGTTTGCCTGAAAACCGGCTTACGGCTTTTGGCTTGATGCGCTAAACGCCCCGGATGATCGAGAACATTCCCGGCCTTTCCGCCCGTCGAGGCGCGTTCAAACTGCTTTCGTCCGTGCTGTGGCAGCACCGTCCGCTCGACATGGCGCTGGACCGGGCGCTGCATGGGCTTGAAGGGCCGGACCGCGCGCTGGCCCGCGCCATTGCCAGCCACACGCTGCGCTGGATGGTGGATTTCGACATGGCGATCGACGGCTGCACCCGCAAGCCGCTGCCGCATGACGCCCGCGCGCGGCTGGTGCTGCGGATGGCGCTCGCCCAGCTGTGGGTGCTGAAAACCCCGGCGCACGCGGTGGTGTCGACCGCCCTGCCGCTGGTGGAGGCGGGCCCGCGCCGTCTGGTGCATGGCGTGCTGGGGCGCCTGATCCGCGAGGAGCATGTGCTGCCCGCCGTACCGCTGCTGCCCGAGCCCTACGCCACCCGCTGGCAGGAGACCTACGGCATCGACATGGCGGAAAGCATCGCGCGGGCGACCGTGATGGAAGCGCCGCTGGATATTGTGTTTCGGAGCAACGAGGACGAAGCCCGCTGGGCCCCTGAACTGGGCGGCGAGCGCCTTGCCCCCGGCATGGTGCGCCTGATGGAATGGCAGGGCGTTGAGGAACTGCCCGGCTATGGCGAGGGCGCGTGGTGGGTGCAGGACGTGGCGGCCCAGCTGCCCGCGCGCCTCGTCAACGCCAAGCCCGGTGAGCGTGTCGCCGACCTGTGCGCCGCCCCTGGCGGCAAGACGCTCCAGCTCGCCGCCGCTGGTGCAAGCGTGACGGCGGTGGACGTGTCGGAGGCGCGCCTGCGCCGGGTGACGGAGAATCTGGAGCGCACCGGCCTTGCCGCCGAAACCGTGGCGAGGGACGCCCGCAAGTGGAAGGCGCCGGAGCCGCTGGATGCCATCGTGCTCGATGCGCCGTGCTCCGCCACCGGCACCCTTCGCCGCCACCCGGACGTGCTGCACCTGAAGGGCGCGCGCAACCTGAAGCCGCTCTTGGAGTTGCAGGCCGAGCTGATCGACCACGCGCTCAAGCTTTTGAGGCCCGGCGGGCGGATGGTCTACGCCGTCTGCTCGCTGGAGCCGGAGGAGGGCGAGCGCCAGATCGAGGCCCTGCTGGAGCGCAACAAGGACGTTGCCCTCGACCCCATTGCCCCTGAGGAAACCGGCGGCATCGAGGTTCTGCACTCGCCTGAAGGCTGGCTGCGGACCCTGCCCGGCATGCTTGCCGACAAGGGCGGGCTCGACGGCTTCTTCATGGCCCGGCTCGTCCGTCAGGCCCCGTGAGAATTTTCCCTTAATTGCTCCTTCCCGCTCAACCTGCTAAGAGCCGAACTCATGCCACAACAACCCGTTCGCATCGCCCCGTCGATCCTGTCCGCCGACTTCGCCAAGCTGGGCGAGGAGGTGCGCGCCGTTGACGCCGCCGGTGCCGACTACATCCACATCGACGTGATGGACGGCCACTTCGTGCCCAACATCACCATCGGCCCGAGCGTGGTGAAGGCCCTGCGCCCGCACACGAAGAAGCCGTTCGACGTGCACCTGATGATCGCCCCCGTGGACCCCTACATCGACGCCTTCGCCGATGCGGGCGCGGACATCATCACCGTTCACCCGGAGGCGGGCCCGCACCTGCACCGCACCATCCAGCGCATCAAGGCGCGGGGTTTGAAGGCGGGCGTGTCGCTGAACCCGGCGACCCCGGTCGAGGTGCTGGACTACATCCTGCCCGATCTCGACCTCGTGCTGGTCATGTCGGTCAACCCCGGCTTCGGCGGCCAATCGTTCATCGACAGCCAGATCGAGAAGATTGCCCGCATCCGCCGCATGATCGACCGGCTCGGAAAGCAGATCGATCTGGAAGTAGACGGCGGCATCACCACCGAGACCATCGGCGCGGCCGTTGCCGCCGGGGCCGATGTGCTGGTGGCCGGCACCGCCACCTTCAAGGGCGGGCCGGACGTTTATGCCGCCAACATCAAGGCTCTGAAAGAAGCTGCCCTTAAGGATATCGGCGGGAGCAAGGCGTGAGCGACAAGGCAGACAAGGCCGCCCCCCAGACCCCGGCGCACCGGCTGGTGCGCTATGGCGAGGACCGCGGCCTGTCGCTGACCGAAAAGATCGGTCACAGCCTGCGCCGCCTGCAATACCGCTCGTTCCTCCATGGCCTGCGCCTGCGCGGCCGGTTTCCGCTCAAGCTGCTGGCCGCCCCGCCAGACCTGTGGCCGGGTGACCCGGCCGTCGGCCGCGCCCTGATGGAAGGGCGGCTGGAGTACATGGGCATCTCCATCACCACCCACGGGGTGCGCTTCTCCGCCATCCATGCGCCCACCGCCTGGCTGGAGTGGCTGCACAGCTTCCGCTGGCTGCGCGACCTCGCCGCCGAGGCGGACCACAAGCGGGGCGCCGCCTTCGTCGAGCCGCTGGTGCAGCGCTGGCTGGGCGAATACGCCAAGTTCGATGAGCTGGCGTGGCGGGCGGACGTGCTCGGCGAACGCCTGATGCAGTGGATGACCCACGCGCCCTACATCCTCTCGGCGGAGGATCACGTCTACCGCTCGTCCGTCTTGAACGCGCTGGCGCGGCAGGGCCGCCACCTCGTACAGACGGCGGAGAAAACGCCCGAAGGCCTTGCCCGCATCAAGGCAACCGCAGGCCTGATGATCAACGGCATGCTGCTGCCCGGCGGCGAAGCCCGCGCCCACAAGGGCGCGCAGGCGCTGGAGCGGGCGCTCGACCTCTTCATCCTGGCGGATGGCGGCGTTGCCTCCCGCTGCCCGGAGGAACAGCTGGAAATCCTGAAACTCCTGCTCACCGTCCGCTCCGTCGTCATGGAGCGCAAGGCGGAAGAGCCCGCGGGCCTCACCCGCGCCATCGACCGGCTGGTGCCGAGCTTGCGCGGCGTGGTGTTGGGGGACAGCCACCTCTCCGCCGTCCACGGCGGCGGGCTGGCCGACAAGCATGTGCTGGAGCACGCGCTGAAACTCTCCGGCGTCACCGCCAAGCCGCTGAAGAACGGCATCTACAGCGGCTTCCAGCGGCTGGAAGGCGGGCGCAGCGTCGTGGTGCTGGATGCGGGGCCGCCCCCGCCGGGCCGCGTGAGCCAGACCGCCCACGCGGGCACGCTGGCGTTCGAATTCTCCGACGGCCTCAACCGCGTCGTCGTCAACTGCGGCGGCGGGCGCGGCACTGCGCTTGCGCTGATCCCCGACCTTCAACAGGTGCTGCGGGCCTCGGCCGCGCACTCGACGCTCATCATCGATGACACCAACTCCACCCGCATCCGCGACGACGGCACGCTCGGCAAGGGCGTGGGCGAGGTGATCGCCGTGCGGCAGGAGAGCGACGAGGGCGTGCTGGTGGACGCCGTGCACGACGGCTACGTGCGCCGCTTCGGCTTCCAGCACCGCCGCCGCCTTTACCTGGCGGGCGACGGCATGGATTTCCGCGGCGAGGACCGGCTGGTGCCGTCCAAGCGGCGGGGCCTCAGCCTGCGCGGGCCGCAGGACGTGCCGTTCGACATCCGCTTCCACCTGGGGCTGGGCATCGAGGCGACCGCCACCGCCGACAATCAGGGCGCGCTTTTGAAGCTGCCGGGCGGCACCGTGTGGCAGTTCAAGGCGCGCGGCGCGAGCCTCGCCATCGCGCCCTCCCTGTGGATCGATGCGGAAGGCCGCCGCCGGAAGACGGAGCAGATCGTGCTGAGCGGGCAGGCTCCTGCGGCAGGGGCGGTGGTCAACTGGTCGTTCAAGCGTTCCGCAAAGCAATAGGCCGCCAGGCAGTAAAGCCAATCCCAAGTCATTCGTTATAGCGTTCAGAGCAACCCGGAGAACAAGTCATGGCCGAACCGCTGGTGCGCATCACCCGCGCGCTTCTTTCCGTTTCCGACAAGACGGGGCTGGTGCCCTTCGCTGAGGCGCTGGCCGCGCGCGGCGTCGAACTGCTGTCGACCGGCGGCACCGCCAAGGCCCTGCGCGATGCAGGCCTCGCCGTGAAGGACGTGGCCGAGCACACCGGCTTCCCCGAGATGATGGACGGGCGGGTGAAGACCCTGCACCCGAAGATTCACGGCGGCTTGCTTGCGCTCCGCGACCACCCGGAACACGCGAAGGCGATGGCGGACCACGCCATTCCGCCGATCGATCTCGTGGTGGTGAACCTCTATCCGTTCGAGGCGACCGTCGCCAAGGGCGCGGACTTCGAGACCTGCATCGAGAACATCGATATCGGCGGCCCCTCCATGGTGCGCTCGGCCGCCAAAAACCACGCCTACGTCACCATCATCACCGACCCGGCCGACTATGACGCCGTGGTGGCCGAACTGAACGCCAACGATGGCGCGACCACGCTCGAACTGCGCCGCCGCCTTGCCGGCAAGGCCTACGCCCGCACCGCCGCCTACGACAGCGCCATTGCCGCGTGGTTCTCGGGCGCCGTGCATGGCGAAACCTTCCCCGAGACGCTCACCGTCTCCGCCGCCAAGGTCGCCGAACTGCGCTACGGCGAGAACCCGCACCAGACCGCCGCCGTCTACCGCTCGCCCAAGGCCGAGCCGGGTTTGGTCGGCGCGTGCCAGGTGCAGGGCAAGGAGCTTTCCTTCAACAACTTCAACGACACGGACGCGGCGCTGGAGCTTATCAGCGAGTTCGATGCCTCCCAGCCCGCCATCGCCATCATCAAGCACGCCAACCCGTGCGGCGTGGCGACCGGCGCAACGCTGGAGGAGGCCTACCGCAAGGCGCTGACCTGCGATCCGGTCTCGGCGTTCGGCGGCATCATTGCCGCCAACCGGCCGCTGGATGGCGCAACGGCCCGCGCGATCACCGAAATCTTCACCGAAGTCGTCGTCGCCCCGGATGCGGACGAAGAGGCCATCGCGGCGTTCGCTGCCAAGAAGAACCTGCGCCTGCTGCTCACGGGCGGCATGCTGAACCCGGCGCGTCCGGGCCTCACCATCCGCTCCATCGCCGGCGGCTATCTGGTGCAGGGCCGCGACAACGGCATCACGGCGGAGGCTGACCTCAAGGTCGTCACCAAGCGCGCGCCGACGGCCCAGGAAATGGCGGACCTGCTGTTCGCCTTCCGCGTCGCCAAGCACGTGAAGTCCAACGCCATCGTCTACGCCAAGAACGGCGCGACCGTCGGCGTCGGCGCGGGCCAGATGAGCCGCGTCGACAGCGCCCGCATCGCCGCCTGGAAATCGAAGGAAGCCGCCGAGAAGGCCGGTGAGGCGCAAGCCCTCACCATCGGCTCGGTCGTGGCGTCGGACGCCTTCTTCCCCTTCGCCGACGGCCTGCTGGCCGCTGCCGAAGCCGGCGCGACCGCCGTCATCCAGCCGGGCGGCTCGATCCGCGACGATGAGGTGATCGCCGCCGCCGACGAGAAGGGCCTCGCCATGGTCTTCACCGGCAAGCGCCACTTCCGGCATTAATCCGCGCAGGATTGTTCGCACCGACAGAGGGGCGGGGCCTTCATGGCTCCGCCCTTTTTGTTTGTTTTTATTTACTTTTTTGCAGGGGACTCAGTCCCTTGCACCCCATTCGACTCAAAGGGCCGTGTCCCTCATAAAGAGTGCGGCCCTTTTCTTATGCGTATTCAATGGGGCGCACCCGGTCGTTCCCGCGCACGTCCTGAAAAACAAAGGGGGTGCAGGGGTCCGAGACCCCTGCAAGAAACCAAAAAACTATCCAGAAGCCTCTATCTTCCGGCCACATCTCCCTATAGAGGCGGGGCAGGAGGTGCCTTATGACAGGCTTTGAATTTCTCCCGCACGATGTGCTTCCCCCTTTGCCGCAGCTGATGGCGTTTGCCGTGGCGGCGCTGGCGCTCAACGTGACGCCGGGGGCGGACATGACCCTCGTGGGCGTCTCCGCCGCCAGGGGCGGCCTGCGCTCCGGCGTTGCCGCCTCGCTCGGCATCATGGTGGGCTGCTGCGCCCATATCCTGTTTGCGGTGGCGGGGCTTTCGGCGCTGATCGCCGCCTCGCAAACCGCCTTTACGGTGCTCAAATGGGCGGGCGCGGCTTACCTGCTGTATCTGGCGTGGGGGCTGGTCCGCAAGGCCCCGGCGGCAGGTGACAAGCCGGATGCACCGGCGGCCCCGGCCAGCCCGTGGCGCGCCTTCCGGCAGGGGGCGCTGGTGAACGTGGCCAACCCCAAGGTGGGCCTGTTCTTCCTTGCCTTCCTGCCCCAGTTCCTCGACCCCGCCAGCCGGCACCAGACGGCGCAAATCGCCATGCTCGGCCTGTGGTTCAACGTGAGCGGCACGCTGGTGAACATCGGGGTGGCCATCATCGCCGCCCGTGCCGCCCTGCGCCTGAAGGGCAGCGCGCGGGTAGGGCGAGCCATCCGCTGGGCGACGGCCACCCTCATGGGCGGCCTGGCGGTGCGGCTGGCGCTGGCCGAGCGCTGAGCGGCAGGCCGGGCGCGCCTAGGCCCGGCGCATGTGAAGGAGGGGGTAGGGCCGGCCGTCGTCGTCCGTGGGCGCGCGGCCGGTCTGGATGAAGCCCATCTTCAGATAGAAGCCGACGGCCTGTTCGTTCTGCTCGTTCACGTCGACCGTGAGCGCGCCGCACTTGCCGGCGGCATGCTCCACCATCCTTCGCCCCAGCCCCTGGCCGTGGCAGGCGGGGTCGATGAACAGGCTGTCGATGTGGCTGCCGGTCATCCCCATGAAGCCGAGGGGGCGACCATCGCCATTTACCGCCACCATGAGATCGGCGTTGGGCAGGTACAACTCCGCCACGATCCTCTCGATCTCCTGGAAGTCCGCTTGGCTGAGGAAATGGTGGGTGGCGCGCACGGCCCGGCGCCAGACATCGACGAGGGCCGGAACATCAGCAACGTTGGAGGGGCGGAGCGTAATCATCGAGCAGGCTTTCTGATAACGGTTGAGAGCATGTTGGCGCGCCCAAGGCCAAACGGGGCGAGACTCAACACTGGAATGCCTCATAAACGCCCGTAGAGGCCTATTACAGAAGGATTATGGACCTGCCCGCTACCACCCTAGCCGGAATAGGCAAAAACCTCTCTACGAGCGTTTAAACCCCGCTAGCGTCGATTTGCCAATCAGGTACATTTCCTGTCGAAATGTATCCGAAATTGCATCCAACAAGCCATGGCCGGGGTAGAGCAAACGGGGCGCCTTGACCACCCCCCTGTTGAAAAAACGGCGCAGCTTAAAAAAAACGCGGATACGGCTCCCCCTTTGCCCAAAAGAGGTATAGCAGAGGCCGGGGCCGCCTCGCGGGACCGGAATGGTTGACCGGGGCAGGACCTCCTGCAAAGCCCCCACGTTCTAGCGCCGGACAATGCAGATCGAATTTCTCGAGGTGTATGAAAGGATAGACAAATGGCCAAACCCCCCTCTTCGCGTAGCCGTTACGGGCGCTGCCGGGCAGATCTGCTACTCGCTGCTGTTCCGTATCGCCAACGGCGATGTCTTCGGCAAGGATCAGCCGGTTATCCTGCAGTTGCTCGACATTCCGCAGTCCATCAATGCCGTGAAGGGCGTGGTGATGGAGCTGGAAGACTGCGCCTTCCCGCTGCTGGCCGGCGTGACCATTTCCGACGACGCCAACGTCGCCTTCAAGGACATCGATGCTGCGTTCCTGGTCGGCGCGCGTCCGCGCTCGAAGGGTATGGAGCGCCGCGATCTGCTGGCCGCCAACGCCGCCATCTTCAAGGTGCAGGGCGCGGCCCTCAACACCGTCGCCAAGAAAACGGCCAAGGTTATCGTGGTGGGCAACCCGGCTAACACCAACGCCTGGATTCTGGCCCGCAACGCGCCGGACTTCCCGGCCGAGAACATCAGCGCCATGACCCGCCTCGACCACAACCGCGCGCTCGCCCAGCTGGCCGAGAAGACCGGCGTTGCGGTCGACTCCATCGAGAAGTTCGTCATCTGGGGCAACCACTCGCCCACCATGTTCGCCGACTATTTCCAGGCCTCCTCGGGCGGCAAGGCCCTGCCGGAGCTGGTGAACGACGAGGCTTGGTACAAGGACACCTTCATCCCGAAGGTCGCCCAGCGCGGCACCGCCATCATCGAGGCCCGCGGCGCGTCCTCGGCGGCTTCCGCCGCCAACGCCGCCATCGACCACATGCGCGACTGGTTCCTGGGCGCGGGCGACCGCTGGCTGTCCATGGCCATTCCGTCCGACGGCTCCTACGGCATTCCGGAAGGCCTGATGTGCTCGGTGCCGGTCACCGTCCAGAACGGTGAGCTGAAGCGCGTGACGGGTCTGGAGCTGAACGAGTTCCAGCGCCAGAAGATCGACCGCACGGTGCAGGAGCTGATCGAGGAGCGCGACGCCGTGCAGGAAATCCTGTCGGCCGAGTAAAGCGCTTCGCAGCTTAGCTGACGGAAACACCAGACAAGCCGTCCTGCCCCCAGGCAGGGCGGCTTTGTCTTTGAGATATCCACATTGCACCCTCGTGTGGTTCGATCGCCGAAGTTCTGCTGTTTCCAAGGCGGCGGCTTGCCGCTGGCATTTGCAGCCGGCCGCCTGACACGACGCCGCAAACGAAAGGGCCGCGCCCTTACATGAAGGACACGGCCCGAAAGACGAGTGGAGGCGCAGGGGGCTTGAGAACCCCCTGCGAAGATTGCCCGCCCGCTTAGTGCGCCAGCTGCTGGCGCACCTGCGAGGCGAGGTGGGTGAGCTTGGCCGTGGTGGCGGGCTTGGAGGCCCGCACGTTGGCAACCAGCGCCCGGATGCGGTTGGCGCAGGCCTCCTGCTCATCCAGCCACTGCGCGACGATATCCTGCGCCGACGCGCCATCGCCCGCCTGCACGAGACGGCGGATGAGGTCGAGCCGCACCCGCTCGAAGTCGTGCGCCGTGCCCGCGATGAGCAGCCGCTCCCACGGGTCGGCAGGCATGAGGCTGGAGGCCATGCCGGCCGCCCAGTCGAGACCCAGCCGGTCGCCAAGCAGGGTGTAGGCATGGGCGATATCCGCCTCGTCCTTGCCCAGCTCCTCGGCCAGCAGGGCAACGCCCACGCCGCCGTTGAGCACCACCAGCAGCAGCAGGGCCTGTTCCACATCCGGCGGCGTGCCGCGTTCCTGGAGAACCTGCCGGTACTGCTCGACCATGGCGCGCGGCTCGGGCCGCAGCAGATCCTCCACCTGCGGGATCAGCCGCTCGATGCCCGGCTTCAGCCGCGCGATCATGCTGCTGGGCACCATGCCTTCGCCGGAGAAGCGCAGGATATCCTCGATCTGACGCTTGAGAGCGCTTGCCGCCTCCCGGTGCAGGCCGATCTGCACATCGGCCGCGATGCGGTAATCGTAGGAGTCGATGAGGCGCCACAGCGCGCGGGTGTTGAACACCTCCCGCGCCACCACGAACGCGCCAACCACCTGATCGAGCCCGGCGCCGGTTTCCTCCGCCAGTTCGAAGGCGAGCGGGATGCCGCCCCGGTTGACGATGGCGTTGGACAGCTTGGTGGCGATCAGCTCGCGCCGCAGCGGGTGGTTGCGGATCTCCGCGCCGAACCGCTGCTGCAGCTGCTCGGGGAAGGCCTGCACCAGATCCTCGGTCATCACCGGATCGTCCAGCACGTCGGAGGCCAGCAGCGCCTCGTAGAGCCGCAGCTTGGAATAGGCCAGCAGCACGGCCAGCTCCGGCCGGGTGAGGCCTTCGCCCGCCGCGATGCGGCGATCCAGCTCCTCGTCGGACGGCAGGCCCTCGACCGCGCGGTTGAGATGGCCGCTCGCCTCCAGCGTCTGGATGAGGCGGGCATAGGCCGGCACGGCGTGCACGCCGCCCAGCTCGGCCACGGAAAGGGCCTGGGTCTGCAGGTAGTTGTCGCGCAGCACGATGGAGGCGACGTTGTCGGTCATCTCCTCCAGCAGCTTGTCGCGCTCCGGCATCGGCAGCTGGCCGCTGGCGACGATCGGGTTGAGGAGAGATCTTGATGTTCACCTCGTTGTCCGAGCAGTCGACACCCGCCGAGTTGTCGATGAAGTCGGCGTTGATGCGCCCGCCCTTGCGGGCAAAGGCAATGCGCGCCGCCTGGGTGAAGCCGAGGTTGGCGCCTTCGCCCACCACCTTCACGCGCAGCTCCTCCGCGTCGATCCGCACCGGATCGTTGGCCTTGTCGCCCGCGGCCGAATGGGGCTCGGCGGCTGCCTTCACGTAGGTGCCGATGCCGCCCATCCACAGGAGGTCCGCCTCCATCTTGAGGACGGCGCGGATCAGCTCGATCGGCGAGACGCTGGCCGCCTCGATGCTCAGCATGGCCCGGATTTCCGGGCTGAGGTCGATGGACTTGGCCGTGCGCGGGAAGACGCCGCCGCCCTGGGAGATGAGCGCCGGGTCGTAGTCCTCCCACGACGAGCGCGGCAGGTTGAACAGGCGCTGGCGCTCAACGAAGCTCTTCTCCGGGTCCGGGTTGGGATCGAGGAAGATGTGGCGATGGTCGAACGCCGCCACCAGCTTGATCGCCCGGCTGAGCAGCATGCCGTTGCCGAACACGTCGCCCGACATGTCGCCGACGCCGATGACGCGCACCGGATCGGTCGCCACGTTGATGCCCATTTCGCGGAAGTGGCGCTCGACGGAGATCCACCCGCCCTTGGCGGTGATGCCCATGGCCTTGTGGTCGTAGCCGTGGCTGCCGCCCGAGGCGAAGGCATCGCCCAGCCAGTGGCCGCGCTCGAGCGAAATGGCGTTGGCGATGTCGGAGAAGGTGGCCGTGCCCTTGTCGGCCGCGACCACCAGATAGGGGTCGTCCTCATCGTGGCGCACCACCCGCGGCGGCGGCACCACCTCGCCTTCCACCAGGTTGTCCGTCACCGTCAGCAGCGAGCGGATGAAGATCTGGTAGGAGGCCTTGCCCTCGGCCAGCCAGGCCTCGCGGTCGGAGGCGGGAGGCAGCTGCTTCGCATAGAAGCCGCCCTTGGCGCCCACCGGCACGATGACCGCGTTCTTGACCATCTGCGCCTTCAAGAGGCTCAACACCTCGGTGCGGAAGTCGTCGCGCCGATCGGACCAGCGCAGGCCGCCACGCGCCACCTTGCCGCCGCGCAGGTGAATGCCCTCGACGCGCGGGCTGTAGACGAAAATCTCGCGGAACGGCACCGGCAGCGGCAGGCCCGGCACCTGGGAGGAGTTGATCTTGAATGCCAGCGCCTCGCGCTCCGCCTGGTAGGCGTTGGTGCGAACCGTAGCCAGAATGACCGAGCGGTAGAGCCGGAGGATGCGATCATCCGCCAGCGCCTCGACGGTTGCCAGTTCCTCGCCCACGCGGGTGAGGACGGACTCCTCCAGCTTCGCATCGGCCCGGTCGGGGTCGAAGCGGGCAGCGAACAGATCAGCCAGCCCCGCCGTCAGCTTCGGATAGGCGATGAGCGCCGCCTGCACCGTATCCTGGCCGTAGGGCAGGCCGATCTGGCGCATGTAGCGGAAGTAGGCGCGGAACAAGCCGGCCTGCTCAACCGACAGATTCACCTTGATGACGAGGGCGTTGAAGCCATCGTCCTCCTGCTCGCCGCCGAGGATGGCGCGCAGCGCCGGCTCCAGCGTCGGCTTCAGCCAATCGAGATCGAGCGGCTGGCCGTGGGGATCCTCCAGCAGGAAGTCGTGAATCCAGCCCAGCCGGCCTTCGGCCAGATCGAACGGATACTCCTCGATCACCTTCAGCCCCAGATGCTCCAGCACCGGCACGCACTCGGACAACGGAATGATCTGGCCGAGCCGGAAGATCTTGAGGCGAATCTGATGCGCCAAGTCCTCGCTGCGGCGGTAGATGAGCACATCGCGGTCGCTCTCGTCGCGCAGGGCAATGAGCCGCTCGATGTCGGTGGCGGCCTCCGCAGGCGAATACTGGGCGCGGTAGGACGCGGAGAGCATCCGGCCGTGGCTGAGGCGCAGACGGGCAGCACGGGCGGCGCCGAGGGTTTCGGCCAGCGCCGTTTCCAGCTGGTCGTCCCAGCCCAGCACCAGCGCGCGCAGGCGGCGGTCCAGCTCGGCCTCGTCCACCTGCGGCACGGAGCCGGGGGTGGTGCCGAGGATGAAGTGGATGCGCGCCACCGGATCATCCCGCAGCTCCACCGAGAACAGGGAGACCCGCGCCTTGAAGGCGGTAGAGAGCATCCGCCCCACGGTGACGCGAATATCGCTGCGGTAGAGGTCGCGCGGGATGCAGGTGAGAACCGACACGTAGCGCTCGAACCGGTCGCGGCGCAGGAACAGCTTGGGCCGGGGCCGGTCGATGAGCGAGAGCAAGCCGAGCGCCATTTCCGTCAGCTGCTCGGGGTCGATCTGGAGCATCTCGTCGCGCGGGAAGTTCTCCAGCACGTGCAGCAGCGCCTTGCCGGCGTGGCCGCGCGGATCGAACCCGCAGGCATCCACCACCTTGTCCACCTTGCGGCGGAGCAACGGAATGTTGCGTGGGCTGGTGGCGTAGGACGACGAGGTGAACAGGCCGATGAAGCGGTGTTCGCCCACCACCCGGCCATCCTTGAAGGCCTTCACGCCCACGTAGTCCATGTGCACCCGGCGGTGCACGGTGGACAGGGCGTTGGACTTGGTGATGAGCAGCGGCTCGGGCGTCGCCAGGAAATAGCGCAGCTGCGGCGAGACGGCAGTGAAGCCCTCGGGGCCGCGCCACACCCGGAAGTTGGGGTCGCGCAGGTAGCCAAGGCCCAGCTCCGACTCGGGCTCCAGCGTCTCGTCGCTAAGATCGCCCTCGTAGCTGTAGTAGCGGTAGCCGAGGAAGGTGAAGTTGTCCTTCGCCAGCCATTCGAGGAAAGCGAGGGCCTCGGCCTGCTCGCCCGCGTTCACCGGCGGGGGATCGTTCCGCAGGCCGTCCGTCGCGGTCTTGAGCGCGCCGACCATGGGCTTCCAGTCTTCCACGACCGCGCGCACGTCGCCCAGCACGCCTTCCAGGTCCGCCAGCAGGTCCTGGCGCGCCTTGGCGCTGATGCGCTCCAGCTCGATATAGATGACCGACTCGCGCACCAGGCCATCGGCCGGGGCCGGCCCCTGGCGGGGGCCGATGGTCTCGAGCCGCGTGCCGTCCTCATCGCGGCGAACGTCGAGCACCGGGTGAATGACGCGATCAACCGTCAGGCCGCGCGCCGCCAGAATGGCCGCCACCGAGTCGACCAGGAAGGGCATGTCGTCGTTGACGATGCACAGGATGGTGCGCCGCGAGCCGGGCGCATCCGTGTCCATCTTCAGCGACTCCAGCCGGATATCCGGCCGGCCGGGCATGCGGACCTTGGCCGCTTCCCAGGCAAACTCGGCGATTTCCGCCATGTCCGCCGCATCGAGCCCACGCAGCTCCTCAGGCAAGGCATCCCGGAAGAATGCGCTGGTAAACCTCTGCAAATCCGCCTTTGCTTCGCCTTCTACTCCCAAGTGCGAAACCACTTCCTCCGCATGTTCCTGCGCGAGGCCCAAAACTGACATGATTCGGTTCCCTCATGCTTTTGCGCGGGTTAGGCCCGAAGGGACCGCCAGCGCCTTACATTATAAGGACAAAACCTAGGCCAACGAACAGCAGGTGTCAGCCCATGCTGGCGATTTTCGGCCTCTGATTGCCGATGTGAAGCGCCGTTCCGGTCGATTTTCACCCCGGTCTGACGATTTTGGGCAACACATCCATGCAAGCCTGCGGATCGGTTCCGCCCGCCACGGCTGTACCAACGCCCGAGGCGGCAACCATGGCCCCGGCTTTCGGCCTTGCGCCCGGCAGCCCGCTGCCTGGCCGTGTTCAACCGTTGGATGGACGGGAGAACGGCCCGCCCCTCCAAAGCCGACCAGGCGAATTCTGCTCCGGCAAAAGCACGCCAGATACGACGAATGGAGTAGTTTGATTAAAAATGCGCCTTACTGCGACTTACAGAGCCAACACGATCATTATGATCAAAGTGAAACTTGGCCTGAAATTCATTGCCGGTCCGGAAATTTCTTCTGAACCATTCTATTCATCCGTCGTTCATCACAGGGTGATAGCACTGATAGCGTAACGATGACTGGCTCGGCAGACCGCCGGATTGTCCAGAAGGAGTTGATTGCTATCAGCTAACTCTTGCGGACATCTCTGGCCCAGGGGGGTATATGAACTACATGAGCGTTTTGCCTATGATCGACGACGGGCACCCGATCGAACCCGCCCTTGAAACCATGGCTCGTGAGACTGCGCCTGCGGGTCCGCAGAAAAGTCTCGTCGCCCTGGCCGTCCTGCTGGAGCAGACCGTGCGGCTGATCTACCCGGAGCGATCACCCCAGGCCATGCATCCGGGCCAGTGGGCAGCGCTGCGCTATCTGGCGCGGGCCAACCGGGAAGCGGCCACCGTGGCGGGGCTCGCGCGCTATCTCGGCGTGACCCTGGCCCCCGCGTCGCGCGCCGTCTCCGCGCTCATCCGCAAAGGCTTCGTGAAGGGCGAGCCCGACAGCCGCGACCGGCGCATCGTGCGCCTGTCGCTGACGCCCGAGGGCGAGCAGCTGATCCAGCAGGATCCAATCCTGCGCCTGGCGGAAATCATCGGCGAACTGCCGGCGGAACGGCAGCATGGCCTGACCGTTGTTCTGGAGCATGTTTTTGAGCGGCTGGGTCAGAAGAAGGGTCAGCACAAGGCGACCAATCCGTTCGTGATCCACTCCTGATCCGCGCGTTTTTTCTCGTTTTCTCAGGCCCTGCCGCTGCCGCGCCGCCACGTGACGGAGAGCGGCGCGGGCAGCGGCCGCCGGAGGCGCGCAGGAACCGGTAGACCGGCCCGACCCTTGAGGGCCGGTCTACGCCAGCCTCGCCCGATCCGGACTGCGGGAGCTAGGCGGTGCGAATCCTTTTGGCAGAAGACCTGGAGTCGGCGCGGGCAGCGATGAAGCTGGTCCTTGAATCCGCCGGGCATGACGTGGTGTGCGTCGAGAACGGCGCGGAGGCCATCGAGCACAGCGAGCAGGAAACGTTCGATGTGGCGGTGCTCGACATCTGGATGCCGCGGCTCAGCGGCATTGACGTGCTGAAGGCACTGAGAAACCTTCGCCGGCCGATGCCGGTGATTTTGATCTCTGGCGGCGGCCCCGGCGCAAGCCTGGAGCAGGCGACCGCACTGGGGGACATCTACGGCGCGGCCGCCGTGCTCTACAAGCCGGTCGACGATAAGGAACTGCTGGCAGCGATCAGCGACGCGGTGGAGACAGCGTAAGGGCGGGCCACCGCCCGTCCGCGCGCCCGCTTATCTCCCGCCGTCCTTCAGCAGCGGCGCAATTTTCTCGATTTCATTGGTCAGGATGCCGCCCGCATAGCCTTCGGGCAGGCGGGCAACGGCTTTAGCCGAGTCGATGCCGGAGGAGAAGCCGCCGCCATGGTAGGGCCCCAGCACGAAGACCGTGCTTCCGGCGGCCTCCATGCGGGCAAGAAAGCGGTTCGGCCAGCCCCACAGCCACGGCGCGACATTGATGGGCACGTAGACGACCATCCGCTCGCAGGCCTTGGGCGCAAGGCCGGTCCAGCCGTAGGCCATGTAGCGGATGAGGCAGGCCTTGATCGAGGCGCGCGACAGGGTTTTGACATCAACGAGCCGCCGCACCTCGGCGACCGGCCTGTCCCCGCCATAGACCATGAGCCGGTGGCGCTGCACGGGCGAGAGGCGCTTGAGAGCTGCCGCCAGCAGGCGACCTTCCTCCGGGTCGTTGCTCTTGATGTTGATGAGGAACGCGCGATCGGGAAATGTCCCGAGCACCTCGTCCAGCGAAGGCATGAGGCCGACGCCCTTGCCGCGGAACGGAAAGGTGCGCCCGCCATCCGCCGTGTAGCCGTAGCCGATATCGAGCGCCTTCAACTCCGCCAGCGTGCGCTCGCGGGTGACGCCATGGCCGTTGGTGCGGCAATCGAGCGTCCAGTCGTGGAATACGGCGAAATGGCCATCCCGTGTCGGGTGAATGTCCAGCTCCACCACGTCCGCCCCGGCATCGAAGCCCGCCCGCATGGAGGGAATGGTGTTCTCCAGAAAGCCATGGGTGGGCGGCAGCATACGCGTGGCGGTGCAGGTGTCGTTAGTCAGCCCCTCGGTCTCGAACCGCTGGGCGATGCCGCGATGGGCCAGCAGCACCGGCTGGCCGGACATGCCGGGGGCAAGCAGCGCCGTGTTGTTGAGAAAGATAAATATCACCAGCAGGGTCAACGCGATCAGCAGCTTGCGCCAGAACTTCCGCATGTCGTCTCCCCCGGTTACTCGCCCCTCAGCAGGGCTCGGGCCCCATACGGCGCTAGTGTTACGCACCCAACCACAGCGTCACGATAGAAAAGTGAGACGGTGTGGCGGCAACAGAGGCGATGTCACGCCGCCCGCGGCCCGAACAGGATGATGGCGGCCCCGAGAAGCGCCACGGCGGAGCCAATCAGGTCCCAGCGATCGGGTGGCTGGCGCTCCACCACCCACAGCCACAGGATGGAGGCGGTGATATAGACGCCGCCATAGGCCGCATAGGCGCGCCCGGCGAAATCCGCCTCGACGCGGGTGAGCGCAAAGGCGAAGAAGGCGAGGCTGGCCATGCCGGGGATGAGCCACCACGCGGACCTGCCCAGGCGCACCCAGGCCCAGAAGGCGAAGCACCCGCCGATTTCCCCTAATGCCGCAATGATATACCAGCCGATGGCGGCCATGTGCGTCTCTATGAAAAAGCAACCGCGTGACTGACAGGCCTACAGCCCCTGTACTGACCCGACAACACCCTTTGCCAGCCGCCCTGGGCGCTGCGGTTGCACCGCCAGGATACGCCGGGATAGACTGCCGCCTTTTGTAGCGTTGCAGAAGGAAGCAGCCATGATGAGCAGGAACAGCCCGGACGAGATCATCCTGTCCGAAGGTGAGGCGCTTGGCCTCGCCCGCGATTTCCTGACCGCGCATGGCTTGTCGGCGGCGCAGGCGGAAGCCGTGGCCAGCGCCCTGTGCGCGGCGCAGCGCGACGGCTGTGCGTCCCACGGCTTGCAGCGGCTGCCCGGCACGCTGGACACCATGGCGCATCCCGCCTTCAATCGTATGGCCGACCCCCGGCCGGAGGCGGTGACGCCCGCCGTCACCCGCGTCGATGCGGACTATGGCTTCTCCATCCTTGCGGCGGAGCGCGGCCTGCCGTCCCTCGTTGCCAATGCCCGGCGGCTGGGCGTTGCCATTTTGGCCGTGAACAACGGCTTTCATTCAACCGCGCTGTGGCCGGTCGTCGAGAAGATCGCCACCCATGGCCTTGCGGCGCTTTCGATGAATCCGACGCACGACTGGGTGGCACCAAGCGGCGGCACGAAGGGAACGCTCGGCACCAACCCCATCGCCTTCGCCTGGCCGCGCGCAGGGCACCCACCCTATGTGTTCGATTTCGCCACCAGCGCGGCGGCGCGGGCCGATATCGCGCTCCACCGGCAGCGGGGCCAGGAAATTCCGGCCGGGTGGGGTCTCGACCCGCAAGGGCGACCGAGCACCGACCCCGCCGCGGTTCTGGCCGGGGCCATGCTGCCCTTCGGCGGCCACAAGGGCTCGGCGCTCGCAACCATGATCGAGCTGCTGGCGGGCCCCTTCATCGGCGACAGGACCAGCCGCCAATCGGCGGCGTTCGATAAGGGCGCCAAGGCCGCTCCCTGCCACGGGGAGCTGATCCTTGCCTTCAATCCCGATCTTTTCCAGTTTGATTCGGCGCAGCCCGATCTTGAAGGAACGCCCCAAGACGCTGCCGAGGATCTCTTCTCCAGAATCACGCAGCAGGGCGCGCGGTTGCCCGGTGATCGCCGCTATGCCGCGCGGGCTGCCGCCGCGCAGCACGGCATCCGGGTGCCGAAGGCGCTTTACGAGCGCATCCTGCGCCTGTTTCCGCAACAGGAATGAGGGAAGCAAGGGGAGCGGCAGGAGCCTGAAACGAAAAAACGCCCCGAAGGGCGTCTTTCATCCTGCTGTTTTCTCTTAGAGAAAACTGGAGCGGGCGAAGGGATTCGAACCCTCGACCCCAACCTTGGCAAGGTTGTGCTCTACCCCTGAGCTACGCCCGCTCGGCGTTGTCGCTGCGGTGTGTCGCGTCGACGGGCGGGCTGATACTATGCCGGATCACACCGCGCAAGGGCAAAGATGACATTTCTTGTGATTGATGATGAAAAAGCTGAGCTGGAGGCTCGGGTGTTCGGTCGGCTGGACCGGCTCGGCATCCCCCACCGCACCGTGCGCCACCCGCCCGCGCATACGGTGGAGGAGGCGAGAAGGTTGCGCGGGGACCTGGCCGGGGGCCATGCTAAGAACCTGTTTTTAAAATCGAAACGGGACGAATATGTGCTCGCCGTGGCGCAGGAGGACGCGCCCGTTGATGTGCAGGCGCTCGCTAGGGCGTGCGGGGTAGGGCGGTTGAGCTTCGCCCGGCCGGAGCGGGTGTTCGAGTGGCTGGGCGTGTGGCCCGGCGCGGTGACGCCCTTCGCGCTTGTGAACGCGCAGCAGCATCCGAATCGGAACCGGCTGCGAATCGTTGTGGACCAGACGCTGCTGGACCACGAGACCGTCTGGTTTCACCCGCTGCACAACGCGGCGACGACCGGCATTTCCTCCGCCGGGCTCGTGCGTTTCATCGAGGACTGCGGCTGGGCACCGGTGGCGCACCGGTTCGCCTGAGCCGCAAGGCCAAACGCGCGTTAGACGCGAACGCGGCTTGGATTTTGCCGTGACAATCGTCACATAAGGCGTGAACAAGGACCGGACAGATTTCTGGGAGGCGACCCTTATGGCTTTGGAATCGATCAATGCGCCGTCACCTCTGGTCGCGGAAGCCACGGCGGAGACCTTCCGCGAACTGGTGATCGATGCCTCGATGCAGGCGCTGGTGCTGGTTGATTTCTGGGCCGAGTGGTGCGGGCCGTGCAAGAGCCTCACCCCGCTCTTGGAAAAGCTGGTGGCCGACTATCAGGGCCGGGTGCGGCTGGTGAAGATCGACGTGGACAAGAACCAGATGCTGGCCGGCCAGTTTCGGGTGCAGTCCATCCCCACGGTCTATGCCTTCGGCGGCGGCCGGCCGCTCGATGGCTTCATGGGCGCGCTGCCGGAGAGCCAGCTGCGCGCCTTCATCGACCGTCTGCTTCAGGCGATGGGCGGCGAGGATCTGGCCCACGCCGATGGCGGGGAGGACATGGCGGCGCTGCTGGAAGCCGCCGAGACCGCCGCGCTGAATGGCGACCATGCCTCCGCCGAGACGCTCTTTGGCGACATCCTCGACATCGAGCCGGAGAACCTGCAGGCGCTCACCGGCCTGGCCCGCGCCCGCTGCGCCGCCGGGGACCTGCCGGGCGCGAAGGCGCTGCTGGAGCGCATCCCAGAGGAAAGCGCCAACGACCCCGCAGTGGTGCGCGCCCGCGCCACCGTGGCGCTGGCGGCGGAGGCAAAGCCGGTGGCGGACTTGGACTCCTTACGCGCCCACGTGGAGGCAAACCCGAACGACCATGAGAAGCGCTACGAGCTGGCCGGCGGCCTGATGGCCGTGGGCGACCAGGAGGGCGCAGCGGATCAGCTGCTAGAGATCATCCAGCGCGACCGGAACTGGAACGGCGGCGAGGCCAAGGCCCGTCTCCTTCGCATGTTCGACGCCATCGGCCTGGAAAACCCGTTCACCAAGGCTACCCGCCGGCGGCTTTCATCCGTTCTCTTTTCCTGACATCCAGCCGGGGAGCAGGCAGGCGATGGCTGCAGCAAAGGCCCTTTCAGGCGAGGCGGAAGCGCTGCCAGGCGTGATCCCCGTGTTTCCGCTGCCGGGGGCGCTGCTGCTGCCGCGCGCCTACCTGCCGCTGCACATCTTCGAGCCGCGCTATCTGGCGATGGTGCGAGATGCGATGAAGAACGGGAAATACATCGGCATGGTGCAGCCCCACGGCCTGCAGGACGACGGGCGGCCAAGGCTGTTCTCGGTGGGGTGCCTCGGGCGTATCTCCCAGTTCGAGGAGACCAAGGACGGCCGCTTCCTCATCAGCCTGAAAGGCGTCAGCCGCTTCCGCATCGTCTCTGAACTGCAGGTGGATACGCCCTACCGGCAGGTAGAGGCGGACTATACCCTCTATGCCGATGACCGGATTCCGCCCGCCCCACTGCCTTCCGTCTTGCGCGCCCAGCTGCTCGATCAGCTGGGGCAATATCTGGAAGCGCGTACCCTGAAGGCGGACTGGGATTCGATCCACGGCGCCGACGACGAAATGCTGGTAAGCGCCATCTGCATGCTCTGCCCGTTCACCGAAGCGGAGAAGCAGGCGCTGCTGGAGGCCGCATCGCTGACGGAAAGGGCGGAAGCCGCCATTCTTCTGATGCGCTTTGCCGGAGAGGACACCGGCTCAACCGATGCGAGACACTGATGAGCGAGACCGACACCAAGACCCTCGACCCGCGCCTCCTGGAAATTCTGGTATGCCCGCTGACCAAGGGGCCGCTGGAATACGACCGGGACGCCAATGAACTGATCAGCCGCTCGGCCGGGCTGGCCTATCCCATCCGCAACGGCATCCCCATCATGCTGGTGGACGAAGCCCGCCAGATCGAGGCAAAGCCATGACCGGCGACCCCTGGCCCACGGACCTGACCTACAAGCGCAGCACGCGGTTGCTCACGATTACCTTCGACACGGGCGAAGCCTTCGACCTGCCCGCCGAACTGCTGCGGGTGGAAAGCCCCTCCGCCGAGGTGCAGGGCCATGGCCCCGGCCAGAAGCAGATCGTCTCCGGCAAGGCGGATGTGGAAATCGAACGCATCGAGCCGGTGGGTCGCTATGCGGTGCGGATCGTCTTCAACGACGGACACAACAGCGGCCTCTACACCTGGAATTACCTCCACAAGCTGGGCCGCGAGAAGGACAAGGTGTGGTCCGATTACCTCGCCGCCCTGTCCGCACGCGGCCTCAGCCGCACGCGGTAGGGGTTCGAGAGGGCTCCTTGGGAATTTTTGCAGAGGCGGACCCTCTGCAAACAAGTCTTCCAACTCAAGCCCGTTCGCCCAGCAGCAGCTTGGGCAGCTTGCCGGTTGCGCCCATGGCTTCGCGCATGAAGAAGCCCTTCAGCGGCGGGATACGGTTGACGAGGCCCATGCCAAGGCGGCGGGCCATGGTGACGGTCTTGAGATCGTTGGAGAACAGGCGCACCAGCCCATCCATCACGGCGGCAGACATCACGTTGTCCGGCCGCCGCCACTGCTGGTAGCGGGTGAGCACGTCGGGCGAGCCGAGGTCGAGCCCGATCCGGGCGGATTCGATCAGCACCTGGGTGAAGGCGGCCACATCGCGCAGGCCCATGTTGAGGCCTTGCCCCGCGATGGGGTGGATGCCGTGGGCGGCGTCGCCGATGAGGGCGAAGCGGTCATCGACGTAGCGCTCGGCATGGATGAAGCCGAGAGGGTAGGACCAGCGCGGCGCGGCCAGTTGCAGCTCGCCCAGAAAATCGCCGAAGCGATGCTTCACCTCGGCAAGGAAGGCGCGATCGCCGAGCTGCATGAGGGCCGGGCCGTCCTTCTCGGAGACGGTCCAGACGATGGAGGAGCGGTTGTGCTGCAACGGCAGGATGGCGAAGGGGCCGTTGGGCAGGAAGCGCTCGTGCGCCACATCGCCATGGGGTTTTTCGTGGGCAACGGTCGTCACGATGCCGTGCTGGCGATAGGACCAGCTGGCGGTGCGGATGCCCACTTCGGCGCGCAGGCGGGAGCGGCGGCCTTCCGCCGACACCAGCAGCGGCGCGGTGATCTTCACGCCGCTGGCCAGTACGGCCTCGACGCGGCTGTTGCTGCGGGTCCATGAAACCAGCTGATCCGGCGCGAACAGGCGGATGCCTTTGCTCGCCCGGTAGGCATCCATCAGCCCCACGCGCAGGCGGCGGTTCTCGAACATGTAGCCCAGCGGCTCGTCGCCGATGGCGGCGCTGTCGAACTGGAGGAACCGGGGCGAGTCGCCGTCCGTCACCATGATCTTGGCGATCGGCTGGGCGACATCGGCAAGGTGCGGCCAGACGCCGATGGCCTGGAACATCTTGGACGAGGCGTTGGCGATGGCCGAGGCGCGGCCATCAAACCCGGCTTCCAGCGTCGCGCCCAAGTCGGCAGCGTCCACCACCGCCACCTCCAGCCCGTGGGCGGAGAGCGCCAGCGCCAGGGTCATCCCCACAAGGCCGCCGCCAATGATGATCGCGTCGACCGAAACTGCCTTCTGCGCGTCCGCCATGAGCCTGTCCTTTACGTCCTGCGGCACCGGTGTGCCTGCCGCCTTATGCCCCGGCGGCGCGGGATTTTCCACCGGCAAGGCCAACGCCTCCCATATGCGCGAGAACACAAAGGGACCGCCATGGCTTGTTCGCGCTCCGGCAAACGGTTTATCGTGTACCAGGCCGCGCTTACTTGACGGTGGCCGGGCCTTCCGGCTCATAAGCGCGTGAGAAGAACAGATGCGATTCCGGCAAAGACCGGCGAACCATCGGCTAAAGGCAGGACAAGGTATCAAAGCAGTGGCACGTGCGCGCTTCCTCAAGTTGCCCGGCTCCCTCACCGAACGGTTGAGCGCGGCCAGCGAACCGGTTCTGCGCCTGGGCGGCGGCGTGGGGCTGGGTCTGCTCGGCCTGTGCCTCCTGACCGCGCTGCTCAGCTACGACCCGGCAGACCCATCGCTCAACAACGCAACCGCCGCGGCGCCCAACAACTGGCTGGGCACCATGGGAGCCTCGCTGGCGGACCTGGCTTACCAGATCTTCGGGCTGGGCATCTGGTTCGTCGTCATTCCCGTGCTGTGCTGGGCCTTCCGGGCGCTGCGCCGCCTGCCGCTGGTCAATCTGCGCCGCTCGGTCATCCTCGCGTTCTGCGGGGCCATCGTGCTCAGTCTCGCCTGCGGCTGGGTGCCCGCCTGGCCCACCTGGCCGGTGGATGCGGGCGTGGGGGGCGTCGTGGGCTATCTCGGCGTCAAGGGCATCACCGCGCTCATGGGCCTGTGGGGCTGGCAGCCGCTGGGCTGGGCCTTCTGCGTGCCACTGCTCATCATCGGCCTGGTGCTGTTCGCCTTCAGCCTGGGGCTGGAGGGCAGCGACTGGGGACGGCTCAAGGCCTTGTTCCAGCGCCGCGAGCGCTACGTGCCGCCCTACGAGCTGGAAGAAGAGGAGCCCAAGCCCCAGAGCATCAAGCGCGAGGTGCGTGTTGCGCCGGAGTTCACCGTGCCGGCGCAGGAAGAACCCGCGCCCGCCCGCCTGCGCGACCGCGTGAAGCCACCGAAGGAGAAGGCGGCGCCGATCGAGAAGGCCACCCGCCAGGGCGACCTCAAGCTGGGCGACAAGTACGAATCCCCCTCGCTCGAGCTGCTGGCCCCGGTCGTGAAATCGGACAGCAAGGGCTTCGACCGCTCGGCGCTGGAGCAGAACGCGCGGCTGCTGGAATCGGTGCTCGATGACTATGGCGTCAAAGGCCAGATCATCCAGGTGCGCCCCGGCCCGGTCGTCACCATGTACGAGCTGGAGCCCGCGCCCGGCATCAAGTCCTCCCGCGTCATCGGTTTGGCGGACGATATCGCCCGCTCCATGAGCGCCATTTCGGCCCGCGTCGCCGTGGTGCCGGGGCGCAACGTCATCGGCATCGAACTGCCGAACGCCAAGCGCGACACGGTTTACCTGCGCGAACTCCTGATGTCGGAGTCGTTCACAACCGACAAGAAGACCCTGCCCATGGTGCTGGGCAAGGACATCGCGGGCGACGCGGTGGTGGCGGACCTTGCGCCCATGCCGCACCTCCTGATCGCGGGCACCACCGGTTCGGGCAAGTCGGTCGGCCTCAACGCCATGATCGTCTCGCTGCTCTACCGCATGGGGCCGGACCGCCTGCGTTTCATCATGATCGACCCCAAGATGCTGGAGTTGTCGGTCTACGATGGCATTCCGCATCTGCTCGCCCCGGTCGTCACCGAGCCGAAGAAGGCCATCGCGGCGCTGAAGTGGGCCGTGCGCGAGATGGACGACCGCTATCGCAAGATGGCCAGCGTCAACGCCCGCTCGCTGGCCGGCTTCAACGAGAAGGTGATGGAGAGCAAGGCGCGCGGCCAGTCCCTCGTGCGGCGCGTCCACACCGGCTACGACCGCGAGAGCGGCCAGCCGATCTACGAGGAGCAGACCTTCGATTTCGACCCGCTGCCGCTCATCATCGTGGTGGTGGACGAGCTGGCCGACCTGATGATGGTGGCGGGCAAGGAAGTGGAAATCCTCATCCAGCGCTTGGCGCAGAAGGCGCGCGCGGCGGGCATCCACCTCATCATGGCGACGCAGCGGCCGTCGGTCGATGTCATCACCGGCGTCATCAAGGCCAACCTGCCGACTCGCATCTCCTTCTCCGTCACCTCCAAGATCGACAGCCGCACCATCCTCGGCGAGCAGGGCGCGGAGCAGCTGCTGGGCAAGGGCGACATGCTTTACATGGCCGGCGGCAAGCAGATCATCCGCGTCCACGGCCCGTTCGTCACCGAGGAAGAGGTGGAGCGCGTCGCAGACCACTGGCGCAGCCAGGGCATGCCGGATTACGTGGAAGCCGTGACCGAGGAGCCGGAGGAGAGCGAGGACGGCAGCTTTGACGCCGAAGGCGGCGAGGACGGCGGCGAGGGCGACATGTACCGCCGCGCCGTGCAGATCGTGGCGGAATCGCAAAAGGCCTCCACCAGCTACCTGCAACGGCAGCTGCGGATCGGCTATAACAGCGCTGCCCGCCTCATCGAGCGCATGGAGAAGGAGGGCCTTGTGGGCCAGCCGGACCATGTGGGCCGCCGGGAGGTTTTCCTCGACCGCGACGGCACCCGGCTGTAACGGGAGGCCGAAGGTTCGGTTCAGCCGCAGTTCAGGCGGCAACGGCCAGTTGAGACAGGCCATCCGTGGAGATTTCAACGATGCGTTTTTTGATCGCCCCGCTTCTGTGCCTCGCCACCCTTGGTGCGGCCGCAGCCCCGGCGGCGGCGCAGATCGGCCCGGCAGCGACGGCGCAGAGCTCGTCCGCCGCCCTTGCCCAGATTGAGAGCCACCTGCGGCAGGTGAAAAGCCTGCAGGCGGACTTCACCCAGACCGCCGATACCGGAGCCGTGGCCAAGGGCAAGATGATCCTGGCCAAGCCGGGCAAGGTGCGGTTCGACTTCGGCAAGGATTCGCCGCTGCTCATCGTCTCCAACGGCAGCGTGCTGTCGATGGTGGACTACGATGTCGCCCAGGTGACCCGCTGGCCGGTGAAGGAGACGCCGCTCGCCCTGCTGCTGGACGACAAGGTGTCGCTGAAGGGCCGGGCCACGGTGCTGCCGCCGAGCGAAACGCCGGAAGGCTTCATCGCCATCGAGGGGCGCGACCCCAAGCACCCCGAATACGGCACCATCACCCTGTTCTTCCAGAAGACGCCCAAGGGCCCCGCAGGCGTGATGCTGATGGGCTGGCGCGTTCTGGACGGCCAGGGCCGTACCACATTGGTTCAACTGGCCAACCAGAAACTCAATGAACAGGTTTCCGACAGCGCTTTTCGCTTCAAGGATCCGCGCGGCTTGCGGACCTCCAGGCCCGGCCGGACTCGCTGAGAGACCAACCGTGCCGGAATGGCGTCTAGCCGCGTTGACCAGCGAAAAAGTTGGGACCTGCCGTGGTTGAAAAGCCAGGGGGGCAATCCTATTTTGGATGTGGCAGCGGCACACTTCTCGTCGGGATTTGCCCCCTGTTGCCCGACCCTGTCGCTGCTTGCGTGACGAGCGCAGTCCGGACCCCGCCTCCTGCCCCCGAGGCGGGGTCCTTCTCGTTTAAAGAGCTTCTTGGGACCTGTCTTGCGCGCATCGTCGCGGCGGTGGGTTGGGCTTATCCGGCGGGGCAGCGTAGCAGGAGCTGCTTTCGAGCAGGACAAAGGCCCCGCGGCAGGCAAGTGCGACCAATAATGAGTTTGAGCCACGATCTGTTGCAAACAGATCGAAAATGGCTCTAGTACAACCACAAATGTCAGTTACTCTTCGCATCGCATCCTGGAACATCAACTCCGTCCGCGCGCGGCTGGACCTTGTGGCCCGCTTCCTCAACGAATACGCGCCCGACGTGCTGTGCCTCCAGGAAACCAAGGCCACGAACGGGGACTTCCCGGCCGCCTTCTTCGCCGAGCTTGGCTATACCCACATGCAGTTGCGCGGGCAGCGCATGCATCATGGCGTCGCCATCCTCTCGCGCGTCGAACTGGCGGAGGCAGGCAGCCACGACTGGCAGGGCAACGATGAAGCCCGCCATGTGGGAGCCCAGCTCCCCGGCGGCATCCGGCTGGAGAACGTCTACATCCCGGCCGGCGGCGACATTCCCGACGCCAAGCTCAATCCCAAGTTCGGCCAGAAGCTGGACTTCTACGACCGCATGACCCGCTGGTCGGAAAAGCTGAAGCAGCCGACCATCCTCTTGGGCGATTTCAATATCGCCCCGCTGCCTTGCGACGTGTGGAACCACAAGCATATGCTGAAGGTGGTGAGCCACACGCCGATGGAGGTGGAGAAGATGGAGCAGCTTCGGCAAAGCCACGGCTGGGTGGACCTGGGCCGCGTCGCCATCCCCGCGCCGGAGCGGCAGTTCACCTGGTGGAGCTACCGCGCCAAGGACTGGCGGGAGAGCGACCGGGGTCTCAGGCTCGACCACATCTGGCTCTCGCCGGAGCTGGCCGAAACCCATGTGGACTATCAGGTGCTGGAAGACATCCGGGGCTGGGACAAGCCTTCGGACCACGCGCCGCTGCTTGCGAGCTTCAGCTGGTGACGGAAAGCGCGCTCCTGACGGTCGACCGGGCCATCGACGATCTGCGCCGGGGCCGCCCCGTCGTGGTGACGGATGGCATGAGCCGGGTGGCCGCCATGGCGCTGGATCTTGCCACCGACGACAGCATCACCGCCTTCGAGAGCAACGCGGGCAGCCGCGCTCACCTGCTCATCAGCGGACGGCGCGCGCAGGTGCTCAAGATCACCAGCGATGCCCGCGCCGCCGGGCATCAGGTGGTGATGATCGAGCGCGAGCCGCGTGCCGACCTCGGCTTCCTCCTCTCCGTCGCCGACCCGGTGGAGGATCTGGCCGTGCCCCTCAAGGGCCCGTTCCGTCCCCTGGCCCTTGGCGCGCATGAAGCCGCCGCGCAGGCCGCCATCGAACTGGCGAAGAACGCCCGCCTGCTGCCCTCTTGCCTGATCGTGACGGATCCTTCCGCACAGCCGGACTGGCTGGAGGTGCGGGCCGAGACCATCATGGGCTATGCGGAAGCCCGCGCCGCCCGCCTCAAGATCGTGGCGCAGGCCAAGGTGCCCTTGGCGGATGCGGAGAGCGCCCGCATCGTCGCCTTCCGGGCGGACGACGGCGCGCTGGAGCACCTCGCCATTATCATCGGCGAGCCCAACCGGCACGCGCCAGTGCTCTCCCGCCTGCACTCCGAGTGCTTCACCGGGGACCTGCTCGCCTCCCTCAAGTGCGATTGCGGCCCGCAGCTGCGCGGCGCGCTCAAGGCGATTTCAGAGCATGGCTCGGGTGTTCTCCTCTATCTCGCGCAGGAGGGGCGGGGCATCGGCCTCATCAACAAGCTGCGCGCCTATGCCCTGCAGGATCAGGGCTTCGACACGGTGGACGCCAACCACCGCCTCGGCTTCGAGACGGACGAGCGCGCCTTCTGGCCCGCCGCGCGCATGTTGACGCTCTTGGGCTTCACCTCCGTGCGGTTGATGACCAACAACCCGCAGAAGGTGGCGGGGCTGGAGGCGTGCGGCATCCGGGTGGCCGAGCGGGTGCCGCATCAGTTCCCCGCCAACCCGCACAACGCGGGCTACTTGAAGACGAAGCAACAAAGAACTGGGCATTTGCTGTAGGGCATCGTTTCGCTAAAAGAGGGCAACATCTGCCGGGCGACAAGGGCGCCCTGTGGATAACGCCTTGGAATCCCTGATTTCTGTCTTTTGGCATGGCTTTTGCTGATCTCCTTGCGGAGGAGACTGCCATGCCCAGCAGCACCAACATCGACTTTCTGTTGCCGAACATGCGCCAAGGCCCCACCGCAGCCATGCGGGTGGAGGCAAACGCGCAGCGCGAGAAGACGTCCTTGTTCGGCGAGGCGCTGGATACGATCAATCCGCTCCAGCACGTACCGGGCGTGAGCCAGGCCTACCGGGCCGTCACCAAGGACAAGATTTCCGAAGGCGCGAAGTTCGCGGGCCACGTGGGGCTGGGCGCGGCAGTGGCCGGCCCGGTCGGCGCCGCCATCGGCGCAGGCGTCTATCTGGTCGAGAGCCTGTTCGGCGCGATCTTCGGCGGCGGCAAGAAAGACAGCGAGCTGGTGCAGGCCCAGAACGTCAAGCAGGGCCCCACGGCGCTGACGGGCGATCAGGCCATCCACGCCGGGGTGATGCGCCCGCGCGGCGCGGGTATCCCCATGCAGGCGCTGGCGCAAGCGCAGGCAAAACCACTGCTGCCAGAGGCCCGCGCAGCCGATCCCGCACCGGCTTCTGCCAAGCCTGTCACCTCTGCCGCTGCGCCCTCGCTGGGCTCTGCTCCCGTGGACATGAGTTCAGACCAGTTCGCTGCCCTGATGGCCGCCTTCGGCAGCAGCGCCCCGGCCCCGACATCGACGGCGAAACGCGAAAACGATGATCGCCAGCCGCAAGGCGCGACTGCGGTCAGCGGCGCGGACTTCGCCGCTCGCATGGCCGCCAACCTCGACAAGCTGGACGCCCTGAAGCGCAACCAGGCGGGCCAGTAAACGAGGCGCACCCCGAGCCTGTGGTCATGCGGGCAGGCGCGCGATAAGATTGGCGTTCCAGCTTACAAGGAAGGCACTCGCCCGCCATGGCCGACCGTCTGATCGTGGAAACCGCCACCGGCGTGCTGCGCTGGGGCAAGCAGTCCACCCCTTGCGCCATCGGCAAGGGCGGCGCAAAGCCGGAGGCCGACAAGCGAGAGGGGGACGGCGCAACCCCGCTCGGCAGCTATGCCTTGCGCTGGGTCTATTTCCGCCCGGACCGGGTGCCGCCGCCCGCCACTGCGCTCCCCATTCGCGGCCTCTGCCGCCAGGACGGCTGGTGCGACGATCCCCAAAGCCCCGCCTACAACCGCCCGGTCGTCCTGCCGTGCGACGCCAGCGCCGAGGCCCTGTGGCGCGAGGACGGGCTCTACGACCTTATCGTTGTGCTCGGCCACAACGACGCGCCCGCCCGAGCCGGGCTGGGCAGCGCTATCTTCCTCCACTGCTGCAAGTACGATGACACGGGCGCGATGAAACCCACCCTCGGCTGCGTCGCCGTGCCGCGTGAAACACTGGCCGGTATCCTGAAAGCCTGCACGCCGCAGACGGTGATCGAGATAGTGGGGTAGCTTCGCTGTTCTTGCAGAGGGTCTTGGACCCTCTGCACTCCCATTCATTTTATCGGCCGCGTCTGTGTTTGCTGTCGTGCCTGATGGAGTTGAGTTCTTCAGGGCCGCGTCATCCGTGCGCGCTTTCAACAGGTGCGGCCCAATCCACCCCAACAGAGACAAGGCCGCACCGGTTATCCCGTACACGGCCCTGAAAACGAACGGGGTGCAGGGGCCTGCGACCCCTGCGAAAATTCCAAAATTCAGCGCCCGCCGAACAGGGCGGTGCCCACGCGGATCTCGGTTGCGCCGAGCGTGATGGCCGTCTCGAAATCGCCGGACATGCCCATGGAGAGGCGGGGCAGGCCATGGCGCTTGGCGAGCTTGGAAAGAAGGGCGAAGTAGGGCGCGGGCTCCCTCTCGGCCGGAGGCACGCACATGAGGCCAACGACCGGCAGGCCGAGCGCCTGCGCTTCATCGAGCAGCGCGGGCAGGGCCTCGATGGCGATGCCGCCCTTCTGCTCCTCCTGCCCGATGTTGACCTGCACGTAGCAGGAGGGCCGACGCCCAAGCTTGGCCATGACCTTGGCGAGCGCCTGGGCGAGGGACGAGCGGTCGAGGCTGTGGATGACATCGAACAGCGCGACCGCATCTTCCGCCTTGTTGGATTGAAGCTGGCCGACGAGGTGCAGTTCGATATCCGGGTAAGCCTCCCTCAAGGCGGGCCACTTGCCCTGCGCTTCCTGCACCCGGTTTTCCCCGAACAGGCGCTGGCCCGCTTGCAGCAGCGGCTCGATCGCCTCCGGTCCGAAGGTCTTGGAGACGGCGATGAGGCGCGTGTCCTCCGGCTTGCGGTCGGCAAGGCGCGCGGCCTTCGCCATCCGGTCGCGGATATCGTGGAGCCGCCGGGCGGCATCGAGAAGGGGCGTGTCTGTGGTGTTCATGGCCTTGCGGTGTATAGAGTAGGAATCGTGAGCCGCCAATGACTTCCAGACCCAACACCTTTCCCCGCCGATGGTTCTTCACCGACAGCCGGTTGGGCGATGCGGTGTGGGCTGTGATCGCGCGGCTGCCGAACGATGTGGGGGTGATCGTGCGGGTGCCAAGCCCCAAGCGCGACGCCGCCTTGGCGCGGCGGCTTGTTGCTGCCTGCAGCAGACGTGGCCTCATCGTGCTGATGGCCGGGCCCGTGACCCTGGCGCAGCGGCTGGGGGCCCATGGCGCACACCTGCCCGAGCGAGAAGCGCGCCGAGGCCGCAACCTGCGCCCGAAAGCCGGATTTTACCTCACCGCTGCCGCCCATTCCCGCCCCGCGCTCGTCCGCGCTGAACGGCTGGGGGTGGACGGAGTGTTCCTTTCCCCCGTCTTTCCCACCCGCAGCCACCCGACCGCCCGCACGCTGGGCCCCGCGCGCTTCGGCCTGCTGACACGAGGGGTAAACGTTCCCGTGCTGGCGCTGGGCGGGATGACGCCCGCCACCCTGAAACGCCTTGCTCCCTTGCAACCCTATGGCTGGGGCGCGATCGACGCTTGGCTCGACAATGATGAGGGACCGGAATGATAAAGACCCGGTGAGGATTTAATTAAAGCGAACCAAAAGCAGTATTAATATAAATAGATCAGTAAATAATTTTTGTAGAAATTAATCTGCAATATTTAACTTCAGAATATATTCATTTCACTTAAATTTTTCGTTGAAAGGGGCGCCGCAATTTGCCAACATACATTCAGCGCCAACTTGTATAAGTCGATTTAATTTTTTATTGAATTTACGCAAGCATACACATTTACTTTAATTCTTCCTTCGGGCGGACGGGCATATTTATTGATGCCCATGGGCTGCTCCCAGAAAAACAACCCGCGTGTAAGTCGTTTTCCGCAGAAAATCAATCATCCTAGCCAAGGTGATTACCGCAGTAGCGCTGACACCGTAATCGGCAGATCAAGTTGTAAATGCTTAGATATCAATATCCGTAGTCAAAGTTATTCATAGAAACATTACAAAACTAGCCAATTCCCAAGCCACACCTGGATAAAAAGGGAGGAGAACTGCAAACAGAAGATGCATAGACCTCATGGCATCATTGCAGCCGATAAAAAACAGCATATTCAACAATGGTGAAGCAATGAAAGTTAACACCAATAAGAAAGCAACAAATATTACAATAACTATATTTATTTCTATTATAATATGGGTGCCAAACGAACGACCCATACCATACCCTGTATTTGACTGCCCAGCCAAACATAGCAGTCTTAATCAGTTGGAGCCGAAAGAGCGAGGCGACCCCGAAACGCCAAGCCAAATGCCACAGAACCGTATGTGACAGTCGCCGTGCAGCTGGCGGGCAAACGGAACACAGCGCAAGCTAGGTAACACGTTCATTCTAAAGGGGGCGGCACAGGGCTCGGGAAAGCGAGTGCCGTCCCCCCTTAAGACACAGGAAATGGGCTAAAAAATCAGAACTTCAGGTTGGTGCCGACGTAAACCGAGCCGCTAGCCTGATCGGTATCGCGGGCGCGCAGCTCTTCACGCGGTGAGACGACCTGATACTTGATGCCGCCGGTCAGGCTGAGGCGTGGCGTGAGCAGGTAAGCGCCGCCCAGTTCCACGCTATAGCTCTTATCCAGCCCAAGCGGAGCAACGGACTTGTCATCGCCATAGCGCTCGCCGGCCACCTGCAGGGTCGTCTTCCAGTCCTTGCCCCGGTAGGACAGGCCCAGGTCCACCCCTTCACTGCCATGCAGGCGGGCATCATCCAGGCGGGAGTAACCGGCCTCGACCGAGAAGCCGCGATAGCCTACCGACAGGCCGACGTTGTAGCCGGAGACATCGACGCTGTTGGCCGCCGTCTTGTCCGCGTCGCGGTCAGCAAGGTTGAGCGTGCGGGTGGTTACGCCAATGCTAAGCGCCTTGCGGTCGTTCACCTTGCCGGACGGCGTGAACAGGAAGGTCCGCTCCGAAGCCTTGGCCTTGCCGTTGGGGCGCAGCGGCGCCACCACCGAACGGGCGGATTGCTTGGTTTCCAGCAAAGACGGCGTCAGCCCCCTGGCTCTGGGCGCTGAGGGTGGTGGCGGAGCCTTCGCGGAAGTAAAGATAACCGGAGTCGGAGTCGGCGTTTTGACGCGCGGACTCGGCAGCCGCAGCCGGAATGGCCGCTACTGCGAGAGTTACCGTCAAAATGCGCGCGAACGCCGTCATCGTCCCTGTTATCCTTTTTTATTCATATGCCTGGAGATACGCTTCGTTTCCAGTAATTCCTCCGCCTCTCCCAGCCCTCCAGGGCGGAATGGGGCAGCACTGTGGCGACGAATCCACAAACCTTTCGGCTGATCGGCGCGACGGGCCTTGGCCCCGCGCTGCGCCCATGTCTATAAGGGGTGCGAGTTTCGCGGGGACCGGGGTTCCCGAGTCGAATGGGGAAACACTATGAAATTGGTCGTGCGGATTGCCTTGGGTTTGGGTACGGCGCTCGGTCTGGCGGCGTGCGGCGGCGGAGATCATCCAACCCCCGCGAAGTTGCCGCCCGCAAAAGTGACGACGCTCGGCATCAACACCTATCTGTGGCGCGCCGCGCTGGATGTGCTGTCGTTCATGCCGACGACGCAGGTGGACGCCAACAGCGGCGTTATCCTGACCGACTGGAAGGTGAACCCCAAGGTCCCCAATGAACGCTTCAAGCTCTCAGCTTATGTGCTGGACCGCGACCTGCGCGCCGATGCCATCAAGGTGGCGGTGCAGCGCCAGGTGCAGCAGAACGGCGCGTGGGTGGATGCTCCGGTTCAGGCCGGCACCGTGCAGAAGCTTGAAGACGCTATTCTCACCCGCGCCCGGCAGATCCGGCAGGGTTCGGTCGGCGTCGAGTAACCATCGTACAGAACTGATCCAGGTCCATGACTCGCTATAATCCGAAGGCCGCGGAGGCCAAGTGGCAGCGCGTTTGGGAAGAGCGTAAGACTTTCCAGGCGCAAGACCAGTCCGGCAAGCCCAAGGCCTATGTGCTTGAGATGTTTCCCTATCCTTCGGGGCGCATCCACATCGGCCACGTGCGGAACTACACCATGGGCGACGTGATCGCCCGGTTCCGCCGCGCGCAAGGCTATGAAGTGCTGCACCCCATGGGCTGGGACGCCTTCGGCATGCCCGCCGAGAACGCCGCCTTCGAGAAGAAGGTGCACCCGGCGAGCTGGACCTATGCCAACATCGCCACCATGCGCGACCAGCTGAAACTGCTGGGCTTCGCCATCGACTGGTCCCGCGAGTTCGCCACCTGCGATCCGGAATACTATGGGCAGGAACAGGCGCTGTTCCTCGACCTCTATAACGCCGGTCTGGTCTACCGGAAGGAAAGCTGGGTCAACTGGGACCCGGTGGATCACACAGTGCTCGCCAACGAGCAGGTGATCGACGGGCGCGGCTGGCGCTCGGGCGCGCTCGTCGAGCGCCGCAAGCTGAGCCAGTGGTTCTTCAAGATCACCGACTTCTCCGAGGATCTGCTGGAAGGGCTGAAGACGCTCGACCACTGGCCGGAGAAGGTGCGCCTGATGCAGGAGAACTGGATCGGCAAATCGACCGGTCTCAAGTTCCGCTTCGAGGTGACGCAGCCCGCGCCGGTGCCCTCCATCGAGGTGTTCACCACCCGGCCGGACACCATGTTCGGCGCCAGCTTCTGCGCCATCGCCATCGATCACCCGCTGGCGGAAGCGGTTGTGCGCGACAACCCTGAGGCCGCCGCGTTCATCGCCGAATGCCGCAAGTCCGGCACCGCGACGGCCGACCTGGAAACCGCAGAGAAGCTGGGCTTCAACACCGGCTACCGGGTGAAGCACCCGCTCGACCCGAGCTGGGAGCTGCCGGTTTACATCGCCAACTTCGTGCTGATGGAATATGGCACCGGCGCCATCTTCGGCTGCCCGGCCCACGACCAGCGCGACCTGGACTTCGCCCGCAAGTACGGCCTGCCGGTGACCCCGGTGGTGGTGCCGGAAGGCACGGACGCCGCCGACTTCGCCGTGGGCGACGAGGCTTATGTGGGCCCCGGCCGCCTGGCCAACTCCCGCTTCCTTGACGGGCTGGATGTGGAAGCCGGCAAGACCGCCGTCATCTCCCGCGCGGAAAGCGAAGGCTGGGGTGAGGGCACCACCACCTATCGCCTGCGCGACTGGGGCGTCTCCCGCCAGCGCTACTGGGGCACGCCGATCCCCATTATCCACTGCGAGGCCTGCGGCCCGGTGGGCGTGCCGCAGGATCAGCTGCCGGTGAAGCTGCCGGAGGACGTGACCTTCGACACGCCCGGCAATCCGCTGGACCGCCATCCCACCTGGAAGCACGTCAACTGCCCCAAGTGCGGCAAGCCTGCCGTGCGCGAGACCGACACGCTCGATACGTTCGTCGACAGCTCGTGGTATTTCGTGCGCTTCGCCAGCCAGCCGCAGGACAAGCCGTTCGACAAGGACACGGCAGGCTGGTGGCTGCCGGTCGACCAGTACATCGGCGGCATCGAGCACGCCATTTTGCACCTGCTCTACAGCCGCTTCTTCACCCGCGCGCTGAACAAGGTGGGGCGGCTGGACATCACCGAGCCGTTCAAGGGCCTGTTCACCCAAGGCATGGTGACCCACGAGACCTACAAGGCGCTCGACGGCCGCTGGCTGGAGCCGGGGCAGGTGGAGCGGCGCGACGACGGCGTCTTCGAGAAGGAGACCGGGCTTGCCGTTTCGGTGGGCCGCTCCGAGAAGATGAGCAAGTCGAAGAAGAACACGGTGGACCCCACGGTGATCGTGGACCAGTTCGGCGCGGATGCCGTGCGCTGGTTCATGCTCTCCGACAGCCCGCCGGAGCGCGACCTGTCGTGGACCGAAGCGGGCATCGAGGGCGCATGGCGCTTTACCAACCGGGTGTGGCGTCTGGTCACCGAGACCTGGCCGCAGGTCTCCGGCGCGGTTGAGCCGAACGACAGCGGCGAGGAGAAGAAGATCCGCCAGGCCACGCACAAGGCCATCGACGGCGTGACCAGCGACATCGCGGGCCTCCACTTCAACAAGGCCGTGGCGCGGCTCTACGAGTTCGTGAACACCCTCTCGTCCGCCAAGGAGGACGAGGCCCTAGCATTTGCGCGCCGGGAGGGTTTGATCGCGCTCGTCCAAATGGTTGCTCCCATGATGCCGCACCTGGCGGAAGAAGTGTGGAGCTTCATGGGCTTCGATACGCTGGTGGCGGAAAGCGCGTGGCCGGTGGCTGATCCCGCCCTGCTGGTGGCCGACGAGGTGACCGTGGCGGTTCAGGTGAACGGCAAGCTGCGCGATACGTTGACCCTGCCCAAGGGCACCGACAAGGCGACACTGGAAGCCGCCGCGCTGGCGTCCGAAAAGGTGCAGCGGGCCATCGATGGCGCGCCGCTCCGCAAGGTCATCGTGGTTCCCGATCGTCTGGTCAATCTGGTGGTGTGATGCGCGCTCTTGCTGCCTCTCTGCTTCTGACCGGTCTTGGCTCGGCCCTGGCCGGCTGCGGCCTTCAGCCCATCTATGCGGAGGGGCGCCAGGGCGTCGCCGCCGAGCAGCTCTCCATGGTCGCTGTCAGCCCCATTGCGGAGCGCAGCGGCCAGATGCTGCAGGAAGAACTGCTGCGCCAGCTCCAGCCCGATGGCTCGCCCGCCTACCGGCTTGATGTGGCGCTGCAGGAGCGGATCGAAGGCTTCGGCATTCGCGGCGACGAATCCGTCGCCCGCGAGCGCGTGTCGCTTACCGCCACCTACCGGCTGGTTGATGTCGCGACCGACAAGGTTCTACTGGAGGACGTGGCCAGCTCCGACGCCGGCATCGATGTGGTGCGGAGCGAATATGCCGTGGTCGCCGCCGAGCGCACCGCGTTCGAGCGCAACACCCGCGCCATCGCCAACCGTATCATCACCCGGCTGGCGCTTTACTTCCGTACCCAGAACCAGTGAAACCCGGTCCCGCCCAGATCCAGGCTGCGCTGAAGCGCCTCGACCCCGGCATCCGTCTCGTTCACATCTTCGGACCCGACGAAGCGCTGGTGCGCGAGCGCGCCCGCATCTTCGGCAAGCAGGTGGTGGAAGACCTCACCGACCCATTCCTCGTCGTTGATCTCGATGGCAAGGCGGTGGCGGACGACGATGCCGTGCTCGCCGATGAAGCCGCCAGCCTGCCCATGCTGGGCGGGCGCAAGCTGATCCGTGTGACAGGCCTCACCGACGGCGGCCTGAAGGCAATAGAAAGCCTGCTGGATTCCGATACGGCGGAAAATCTCGTTGTCGCCACCAGCGGCGACCTGCCCAAGACCTCCAAAATCCGCAAGGCGACCGAAGCTCACCCCCGCGCCCTTGCCATCGCCTGCTACGCGGAGGAGGGCGTGCGGCTGTCCTCCTTCCTCATGCAGGAAGCGCAAGCCCGTGGCCTCCAGATGGATCAGGACGCCATCGAACTGCTCTCCCGCGCCGTGGGGCCGGAGCGGGACATCGCCCGCAACGAGCTGGACAAGCTGGCGCTCTATACGGGCGGCGGGCGCGTAACCCTTGAAGATATGGAAGCCGTCGGCGCGGACTTCGGCCAGACCGGCTACGACAAGCTCATCAACGCGGTGCTCGGCGGCAACCCGGTGGAAGCCGCCCGCCAGATCGACCGCATGGCGGAAGAAGGCGAGGCGGGCATCGCGCTCCTGCGCGCCGTTTCCCGCCGCCTGTGGCAGCTTCTGCAAGTGCGAACCGCTATGGCGGACGGGCAATCGCTCGACACCGCCATCGGCGCGCTGCGCCCGCCCGTCTTCTGGAAGGAGAAGGACGCGCTTGCCGCCCAGGCCCGCCGCTGGAGCGCGGAGCGGTTACGCTCGGCCCTTAACCGCCTGCTGGCCGCAGAGAGAGACATCAAGTCCTCCGGCAGCGCTGGCGACGTGATCGCCCACCAAAGCCTCATGGCCCTCGCAGCCGCCGGCAGCCGTCGCTGATCGGCTTCCTTATCTTCTGATTTCTCATGCGGGGAAACTCGGGTCCCCTGCAAAGCATATGTCCGCTTGCCGGGGCAGGAACGATGCGCCACCTTGGCATCCTGTGACTGCGAGGAGGGGCCTTGCCTATGACGCGTGTGGATATTGTCCTGTCCACGTCTCCCACGGATGACATGTATGACGCGATTGTTGGGCCGCTGGTGGATTATAACACCCGTGTTGCCGGGCCATCGCGCAAAGAACTCATTGCTCTGCTGCTCAAGGAGCCGAAGACCAAACGCCCGGTCGGCGGGTTATGGGGCCAATTCGGCTATGATTGGCTGTTTGTAGAACTGCTGGTGGTGCCGGAGCACCTGCGGGGCGGCGGCTACGGCACCAAGTTGATGCAGGAGGCAGAGCGCATTGCCATGGACCGCGGTGCAGCCGGAATTTGGCTGGACACCTTCAGCTTTCAGGCGCGGGGTTTCTACGAAAAGCTGGGCTTCAGCGTGTTCGGCGAACTGCCGGGCCACCCCCGGGGCGGGGCCCGTTATTTCATGAGCAAGACACTGGGCTGATCCGCTTCCTGTTCCACGTGAAACATTGAAATTAGGATCGCAGGGAAACACGGCCCTTTAAGCGGGCTTTTTGCAGAGTTTTCTCATTGCAGAGGGTCGCAGACCCTCTGCACTCCCTATCATTTCATGGATGTGCAACGGACCGACCAGGTGCGTCCCTATCGATCAGAGAGGGAAAGAGGCGCATCCTCAAATAAACGGACGCGGCCCGAAAAACGTTAGGGGGTGCAGGGGGCTATAGCCCCCCTGCAAAAACCAAAACCTAAAAAACAACCGGGGATCACATCCGCTGGGCTGTCAACCGCGCGCAGATTTCGTCCAGTTGGTCGAGGTTTTTGTAGCTGATGGTCAGCGTGCCCTGGCCGTTGCGGTCGGTGATCGTGACGGCCATGCCAATGGTGGCAGAGAGGTCGCGTTCCAGAGCCATGGTGTCGGCATCCTTGCCCGGCTTCAGTTTCACTTCGGCCTTGGGGCTGGCAGCGACGCTCGGGTTCTTGGCTTCCTGCGCCAGCAACTCGGTCTGGCGGACGCTGAGGCCCTTTTCGATTACCTCATCGGCCAGTTTGGCCGGGTCCGGCGTGTTGGCCAGCGCGCGGGCGTGGCCCATGGTGAGGGTGCCTTCGGCCAGCAGGGCGCGCACATAGGGCGGCAGGTCAAGCAAGCGCAGCAGGTTGGCGACATGGCTGCGGCTCTTGCCCACCAGCTTGGCGATATCTTCCTGCGTGTGGCTGAACTCATCAATCAGGCGGCGATAGCCCTCCGCCTCCTCGATGGGATTCAGATCCTGTCGCTGGATGTTCTCGATAAGGGCGATTTCCAGCGTGGTGCTGTCGTCCAGATCCTTGACGATCGCTGGCAGCTCGTGGAGCGGCACCCGCTGCGAGGCGCGCCAGCGACGCTCGCCCGCCACGATCTCGTAAAAGCCGGGGCGGTTCGGGGCAGGGCGCAGCAACAGCGGCTGGAGGATGCCCTTTTCGCGAATGGAGCGGGCCAGCTCATCAATGGCTTCGTCCGAGAAGCTGCGGCGCGGCTGCTTGGCATTGGGGACAATCTTTTCAATGGCGATACGCTGCGGGGCCTGGCGCGGCGTGGCGGAGGCGGTCGCCGTTTCGTCCGGTTGTTTACTGACCTGTCCAGCGACAGCAAAGCCTCCCATGCCGCGCGATGGGTCAATCACGCTGGCGTTGTAATCACCGAAAATGGCTTCAAGCCCTTTGCCCAGCCCTTTCGGTTGTTTGGGATTCGCCATGTCTTACCAGTCCTCAAGTCAAGGTCGCGTCAAGCTGCTTCCACAGCCGTTTCCATACGCCGCAGGATTTCCGTTGCCAGCTTCATATAGGCTTCGGAGCCAAGGCATTTGTGATCGTAGAGCAGCGCCGGCTTGCCGTGGGATGGCGCTTCGGAAAGCCGCACGTTGCGGGGGATAACCGTTTCGTACACCAGATTGCCGAGGCAGCTCCGCACATCCGCCGCTACCTGATCGGACAGGCGATTGCGCTTGTCGTACATGGTGAGCACGACGCCGGAAATGCCGAGCATGGGGTTGAAGCTGGCGCGCACCCGCTCGATGGTTTGCAGCAGCTGGCTGAGGCCTTCCAGCGCAAAGAACTCGCACTGCAACGGCACCAGCACGCCTTCGGCCGCCACCAGCGCATTGATGGTCAGCAACCCAAGCGAGGGCGGGCAGTCGATGAGGACGTAATCGTACTCTTCGCAGCCTTCGGCGAGGGCGTTCTTCAGCCGGTGGCTGCGTTGCTCCATATCCACCAGTTCCACCTCCGCACCCGAAAGGTCGATGGTGGAGGGGATGAGCCACAGGTTGGGCACCACGGTTTCCTGCCGGGCCTCGGCAACCGTGGTTTCTCCCAGCAACAGTTGATAGGCGGAAAGGCCGCGCTTGGATCGGTCCAGCCCAAGGCCGGTGGAGGCATTACCCTGCGGGTCCATGTCGATCACCAGCACCTTGCGTCCCACGGCCGCCATGCCGGTGGCAAGGTTGATCGCCGTGGTGGTCTTGCCCACGCCGCCCTTCTGGTTGGCAATGGCAAAGATTCGGCAAGCAGGGGAGTTACCCGTCATTTCCTGGCCTTTCGCGCCACGCCCCATGCCTCGACGACACGGCCGCGCGGGTCCGACAGACTGGCGTGCAAGTGGTACTCAAAGGCCCACTTTTGCTGGGCTTCAGCCAGTTCCGCTTCAACATCCTGACCCTTGAGCATGAGCCAGCGGGTGGATGATGCCGCGAAAGGATGCCCCCAGTCAAACAGTTGCGCCAGCTTGGCCAAGGCACGGGCCGAGATGATATCCGCCTTGAAGCGATCCATCTTCTCCAGCCGCTCGTTGTGGACGATCACCCGGTCGTGCAGGGCGAGCGCATCCACCACCGCCTCCAGGAAACGGCACTTTTTGCCAATCGACTCAACCAGATGCACTTCGCCCACGCCCATGATGGCCATGACAAGGCCGGGAAAGCCCGCGCCCGAGCCCATGTCCATCCACACCGTCTCTTCCGGCTTTTCGACCAGCCGGAACAGCTGGGCCGAATCGAGGATATGCCGCCGCCAGGCATCCGGCAGGGTGGCCGGGCCAACGAGATTGAGCCGGGTTTGCCAGTCGTGAAGCATGAGGACGTAGCGGTTGAGGGCGCTCAGTGTTTCACGTGAAACATCAACAACGCCGGTCAGCACCTCGGGACCGGACGTTTCCTGTACTGCATCACTCATGCTGCTGACCGCCGGTTGGCTTGCTTCTTTACATAGGCGAGGAGGGCGGTGAGCGCCGCGGGCGTCACACCCTGCAACCGTGCCGCTGCGCCGAGCGTGGCCGGGCGGGCGACAGCCAGCTTCTCCCGCAACTCGGCGGACAGGCCCATCACCGCCGCATAGTCCAGATTCTCCGGCAGCCGCAGGGCCTCATCGCGCCGGAAGGCTTCGATATCCTCGGCCTGGCGGTCGATATAGGTGGCGTACTTGGCGTCGATCTCCACCTGCTCGGCAACCGCCGGGTCCACGTCGCCCAGCTCTGGCCATACCGAGACGAGCCGTGCCCAGTCGATGTTCGGGTAGCGCATCAGCTCGAACGCCGTGCGGACGATGCCGTCCTGATTGACGCTGAGGCCGTGCTTCGCCGCCTGGTTGGGGGAGAGGGAACGGTTTTCCACCATCTCCCGCGCCTTGGCGAGCGCGTCCATCTTCTGGCGGAAGGCCGCCGCGCGCTCGGCGCTGATGCAGCCCAGTTCCAGCCCGAGCGGGGTCAGCCGCTGGTCCGCATTATCCGCCCGCAGACGCAGGCGATACTCGGCGCGGGAAGTGAACATGCGGTAAGGCTCGCGCGTTCCCTGCGTCGTCAAATCATCGACCATCACGCCGAGGTAGGCATCGGCGCGATCGATGAGGAATGGCTCCGCGCTGCCGCCCGCGATCCGGGCGGCGTTAAGACCGGCGAGCAACCCTTGCGCCGCCGCTTCCTCGTAGCCCGTGGTGCCGTTGATCTGCCCGGCGAAGAAAAGACCTTTCACCTTCAGCGTCTCAAGGCTGGGCTTCAATTCGCGTGGATCAACGAAGTCATACTCGATGGCATAGCCGGGGCGGATGATCTTCACCCGCTCCAGCCCCGGAATGGTCCGCAGGAAAGCATCCTGCACCTCTTCCGGCAGGGAGGTGGAAATGCCGTTCGGGTAGATCGTAACGTCGTCCAGCCCCTCCGGCTCAAGGAAGATTTGGTGGCTGTCCTTGTCCGCAAAGCGCATCACCTTGTCCTCAATGGACGGGCAATAGCGCGGGCCCACACCCTCGATCCGCCCCGCATACATGGGCGCGCGGTGGATGTTGGCGCGGATGATCTCGTGCGTCTTCGCCGTAGTCCGGGTGATGTAACAGGCCACCTGCGGCGTGGTGATTTGCTTCGTCAGGAACGAGAAGGGCACGGCCGGGTCATCACCCGGCTGCGGCTCCAGCCCGGCCCAGTCGATCGAGCGAGCATCCAGCCGGGCAGGGGTGCCGGTCTTCAACCGGCCAAGAGCAAAGCCGAACCGGGCCAGCGTATCCGACAGGCCGATGGATGGCTGCTCCCCAACGCGACCCGCTGGAATCTGCTTCTCGCCAATGTGAATAACACCGCGCAGGAAGGTGCCCGTGGTCAGCACGACAGCGCCGGCGGAAAGCCGCGTGCCGTCCGCCAGCACCACGCCGCTGATGACCGGGCCGCTCTCCGTTTCTGCGTAGGTGAGGTCTTCCGCAGCCGCGCCCACAACCGTGAGGTTAGGGTAGTTCAGCAGCATGTCCTGCATCGCCCGGCGATAGAGCTTGCGGTCTGCCTGCGCGCGCGGCCCTTGGACGGCCGGACCCTTGCGGCGGTTGAGCAAGCGAAACTGAATGCCCGCCGCGTCCGCCACCCGACCCATCACGCCATCGAGCGCGTCGATCTCGCGGACCAGATGGCCCTTGCCAAGCCCGCCAATGGCAGGATTGCACGACATCTCGCCGATAGTTTCAATCTTGTGCGTGATGAGTGCGGTCTTCGCGCCCAGGCGCGCGGCAGCCGCTGCGGCTTCGCAGCCGGCGTGACCCCCGCCGATAACGATAACGTCGTAGCTTGGCATGATCTCTCATCCCTATGGATTCGGCGGCCGGAAGTCAAACGGCACAGCGGTGTTTCACGTGAAACATCCAGTGATGGAGTGGGGCGGGTCATGGGACGATGTTCCACGTGGAACATTTTTTCTTTGCAGAGGGTCTCGGACCCTCTGCACTCCCTAATTTTTATCGGGCCGCACCCTGCATCAACCGTTCAGTCAGTCCCCCAAGCGAAGTCACAGGCACGGCCCGTCAAAGCGAAGGGGGATCTAAAGGGGATCCAAGACCCCCCTTTTTGCTACTTCCCAATACAGAAATCGCGGAAGATCACGTCGAGCAGGTCTTCCACGTCCACGCGACCGGTGATGCGGCCCAAGGCGCGGGCGGCAAGGCGCATGTCTTCCGCCATCAGGACAAGATCGGGCTGGGTGAGGGCGGCGTGCAGGTGAGCGCGGCAGGCCTCGAGCGCATGGCGGTGCCGTTCGCGGGTGAGGAGCACGGATTCGCCGCCGCCGAGGGCTTTGCTTGCCCAGTCGGCGAGGTGGGCGACCAGTTCGGTAAGCCCCGCGCCGGTAACGACGGAGATGTAAAAGCGGCCGTCGCGGTGGCCGGGAGACCCGCCGCCGAGATCAATCTTGGTGATGACGGAGAGGCTTTCGCCCTCCGTTGTCTCCGGCTCTTCCCCGTAAGGGGTGAGGTGCAGGCGCAGGTCAGCGGCCTGGGCACGGGCGCGGGCGCGGGCAACGCCCTCAGCTTCCACCGGGTCATCAGTCTCCCGTAAGCCAGCCGTATCAATCAGCGTGACCGGATAGCCACCGAGGTTCAGGTGTACTTCGATTACATCTCGCGTGGTGCCGGCGATGTTGGAGACGATCGCCACCTCCCGCTTAGCCAAGGCGTTGAGCAGGCTGGATTTTCCCGCGTTCGGCTTGCCGATGATGGCAACGCCGAGGCCATCGCGCAGCCGCTCGCCCCGGCTGCCGTCCGCCAAGTGGCTTGCAATCTCTGCGCTCAGCCGCTCGATAGCGTCCTTCACCTGCGCCGAGACGTGCTCGGGTACGTCGTCCTCGTCGGCGAAGTCGATGTCCGCTTCCACATAGGCAAGGGCCCGCACCAGTTGCTCGCGCCAGCCTTCGTAGAGATTGGCCAGCACGCCCTGCATCTGGCGCAAGGCTTGGCGCCGCTGGGCTTCGGTTTCGGCGTTGATGAGGTCGGCAAGGCCCTCCACCTGGGTCAGGTCCATCTTGCCAGCAAGGAAGGCGCGGCGGGTGAACTCGCCCGGTTCGGCCGGGCGCAGGCCCGGCTGCTGCCCAAGGGCGGTGAGGACGCCGGAGACCACCGCCGGGCCGCCGTGCACGTGAAACTCCGCCACGTCCTCGCCGGTAAAGCTGTTCGGCGCGGGAAACCAGAGGAGGAGAGACTGGTCGATCACTTCCCCATCGTGCGGGTCGTGCAGCAGGCGCAGCGCCGCCATGCGAGGCGCAGGGACTGGCTGGCCGGTGAGGAGCGTGACCGCATCGCCCGCCCTCAAGCCCGAGACGCGCACTACCGCAACGCCCGCCGGGCCGCGCCCCGAGGAAAGGGCGAAGATCGTCTCACTCATCGCTCAGCCACCTTCGTTCTCTTCAGTGGTCGGCATACGCCTATCAACTCTTCCCTCGCAAGCGCCTGTTCGTGCTAAGAATCCGGGCACAGTCGTTCTTATCCGCCGGAGATGCCTCATGCCCACCATTTCTCTCCACACGCCCATTGGCGATATCACCGTGTGCGAGGACGAGGGACAGATCGTTGCCGTTGAATGGGGGTGGGGCAGCGAGCAGGAGGAAACACCCTTGTTACGGGAGGCGCGCGAGCAGCTGGACGCCTATTTCGACGGTAAGCTTCAGAATTTCGCCCTGCCGCTTGCGCCCTATGGCACGCCGCGCCGCCAGCAGATCTGGCAAGCCATGTCGGCCATTCCTTACGGCCAAACCAAAACATACGGACAAATCGCCAATGAGATTGGCACTGCGGCCCGCGCGGTCGGACAAGCTTGCGCGCGGAATCCCATTCCTATTCTTATCCCATGCCACCGGGTGTTGAGCGCAACGCCAAGCCGGGATTTCTACAGCTTCGGCGAAGGCACCGAGACCAAGACCATGCTGCTGCGCCTTGAAGGTGCGCTGGGTCATTGACCGGCAAAGTTTCTGGCGTATCTGATTTTTTCGAAAACTTTTCAAAGATATAAGGAGAGATCAATGGGACGCGAGATCAGCCTTACCGCAAGCGACGGCTCCGGCAGCTTCAGCGCCTATCTGGCGGAACCGGCCAGCGGCACCGGCCCCGGCATCGTGGTCATCCAGGAAATCTTCGGCGTGAACCACGACGTGCGCGCCAAGTGCGACGCCTGGGCCGAGAAGGGCTATTTCGCGCTCGCGCCCGATCTCTTCTGGCGGCAGGAGCCAGGCGTGCAGATCACCGACAAGACCGAGGCGGAATGGGCCAAGGCCATGTCGCTGATGAACGGCTTGGATCTGGACAAGGGGATAGAGGACCTGAAGACCGCCATTGATTCCCTGCGCGAGGTTCATGGCTGCACCGGCAAGGTGGGCACCGTCGGCTTCTGCCTCGGCGGGCGGCTGGCCTACATGTGCGCCACCCGCACCAACGCGGATGCCAATGCCGCCTACTATGGCGTCACCATCGAGAAGATGCTCGATGAAGCCGCCAACATCACCAGGCCGCTGCTGATGCATATTGCCCAGGAAGACCGGTTCGTCAGCAAGGACGCGCAAGCGCAGATCCATGCCGCGCTCGACGATCACCCGCAGGTGACGATCTACGACTATCCGGGCGTGGACCACGCCTTCACCCGCATCAACGGCCAAAACTTCGACAGGCAAGCCACCGACCTGGCGCACGGCCGCACCACTGAATTCTTCGCCGAGCATCTCCGCTAACAGCGTGGCACGAAACCGGGTGAAATCCGACGCCCTCGCGCTGGCGGCAGCCTTGCTGCCGCTGGCCGGGCCGCAAGCCCAGGCCGATGATCTAACCACGCAGCTCGATTGCCTGCGTGAAAGCCACATCGGCCTGGCATCGGCCCACCGGGGGCGTTTGGCCCCTGAAGCGCCCGAGAACAGCCTCTCAGGCCTTCAGGCAGCTTGGCAAGCAGGCATCCGCCTTCTGGAGGTGGATGTGGCGGCGACCCGCGAGGGCAAGCTTGTCCTTCTTCATGACGACACGCTCGACCGGACGACCACCGGCGCCGGGCCGGTGAGCGAAATCGCATTTGAGCGCCTGAAATCCGTTTCCCTGAAGGACGCGCAGGGCAAGCCGGTGCCGGAAACGGTGCCCAGCCTTGTCGAGGCGCTCCGTTGGGCGAAGAAAGCTGGCGCCTGGCTTCAGCTGGACGTCAAACGAAAGACGCGCTTCGAGGACGTGATCGCCGCCGTCCAATCCGAAGGCATGACGGGGCAGGTGGTCATCATCACCTATAGCCTGAAGGATGCCCTCAAGGTTCACCGGTTGGAACCGCAGGTGATGATTTCGGCTCCCATCTGGTCAGCGGGGGACCTTACCACCCTGCAGCAGAAAGGGTTCGACCTGACCCGGCTGATCGCCTTCACCGGCACCCGCACGCCCAATCCCGCCCTCTGGGCGGCGCTGCGCCGGGAGGGCGTGGAGGCCATCTTCGGCACCTTGGGACCGGAGGAAACGCGCCTTGATGAAGCCTATCTGGCGGACGGCAACCCTTCCGAATACGCCGATCTCGTCCGTCAGGGCGTCACGATCGTTGCCACTGACAGGCCGGCCATGGCGCAGCAGGCGCTGGACGCGGCCCTGGACACTTGCATCGCGGACACGAAGGACAAATCATGAAAGCCATTCAGGTTAACGAGACAGGCGGCCCGGAAGTCCTGAAACTGGTGGATCTGCCAACGCCAACGCCCGGTCCCGGCGAGGTGCTGGTGCGCCACACCGCCATCGGGCTGAATTTCATCGATACCTACCACCGCAGCGGGCTCTATGCCCTGCCGCTGCCCTTCACGCCGGGGCAGGAAGGCGCAGGCGTCGTCGAGGCCGTGGGCGAGGGGGTGACGCGTCTGAGCAAGGGAGACCGCATCGCCTATGCCTGGGGGCCGGTCGGCGCCTATGCAGAGTATCGCACCCTTCCGGCCGACAGGGCCGTCAAGCTGCCCGAGGGACTGGACGACCGCATTGCCGCCGCAAGCCTGCTGAAGGCCTGTACAGTTGAATATCTCGTCTGCCGCACCCACACCGTCAAGAAGGGCGAAACGGTGCTGTGGCATGCCGCTGCGGGCGGCGTGGGGCTATTGGCGGTGCAGTGGCTCAAGTCCATCGGCGCAGCCGTCATCGGCACGGCGGGCAGCAAGGAGAAGGCGGACCTCGCCCGCGCCCACGGCTGCGACCACGTGATCCTCTACCGCGAGGAAGATGTTCCCACCCGCGTGAAGGAGATCACCAACGGCAAGGGCGTGCCTGTGGTCTATGACTCGGTCGGCAAGGACACCTTCGCCGCATCCCTCGACTGCCTCCAGCCGCGCGGGCTGATGGTCTCCTTCGGCAACGCCTCCGGTCCGGTGACGGGCGTTGATCTCGGCATCCTCGCCACCAAGGGCTCGCTCTACGTCACCCGGCCGACGCTGGTGCACTACTACGCCACCCCCGAAGATCGGGAGCGCTACTGCGCCCAGGTGTTCGACAAGATCCTGAAGGGCGACCTCAAGGTGGAGATCGAGCAGACCTTCGCGCTCGATAACGTCGCTGAAGCCCACCGGGCGCTCGCCGCGCGCAAGACCACCGGCTGCACGATCATCGAGCCATAGGGCTTCGCCGGTTGGTCTTTTTTATGCAGGAGGGGTCCGCAGTTCCTGCACAAATCCCTTCAAACCCCAAAAACAAAACGGGCGTCGGGATCTCTCCCAACGCCCGTTTCGCTGTTCGGCGATGATCTGGCGGCCGTTACGCGCCAATGAAGGGCGCAACCTGGTGCCAGCCCTCCCAGATCATCTTGAGGGCCACGTAAATGATTACGACAAGGCCCACGTAGGCGATCCACCGGAAGCGGTCGATGACGCGGGCGATGAAGCCTGCGGCCACGCCCATGAGGGCAACCGAGAGAACCAGGCCGAAGACCATGATCCACGGGTGCTCGTGCGACGCGCCGGCCACGGCCAGCACGTTGTCGAGGCTCATGGAAACGTCGGCCAGCGCCACGGCCCAGGCAGCCTGGGCGAAGGACTTGACCGGCTTGACGTTGCCGTCCTCGGGAATGCCGTCGCCATTCTCGTCGCTCTGAGGCTTGGCGGGATGCAACTCGCGGTACATTTTCCATGCGACCCAGAGAAGCAGAATGCCGCCGGCAAGCAGCAGGCCAATGATCTCGAGCAGCTGGGAGGCGACCAACGCGAAGATGATCCGCAGGATCAGCGCGGCAAGAATGCCGATGAAGATGACCCGCCGCTGGTCAGCCTTGGGCAGGCCCGCTGCCAAGGAGCCCACCACAATGGCATTGTCGCCGGCCAGGGTAATGTCGATCAGCACCACCTGGAGGAAGGCGGCCAGCGCAGCCGTATCGACCACGCCTTGTAAAAGTGACTCCACGATAACGTCCTCTGCTCAGCCAAACTCGCCATCAAAAGCCAACGGCGTCCTGTGGGAGGACGCCGTTTGGCCTTACTGGTTCATCGCGGCGAAGAAATCCTCGTTGGATTTGGAATCCTTCATCTTGTCGAGGAGGAATTCCATGGCATCCACCGTGCCCATCTGCATGAGGATGCGGCGCAGCACCCACATCTTGGACAGCGTGCCCTTGTCCACCAGCATTTCTTCCTTGCGGGTGCCGGACTTGCCCACGTCGATGGCCGGGAAGATGCGCTTGTCGGCCACCTTGCGGTCGAGAATGATTTCCGAGTTGCCGGTGCCCTTGAACTCTTCGAAGATCACTTCGTCCATGCGGCTGCCGGTATCGATGAGCGCGGTGGCGATGATCGACAGCGAGCCGCCTTCCTCGATGTTGCGGGCCGCGCCGAAGAAGCGCTTCGGCCGCTGGAGGGCGTTGGCGTCCACGCCGCCGGTCAGCACCTTGCCAGAGGAGGGCACCACGGTGTTGTAGGCGCGTGCCAGGCGGGTGATCGAGTCGAGCAGGATCACCACGTCGCGCTTGTGCTCAACGAGGCGCTTGGCCTTCTCGATGACCATTTCTGCCACCTGCACGTGCCGCGCGGCCGGTTCGTCGAAGGTGGAGGAGATGACCTCGCCGCGCACCGAGCGCTGCATGTCGGTCACTTCTTCCGGGCGCTCATCGATCAGGAGAACGATGAGGTAGACTTCCGGGTGGTTGGCGGTGATGGCGTGGGCCATGTTCTGCAGCAGCACGGTCTTACCGGTGCGCGGCGGCGCCACGATCAGGGCGCGCTGGCCCTTGCCCTGCGGCGAGATGATGTCGATGACGCGCGAGGACATGTCCTTGCGGGTCGGATCATAAAGATCGAGGGTGAACTTCTCGTTCGGATAGAGCGGCGTCAGGTTGTCGAAGTTGACGCGATGACGAACAACGTCCGGCTCGTCGAAGTTGATGGTCGAAACCTTGACCAGGGCGAAGTAGCGCTCACCATCCTTGGGAGCGCGGATCTCACCTTCAACCGTGTCGCCGGTCCGCAGACCGAAGCGGCGCACTTGGGAGGGAGAGACATAAATATCGTCGGGACCGGCCAGATAGTTGGCCTCGGGCGACCGCAGAAAACCGAAGCCGTCCGGCAGAACCTCGATGACGCCGCCGCCCATGATCTGGACGTCGGTTTCGGCCATCTGCTTCAGGATGGAGAACATCAGGTCCTGCTTCCGCAGGGTAGAGGCGTTCTCGACACCCAGCTCTTCGGCCATGGCCACGAGTTCAGCCGGCGTTTTCCGCTTGAGGTCTTGCAAATGCATAGCTGTGCCTAATGGTAGGAGTCCGCGGTTTGCTTAACGATGATGCACGCGGGAAGGGTAGGAGAAGGGCCGTGCCAGACCGGCACATGGCTCATGAGCAGGTAAGCAGCACTGTTGTGGAAGTCAAGCGTCGCTTAATACCGAACCCTAATTAGAACGGCTTTACGATAACCAGAATAACGATGACAACAACTGCCAGGGTAGGCAGTTCATTGACCACCCGGTAGAACTTGGTCGTGCGCGGGTTGTTCCCGGCCGCGAATTCTTTCCGCCAGCGGGACAGGAAGCCGTGATAGGCGGAAAGCAGCAGCACAATCGCAACCTTGGCGTGCAGCCAGCCGCCCATCCAACCGATATTGAACGCCAGCATCAACCCCAGGACCCAGGCAACGATCATCGCCGGGTTGATGATGATCCGCATCAGGCGGCGCTCGCGCTCCCGCCAGGTCAGGTCAACGGGCGAGCCGACGCCGTGCGTGGCATTCTCCTCGGCGTGATAGGCGAAGAAGCGGGGCATCATGAACATGCCCGCCACCCAGAAAATCACGGCGATGAGGTGGAATGCCTTCACCCACAGGTAGGCATCGCCCAGAAAACCTGCCACGCCTCGTTACCTCCCCCGCATTTTACCGGCCCCGCATTACCGGCGCAGCCGCGCCAGCAGCCGTTCCACATGAGCCACCGGAACGTCCGGCAGAATCCCATGGCCGAGATTGAAGATATGTGGCCGCCCGTCAAGTGATTCCATGATCGCATCGACCGCCTGGGTTAGAGCCGCGCCGCCCGCGCGCAGGGCGAGCGGATCAAGGTTGCCCTGCACCGGCAGCCCCTTGGGCAGGGCATCGTTGGCCCAGCGAGGATCAACCGTTTCATCGAGGCCAACGGCGGTCACGCCAGTCTTTTCGGCATATTCCACCAGCTTGGCCCCTGCGCCCTTCGGGAAGCCGATAACGGGGAAGCCGGGATGCTGTGCCTGGATGGCCTCCACGATGCGCTTGGTCGGCGCAATCACCCATTGCCGGAACTGTTCGGGCGACAAGGTGCCGGCCCAGCTATCGAAGATCTGCACGACTTCAACGCCCGCCTCGATCTGCCCGAGGAGGTAAGAAATGCTTTGCTCGGTAATTCTGTCGATGAGCTGTTGGAAGCGCTCCGGCTCCTGATAGGCCATGGATCGCGCCGTCGCCTGGTCGCGGCTGCCGCGCCCCTCCACCATGTAGGTGGCAACGGTCCAGGGCGCTCCTGCAAAGCCGATGAACGTCACCTCAGGGGGAGGAGGGCCTTCACCTTTCGCACCGTCTCCAGCACCGGTTGCAGGCGCTCTGGCGCAGGCGTCAGCGCCTCAAGCGTGCTTTCCGCCATGCGGGGAGCCAAGCGCGGGCCTTCGCCCTCCGCAAACCACAGCTTCTGCCCCAGCGCATGCGGTACCACCAGAATGTCGCTGAACAGAATGGCCGCATCGAAACCGAACCGGCGGATGGGTTGCAGCGTCACCTCGGCGGCGAGGTCCGGATTGTAGCAGAGATCGAGGAAGGAGCCGGCCTTGGCGCGCACTTCGCGGTACTCGCTGAGGTAGCGTCCGGCCTGCCGCATGAGCCAGACGGGGGGTGGATCGAGCCGCTCGCCGGCGAGCACGCGTAACAAAGGCTTCGTCTCCACTACCAATATCCTTCCTTTAAGAATCAAAGAGTCTGTGGCTGTAGTTGTGCGGTGTGAATCGGGTTTAACGGGTCATCCACAGCCTGGCCATGGCTCTTTCGGTCGCGTTTGTGAAGGGATTCCGCGCCCTCCCCAGACTTATCCCCATTATCCCCAGGAAGCCTGAAATTTCATCCCCATGGGCATAATTTGGGGATAAGTTGGGCACGACTCACCGGCTGGCGTGGATGACCGGGATATCCCCTTTCCACCAAGGCGCGTTCCACACAGTTATCCACAGGCTTATGACCAGGCTCCATCTTCATCTCGTGTCGGACTCCACAGGCGAAACGCTGGAATCCGTGGCAAAGGCGTGTCTCGCCCAGTTCGAGGGCGTGCAGGCCGTCAAACACTTCTGGCCGATGATCCGCTCCGAACGGCAGATCGAGCGGGTGATGGAAGAGATCGCCCAGCGGCCGGGCCTGGTGTTGTTCACACTGGTCAATCCGGCCGCGCGGGACCGCCTGCAAAGCCGCTGCCTGCAAATGGGCCTGCCCGCCATTTCGGTGCTCGATCCGGTGCTGCAGGCGCTGAGCCAGACCCTCGGCCAGACGGCGCGCGGCCTGCCCGGCCGCCAGCACCTCATGGACGCGGCCTATTTCAACCGCATCGAGGCCATGCACTTCACCATGGCGCACGACGACGGCCAGTCGGCCGAAACGCTGAACGAGGCGGATATCGTGCTGCTGGGCGTCTCCCGCACGTCCAAGACACCGACGAGCATCTATCTCGCCAACCGCGGCTACAAGACCGCCAACGTGCCGGTGGTGCCCAGCATTCCGCTGCCCGAGAGCGTGTTCCGCCTCACCCGGCCGCTGGTGATCGGCCTCACCACCTCGGCGGAGCGCTTGGTGCAGATCCGCCGCAACCGGCTGCTCACGCTCAACCAGTCCACCGACAGCGACTATGTGCGCGAGGACGAGGTGACGGCTGAGATCACCTTCGCCCGCCGCCTGTTTACGCAGCACGGCTGGCCCGTTATCGATGTGACCCGCCGCTCGATCGAGGAGACGGCGGCGGCGATCCTCAACTATCTGGCCCAGCGTCAGGAGGCCCTGAACGGGAATGGGAACGGGAGCGGAAATGGCAAGTGATCCAACCAAAGGCGGGCCGCCCGCGCCAAGCCTTATCCTGGCCTCCACCAGCGCCAGCCGACAGGCCATGCTGACGGCGGCGGGCGTGCCGTTCGAGGCGATCCCGCCCCGCGTGGACGAAGATGAGCTGAAGGCCAGTCTCAAGGCGCAGAAGGCCAGCCCCCGCGCCATCGCCGATGCGCTGGCCGAAACCAAGGCGCTGAAAATCTCGCAACGCATCCCCGGCGCGCTGGTGCTCGGCTGCGATCAGGTGCTGAGCTTCGGCAAGGCTGAGATGCTGGACAAGCCGCGCTCGCTGGAGGAAGCGCGCGCGCATCTGGAACTGCTGCGGGGCCAGGAGCACAAGCTCATCTCCGCTGCTGTCATCGCCCAGAACGGCCAGGCCGTGTGGCGCTTCGTCGATACCGCAACGCTGAGCATGCGGAACTTCAGCCCAGCGTTTCTGGACGACTACCTCGCCCACGAGGGCGAGGCGCTGCTGGGCTGCGTCGGCTGCTACCGGCTGGAAGGGCGGGGCGCGCAGCTGTTCAGCCGCATCAACGGAGACTTCTTCACCATCCTCGGCCTGCCGCTGCTCGCGGTGCTGGACTACCTGCGCGAGCGCAAGGTGCTAGTGAGGTAGGGGGTGTTTTGTGGAGGTCGCGGACCCCCACGCCCCCATTCCTTTCCGGAGGCGTTTCAGACGCTTTCTGGAGTTTGAGCTAAAATGGCCGTGTTTCCAGAGGCTTACCGAAACACGGTCCGATAACACGAACGGGGTGCAGGGGACCCCAGTCCTCTGCAAAAAACTTAATAAGACGGTGCTGTCATCCAATGTCCGCTGCAAATGAATCCGTAACCCCAACCCGGCCCAATCCGCCGGTTGCCGGTGTAATCGGCTGGCCCATCTCCCAGTCCAAGTCTCCCATCATCCACAGTTACTGGATGAAGCTGCTGGGGATCGACGGGCATTATGTGCGCCTTCCCGTCGCGCCCGAGGGGCTGAAAACCGCCGTCCGCGCGCTGCCAATGCTGGGCTTGCGCGGCGTCAACGTCACCATTCCGCACAAGCAGGCGGTGATGGACGCGCTGGATGAGATTGTCCCCGCCGCCCGGATGATCGGCGCGGTCAACACGGTGGTGGTGACAAACGAGGGCAGGCTCGTTGGCCACAACACGGATGTGGTGGGCGTCGCCGAACCCTTACGCGCCTATGCGCTGGCGGGGCGGCCCGCCTGCGTGGTGGGCGCGGGCGGCGCGGCGCGGGCGGTGCTGGCGGCGCTGAAGGAGCTGGGTGTTTCCGAAGTGCGGCTCATCAACCGCTCGCAGGACAAGGCCAAGGAGCTGCTCGCCCATTTCGGCCTCAGGGGCCGGGCCTATGGGTTCGAGGAGCAGGCGAAGGCGCTGGCTGGCGCGGCGGTGGTCGTCAACTCCTCCAGCCTCGGCATGAAGGGCTATCCGCCGCTGAATCTCGATCTGTCGCCGGTCGCCCCTGATGCGGTGGTCTACGATGTGGTCTACGCGCCCATCGAGACCGACCTGCTGCGCGACGCCAGGCGGCGCGGCCTTGTCGCCATCGATGGCCTTACCATGCTGGTAGGGCAGGCGAAGGTTGCCTTCCGCCTGTTCTTCGATGCCGAACCGCCGAGCGATGAAGCATCCGAGGCGGAGCTGAGGGGCGCGGCTGCTGGCATGATCGTCCTCGGCCTCACCGGCTCCATCGGCATGGGCAAGTCCACGGCGACGCGCATGTTCCGCCGCCATGGCGTGCCCGTGTTCGATGCGGATGCAACCGTGCGCCGGTTGCAGGGGCCGGGGGCGCGGCGCTGCCGTTCATCGAGGCGGCGTTTCCCGGCACCACCGGCCCCGAGGGGCTGGATCGCCAGAAGCTGGGGGCCATGGTGTTCGGCGATCCGCTGGCGCTCCGCACGCTGGAGGCGATCCTTCACCCCATGGTCGATGTGGCCCGCCGGCGCTGGCTCGCCGCCCAGGCGCGGGCGCGCCGCCCTCTGGTGGTGCTGGACGTGCCCCTGCTGTTCGAGGGCGAGGGCTGGCGCACCTGTGACGCGACGGCGGTCGTCAGCGCGCCGTACCTGATCCAGCGCCAGCGGGTGCTCGCCCGGCCGGGCATGACGGAGCAGAAGTTCCGCCAGATCCTCGCCAAGCAGATGCCGGATCGGGAGAAGCGCCGCCTCGCCGATTTCATCATCCCGTCGGGCCTTGGCCTTGCGCCCGCCAATGCAGCGGTTGAGCGCATCATCCGTTGCCTTCGCGGAAAAAAGCGAGACATTGGCCGCCGCGGCAGCCGGGCTGGAAAGCACGCCGGAAAGTGCATTGCCGCTAAGAAGAAGAACAGACGGGCAAGACCATGCGTGAAGTCGTTTTTGATACCGAAACCACGGGCTTCGACCCGGAGAAGGGCGATCGGCTCATCGAAATCGGCTGCGTCGAGCTGTTCGACCGGCTGCCCACGGGCCGCACGCTGCACCTGCTCATCAATCCCCAGCGCGACGTTCCGGCCGCGGCGGTCGAGGTGCACGGCATCACGACCGAAATGCTGAAGGACAAGCCGATCTTCGGCGCGATCGCGGACGAGTTTCTGGAGTTCATCGGCGATGCGCCCCTGGTGGCGCACAACGCCGAGTTCGACTTCCGTTTCATCAACTGGGAGCTACGGAACATCGGGCGGGATATCCTGCCGGCCCGCCGCATGGTCGACACGCTGGAAATCGCCAAGCGCAAGTTCCCCGGCGCCAAGGCGACGCTGGATATGCTCTGCACCCGCTTCGGCATCGACCGCTCGGCCCGCGTGAAGCACGGCGCGCTGCTCGATGCCCAGCTGCTCGCCGAGGTCTACCTCGAACTCATGGGCGGGCGGCAGAACCGGCTGGAACTGGTCGCCGACGTTGCCTCGGCGACAGAGGAAATCAAGGTGGTCCGCACCTGGCGCGCGCCCCGCCCGCACGAGCCGACCGAAGAAGAACTCGCCGCCCACGCCGCCTTCCTCGACAAGATGAAAAAGCCGCCCATCTGGCGTCAGGCGTAATCGCTTATCTTTTTGACTGTTTTATAGTTTTTTGCAGAGGGTCTCGGACCCTCTGCACTCCCGTTCGCTTGATTGTGCCGCGCTTCCAGTGCTCGCTGACACACGTTTCAATAACAAAATAAAAATTATCGGGCCGCACCCTTCATCCAGCAGGTAACGCCAGTAAAACCAGGTGCGTCCCCGTAAACAAACGGGGTGCAGGGGTCCAAGACCCCTGCAAAAAACAAAGTAATTCCGGCCTACTCCGCCGCTACCGGGCTCGTGGCAGGAACTTCCTCTTCGCCGTCCGTGCCGTCGATGGCGGCGAGCAGGCGGCGTTCCAGCGCCTTCAAACGGTTGGCGTTGGTGATTTTCCCGCCGGTGAGGTCGGTGATGTAGAACACGTCCACGGCGCGCTCGCCGTAGGTGGCGATGTGGGCGGAGTGGATCGTCACCTTGGCCTGGTAGAAGATGGAGGTGAGGGAGAACAGCAGGGCGGGGCGGTCCGTGGCGTTGATCTCGACCACCGTGTAGCGGTTGGATGCCATGTTATCGATGAGCACGTTGGTCTCCACGTGGAAGACCTCGGCCCGCGCCCGAAGGAGCGGCTTGGCCGCCAGCCGGTCCTTCAGCTTCACCCGGCCCGCAAGGGTTTCAGCGACGGTCTGTTCGAGGCGCAGGATCTGGTCAGGCTCGTTGAATGCGCCGCCGGTGGCGCATTCGATGGTGATGTTGTCGAGCGCCATGCCGTCGCGCGTGGTGTGGATGCGCGCGCCCAGGATGTTCGCGCCCGCCAGCGAGATCGCGCCCGCGAGGCGGTAGAACAGGCCGGGGTGGTCGGCGGCGTAGAGGGAGACGAGGGTGGTGCCTGCGTTCTCGTCCACCACCGTCGAGATAGAGAGCGGCTTCTTGGCCTTGTCCGCCGCATGAACCTGCTCGGCATTCAGCGCCAGCACATCCTGCGGCTCGGCGATCCAGTAGGCATCGAAGAAGCGGGTGCGATAGGCCTTGAAGCGCCGCTCGCTCCACTTCAGCTGCTCGGCAAGCTGGTCCTGCTTGGCGTTGATACGCTCCTGCCGGCCGACGGTCTTGTGGCCGAGGCGCAGCACCTCCTCGGCGGCGGCATAGAGTTCGCGCAGCAGTTGGCCCTTCCAGCCGTTCCACACGCCGGGGCCGACGGCGCGGATATCGACGCAGGTGAGCAGGAACAGCAGCTTCAGCCGCTCCGGGCTCTGCACCTGGTCAGCGAAGTCGAGGATGGTCTTGAAGTCGGCCAGGTCGCGCTTGAAGGCGACGTTGGACATCAGCAGGTGATACCGCACCAGCCAGGAGACGGTTTCCGTTTCCGCCGCCGTCAGGCCGAAGCGGGGGCACAGGCGCAGCGCTACTTCCGCCCCCAGCTCGCTGTGGTCGCCCTTGCGACCCTTGGCGATGTCATGCAGCAGCACGGCAACATAGAGCACCCGGCGCGAGACCATCTTCTGCATCAGCTCTGTGCCGGTCGGGTGATCGTCCTTCAGCTCGCCTTTCTCGATGCGGGAGAGCAGGCCAATGGCACGGATGGTGTGCTCGTCCACCGTGTAGTGGTGGTACATGTCGTACTGCATCTGCGCGACGACGCGGCCGAAGTCCGGCACGAAGCGGCCGAACACACCCACCTCGTTCATCAGGCGCAGGGATTTCTCCGGGCTGTTGCGCGAGGTGAGGATCTCGAGAAACAGACGGTTGGCTTCCCGGTCCTCGCGCAGCCGCGTGCCGATCATGGAGGCATCGCGCGCCACCTGCCGCACGGTTTGCGGGTGGATTTCAACCCCATGCTGGTCGGCCAAATGAAACAGCTGCAACAGGCGGATCGGCTCCTGCCGGAAGAAGTCTTCCGAGGGGGCGGAGATGCGCCCGTCCGCCAGCACGAAGCCTGCGAGTTTGCGGGAGCGCAGCTTGAGCGCGGGCAGTCGCCATAGCGGCCGCTTCTTCTGGCTTTCCTCCAGGTGCGCGAGGAACTGGCGGGTGAGGTCCCCCACCTGCTTGGCGATGAGGAAGTAGTGTTTCATGAACCGCTCGACGCCGGAGGCGCCGGGCCGGTCGGCGTATTTCAGGCGGGCGGCCAGCTCCCGCTGCACGTCGAAGGTCAGCCGCTCGTCGGCGCGGCCCACCAGGTCATGGAGGTGGCAGCGCACGCTCCACAGGAACTCCTCGGCCTTGAGGAACTGGCGCAACTCTCCGGCGCGCAGCAGGCCCTTCTCCACCAGTTCGCTCACATCGGCCGTGCGGTGCATGTACTTGCCGATCCAGAACAGAGTGTGCAGGTCGCGCAAGCCGCCCTTGCCCTCCTTCAGGTTGGGCTCCACCACATAGCGGCTGTCGCCCATGCGCTTGTGGCGCTGGTCCCGCTCGGCCAGCTTGTCGCGCACATAGTCCTGCTCGGTGCCGGGGATGACATCGCGGTAAAAGGCGGCGCGGGCCTCGTCGTAGAGCGCCTCGTCGCCCCATACATAGCGCGCTTCCAGAAGCGCGGTGCGAATGGTCAGGTCCTCCCGCGCATAGCGGATGATCTCAGGGATAGTGCGGCTGGCGTGGCCCACTTTCAGGCGCAGGTCCCACAGCATGTAAAGGGTGGCTTCCACCACCTGCTCGGTCCACGGCGTCGGCTTGTAGGGCGTGATGAACAGGATATCGACGTCGGAATGCGGCGCCATCTCGCCCCGTCCATAGCCGCCCACGGCGCATAGGCTCAGCCGCTCGCCCTGGGTGGGGTTGGCGCGCGGGTAAAGCACGCGGGCGGCAAAATCAAAGCTGAGGCGCACGATCTGGTCGGTCAGGAAGGCATAGGCGCGGGCCAGCTGCTTGCCTCGCGTCTCGTCCTCCAGCATGCGCCGGCGCAGCTCCATGCGTCCGGTCGTCAAGGCCTTCTTGAGAATGGCGACGGCCTTTCGCCGCAGATCCCCGGCGTCGCCGCCTTCCTCCGCCAGCTCTGCGATCTGGTCGGCGATCACAGGCCGGTTGATGATGGCGCGGCGGTTGGGGATCTTGGCGAACAGCTCTTTCATGGGCTCAGCCTACGAGGGATCGGGTTTCTCTGCCAACGATATAAGCTGGTAGATGAGATCATGTGCCTGCCGTGGGGTCAGGTCATCGGGGCGCACGGCGGATAACGCTTCCCGCAGCGGATCGGGGCCAGCCTTAGCTGCCGGCTCCTCTGCCGGGGCGGCGGCGAACAGCGGCAGGCTCTCCAGCGCGGCCTTGGCCCCGCCGTCCTTCGCGCTCCCTGCCTGATTGCCGGGCTGCTCCAGCCGGTTGAGGATATCCTGCGCGCGGCGCACCACCGGGGCGGGCAGGCCCGCCAGCTTGGCAACCGCAAGACCGTAGGAGCGGTCGGCCGCGCCCGGCGCGATCTCGTGCAGGAATACCAGCTCGTCCTTCCACTGGCTCACCCGCACGGTGTAGAGCGCGATGGCGGACATGCGCTCCGCAAGCGCGGTCAGCTCATGATAGTGGGTGGCGAACAGGGTGCGGCAGCGGGTGTTCTCGTGCAGGTGCTCCAGCACCGCCCAGGCGATGGAAAGGCCGTCGTAGGTCGCCGTGCCGCGCCCCACCTCGTCGAGAATGACGAGGGAGCGCTCCGTCGCCTGATTGAGGATGGCGGCGGTCTCGATCATCTCCACCATGAAGGTGGAGCGCCCCTGCGCCAGATTGTCCGCCGCGCCGACGCGGCTGAACAAACGGTCGACGACGCCGATGCTGGCCGTGCGCGCGGGCACGAACGATCCCATCTGCGCGAGGATGGCAATAAGCGCGTTCTGCCTGAGAAAAGTGGACTTACCCGCCATGTTGGGGCCGGTGATGAGCCACACGCGGCGTTCCGACCGCAGGTCGCAATCGTTGGCGACGAACGGCTGGCCCTGTTTCCTGAGCGCCGCTTCTACCACCGGGTGGCGGCCGCCCTCGATGTGGAAGCCGCTGTCCGGCGTTACCTCCGGGCGGCACCAGCTGTCCTTAGCGGCCAGTTCGGCGAGCGCCGAGGCCACGTCCAGCCGGGAGAGCGCGGCGGCAGTCAGGCCGATCGCCTGCCCGTCGGTCAGGATTGCCGTCCGCAGCGCCTCGAAATGCTCCTTCTCCAGCGCCAGCGCGCGGTCCCCCGCCTGCGAAATGCGAAGGGCGAGGTCCGCCAGTTCGCCGGTCGAGAAGCGCACCGCGCCCGCCATGGTCTGGCGGTGCACGTAAGTATCGTTGGCCAGCAGCGGGTCTGCCTGCTTGGCCGGCACCTCGATGTGATAGCCGATCAGGTTGTTGTGCTTGATCTTGAGCGTGTTGATGCCAGTCTCGTCCCGATAGCGGGCTTCGAGCGCCGCGATCGCCCGGCGGCCGTCGGCGCTCAAGGAGCGCAGCTCATCGAGCGTCGCATCAAAGCCGCTGGCGATGAAGCCACCATCCGCCACGGCGACGGGCGGCTCGGCCACCAGCGCGCGGGAGAGCAGGTCCAGCAGTTCGCCGTGCGCGCCGATGCGCCCCAGTTGCTCCTCCAGCATGGCGCAGGCGGCGATGGGCTGGCCATAGGCGTCCAGCAGGGTTGCCTTGAGGCTGAGCGCCTGGGTGAGCCCGCTGCGGATGGCGGCGATGTCTCGCGGCCCGGCCCGGCCCACGGAGAGGCGGGAGAGCGCCCGCTCCATGTCCGGCGTTTCTTTCAGGATATCCCGCGTGCGGGTGCGGATGATGGTATCCTCGAAGAACCAGTTCACCAGGTCCAGCCGCTGGCGGATGACGTCGCAGTCGGTCAGCGGCGCGGCGAGGTCATCGGCCAGCAGGCGCGCGCCCGCGCCGGTGACGGTGAGATCGATGCAGGAAAGCAGGCTGCCCTTGCGCTCGCCACCCGTGGTGCGGGTGAGCTCCAGCGAGAACCGCGTGGCAGCGTCGATCGCCATGACGGTTGCGGCCTCTTCCCGACGGGGGCCGAAAGGCGGGGCAGCGCGCCCTTCTGGGTTTCGTCGAGGTAGTCGACCAGCGCTCCGGCGGCGGACATTTCCGCCCGCGAAAACTCCCCGAAACTGTCGAGGCTGGAGACCCCAAACAGCCCCTTCAGGCGTTCCGCCCCCTTGAGGCTGTCGAACCGGTGGCGGGGCATGATGGTGGTGGAGGTGCCGGTCACCTCGCACACGGCGGGCGGCTGGAGGTTGTCCGGGTAGAGCAGTTCGGCGGGCGCGAGGCGGGCGATCTCCGCCTCCACCCGGTCCGGCGTCAGCGCCATGGTGCAGAACCGGCCCGTCGACATGTCGCACCAGGCAAGGGCCAGCGTGCCTTGCGCCTCGCCAAGGGCGGCGATGTAGTTGCTGGCGCGGGTGTCGAGCAGCGTCTCTTCCGTCAGCGTGCCGGGGGTGACAAGGCGCACGATCTCCCGCCGCACGACGGACTTGGAGCCGCGCTTCTTGGCCTCGGCCGGGTCTTCCATCTGCTCGGCAACGGCGACGCGGAAGCCGTGTTTGATGAGGCGGGCGAGATACCCCTCGGCGGCATGGATGGGCACGCCGCACATGGGGATGTCCTCGCCCAGGTGCTTGCCCCGGTGGGTGAGGGCGATATCGAGGGCAGCGGCGGCCTGCCGGGCGTCCTCAAAAAACAATTCGTAAAAGTCACCCATGCGATAGAACAGCAAACAGTCAGGATACTCGGCCTTGACTGAAAGATACTGAGCCATCATTGGCGTTGCACCGGCCGTTACGGGCGTGTTGGCTTTGATAGACGCGTCGGGTGAGTTTCTGTACATCGGACCAGTTTTAGCGGTGAGCGTAGAGGAAAGGGAGAGGGAATGGCAGGCAATAAGGACGTGCAGTTCAGTGACCAAGAGGCGCTGCTGTTCCATTCGGCCAAGCGGCCGGGCAAGATCGAGATCGTAGCCTCCAAGCCCATGGCGACGCAGCGCGACCTGAGCCTTGCCTATTCTCCCGGCGTTGCGGTTCCGGTCAAGGCCATCGCTGCCGAACCGTCCACGGCATACGACTATACCGCCAAGGGCAACCTGGTGGCAGTCATTTCCAACGGCACGGCCATTCTGGGCCTTGGCAACCTGGGCGCGCTGGCGTCCAAGCCGGTGATGGAAGGCAAGGCGGTGCTGTTCAAGCGCTTCGCCGACGTCGATTCCATCGACCTTGAGGTGGCGACGGAAGACGCCGACGCCTTCGTCGACGCGGTGAAGCTGCTGGAGCCCTCCTTCGGCGGCATCAACCTTGAGGATATCAAGGCCCCCGAGTGCTTCATCATCGAAAGCCGCCTCAAGGAGCTGATGAACATTCCGGTGTTCCACGACGACCAGCACGGCACCGCCATCATTGCGGCGGCAGGCCTCATCAACGCGCTGGAGATCACCGGCAAGAGCATCAAGGACATCAAGATGGTGGTGAACGGCGCGGGCGCCGCCGCCATCGCCTGCACCGAGCTCGCCAAGGCGCTGGGCGTGCCGCACAACAACGTCATCATGTGCGACAGCAAGGGCGTCATCTACCAGGGCCGCACGGACGGCATGAACCAGTGGAAGGCGGCCCACGCCACCGTGACGGATGCCCGCACCCTTGAGGAAGCCCTGAAGGGGGCGGATGTGTTCCTGGGGCTGTCGGCCGCCGGCGCGGTGACGAAGGAGATGGTGAAGACCATGGCGGCCAAGCCCATCATCTTCGCCATGGCCAACCCGGACCCGGAGATCACGCCGGAGGAAGTGGCCGAGGTGCGCGCCGATGCCATCGTCGCCACCGGCCGGTCGGACTACCCGAACCAGGTTAACAACGTTCTCTGCTTCCCCTATCTCTTCCGCGGGGCGCTTGATGTGCGCGCCACCACCATCAACGAAGAGATGAAGATTGCGGCGGCCCAGGCGCTGGCGGAGCTGGCCCGGCAGGACGTGCCTGACGAGGTGGCGGCGGCCTACGGCGGCGACCGGCGCTCGTTCGGGCCGAAGTACATCATCCCCGCGCCGTTCGACCCGCGCCTCATCGAGTGGGTGCCGAGCCGGGTGGCGCAGGCGGCGATGGATTCGGGCGTTGCCCGCAAGCCCATCACCGACATGGATGCCTACCGCACCGAGCTCAAAACCCGACTCAACCCGTCGACGGCGGTCTTGAACACCAGCTTTGATCTGGCCCGCCAGAACCCGAAGCGGGTGGTGTTCGCGGAAGCCGAGGAAGAGAAGGTGCTGCGCGCCGCCATCAGCTTCAAGAATGGCGGCTATGGCATTCCGCTGCTGGTGGGCCGCACCGAGCAGGTGGAAGCGGGCCTCCGGGCGCTGGGCGTCGAGAACCCGGAAGAGTTCGAGATCTACAACGCCCGCGTCACGCCGGGCACGGCGAAGATGGTGGAGGTTCTCTACGGCCGCCTGCAGCGCAAGGGCTTCCTGCTGCGCGACTGCCAGCGGCTGGTGAACCAGGACCGCAACGTCTTCGCCTCGCTGCTCGTCGCGCTGGGCCACGCGGACGCCATGATTACCGGCGTTACCCGCCACTTCCGCCAGAGCCTCGATAAGGTGCTGCTGGCCATCGATCCCAAGCCGGAGCACGCGCTGTTCGGCATGCATATCGTGGTCGGCCGCAGCCAGACCCTGTTCATCGCCGATACGACCGTGCACGAGCGCCCGGACCCGGAGACGCTGGCGGACATCGCCATCCAGTCGGCCGAAGTGGTTCGCAGCCTCGGGCACGAGCCGCGCGTCGCGTTCCTCAGCTATTCGAACTTCGGCAACCCGCGCGGCAACATTCCGTCGGTGGTGCGCGAGGCGGTTGCGCTGCTTGATGCGCGCCAGCCGGGCTTCGAATACGAGGGCGAGGTGTCGGCCGACGTGGCGCTCAACCGCGAGCTGAAGAACCTTTATCCCTTCAGCCGCCTCACCGGCCCGGCCAACGTTCTTATCATGCCGGGGTTGCATGCGGCCAATATCACCGCCAAGCTCCTGAAGGAGATCAACGGCGGCGTGATCGGGCCGCTGCTCATCGGCATGTCCAAGCCGATCCAGATCGTGCCGATGACCTCGAGCGCGTCGGATCTGGTCAACATGGCGGTGCTGGCAGCAGCAGGCGCCCTGCGCTGAGCCGGGACGGGGAGACGAGAGTCAGAGGGGGACTGTCATGGCTGAAAAGCCGTTGCTGTACTTTATCCATGGCATGTGGGCGCAGCCCCGCATTTGGGACGCCGTTCGCGCGCACTTCGAGGCGAACGGCTACCAGACCAGGGCGCCGGCCCTGCCGGGCCATGACATTTCCCCTTCCGATCCGGTTCCGCCCGCGCTGGCCGATCTCAGCGTCACCGACTATGTGGCGGCGCTGGAGGCAGACCTGCGCGAGATCGAAGGGCCGGTGGTGCTCATCGGCCATTCGCTTGGCGGCCTCATCGCCCAGATGCTGGCGGATCGGCTCTCCCCCGCGGGGCTGGTGCTGCTCGCCCCCGGACCGTCGGCGGACATCCTGCCGCTGGCGTGGGGGCCCATCCGCACCTGCTGGCCGATCATGAGCCGCTGGGGCTTCTGGGATGAAGCCCTGCCGCTGCCGCGCGAGGTGGCGTTCTACGGCGTGTTCAACGGCGTGCCCGCCGACGTGGCCGAGCTGGAGTACGGGCAGGCGGTCTATGAATCCGGCAAGGTTCTGGCCGAGGTCGCCTTCGGTGCCGTTTCCCTCGCCCGCCGGACCAAGGTGAATTACGACCACATCCGCTGCCCCAGTCTGGTGGTTGTGGGCACGCAGGATCGCATCACGCCCGCCTCTGTGGGGCGGGCGACCGCGCGGCGGTTGCCCCGGCCGGTCCAGTACTGCGAGCTGGACGACACCGGGCACTGGCTGTTCCACCTGCCCGTGCGCGACAAGGTGACCGGCCTCATCGACGCGTTCCTGGCAAGCCTTCAAACGGCCTGAGGCCGGCAAGCCTTACGTTGATGTGAGGAAGGGCGGCCCGGCCGGGGGGATGAGCCCGGCCGTGGCGTGGCCCGTCAGTCAGGCCGCGGGCCTGACGCGGATGATGACGTCGATCCGCTCGATCTGCGTGCCCTCGGGCGGGGGCGGCAGCTGGGCAAATACGATTTCTTTTGAGTCAATGTCGCGGATGTCCGTGCTGTCCACGATCACGACATGCTGGTGCGGCTCCACATTGGTGTCGAAATGGCAGCGTCCCGCCTCCAGCACCACCTGCTGGAGCAGTCCCGCCGCCGTGAACTGGCGCAACGTGTTGTAGACCGTTGCCAGCGAGATCGGCACGCCCGCTGCCGTCGCGCCGGCGAACAGTTGTTCGGCGGTAACATGACGTGGCTGCTCCCCCTGAAACAACAGGGCGGCCAGGGCAATGCGTTGCTGCGTGGGCCGCAAGCCCGCAGCCCGCAGTCGGCTCACAAGGGCCGCCTGAGGCTGTATGCGCTGTGATCGACCTGTATTGATGCGCCCCATGCGCGATCTCCCACGTGAACAATGGTGGGGAACATAGCATCGCGGTGCCCGGCTTCCTAGGTAGAAGAGACTAATTTGAAGTATTATGTCCGTAGAAATGGACCTCTTACACGTAAATCAAGAAAGTCTTTAAGGATTAAAAACGCATATTATTTATGGAATCCATCTTGATAATTTTGTCGTGTGGAGAATAATTTCACATTAAGTCATACATTAAAAATATTTTGCAAAACAACTTATCGTTGACTTGTTTCTCTGCCGGAGCCCTCACCTGAACAGGTGGGTTTTGGCTGCTCCTTCAATGCCCCGGCCGGCCCTCGTGTCTGGGGAGAACCGCAGATTTCTGCGCTTCACAGCCGGACAGGCAACCTCAGCCTTCATCCGCCGTCTCCGGCCGCCCCCCGTTGCCATTCACGCCGAAACAGGGGGAGGGATTGGCGGCGCTGCCGGCCGCTCGCTACTCATTTCGAGAACAAACCCAGGGGGAAGGGGCCGGTTGCCGGCGGAGGAGAGGGAGGAAGGCGCGATGACCATGCAGCCGGGCGGAACATCCGGGTACAGGGGCGGGGACGGAAGACTGGCCGGCAAGACCGCCCTCGTCACCGGCGCGGCCTCGGGGCTGGGGCGCGCCATGGCGACCCGCTTCGTGGGCGAGGGCGCGCGGGTGCTGCTCACCGACATCAATGGCCCGGCGGTGGAGAAGGTGGCGGCAGCGCTGGGGCCCGCGGCCGCCGGCATCCAGCACGATGTCATCAACCCCGCCCAGTGGGAAGCCGCGCTGGCGGAGGCGGAGCGGCGCTTCGGCGGCCTGCACATTCTGGTGAACAACGCCGGCATCGGCGCCCACGGCACGGTGGAGGAAACCTCGCTGGAGGACTGGCGGCGCGTTCACGCCGTGGACCTGGACAGCGTGTTCTTGGGGTGCAAGCTGGCCCTGCCGGTCATCAACCGCACCGCAAGCGCTATGGGTGGACGCGGCTCCATCCTCAACATTTCATCCATCGCCGGGGTTATCGCCTCGGCCAACCTTGCCGCCTACAATTCGGCCAAGGCGGCGGTGCGGCACCTCACCAAGTCGGTGGCGCTCCACTGTACCAAGGCGCGCTATCCCATCACCTGCAACTCCGTGCATCCCACTTTCATCGACACGCCCATTCTCGATGGCATGGCGCCTGATCTCGAGCGGCAGGCGCTCCTTGAAAAGCTGGGCCGGCAGATCCCCATGGGCCGGGTGGGCGAACCGGACGACGTGGCCCATGCCGCCGTCTACCTGTGCTCGGATGAGGCTCGCTATGTCACCGGCGCGGAGCTGTACATCGACGGCGGTGTCTCGGCGATGTGAGGCGGAGGCAAACAAGCAGAAGGCATAGCAAAGGGGGTCTTGGGCCCCCCTTAGAATCCCCCATTCGTTTTGTCTGGACGCACCCGGTCAGTTGCTTCGCGCCTCTTTCGGGTGCGGCAACTCACCGGCATGACCGGCGGGTGGCCACCGCTTCCGCGAGACGCGGCCCGAAAAACATAAGGGAGTGCAGAGGGGGCCAAGACCCTTTGCAAAAAGAAACTTCCCTAAAAAATCAGGCCTAAAAAACCAGAAAGAGCCCGCTCACCCCAGCGGGCGGGTGGAGGCGTCGAGGATGAGCGCGTGCACCTTGCCCTTGCCTTTGCCGTGGATGCGATTGGCGGTGGACTCCAGCGTGCTGGCGAGCAGCTTCACGTCGAGGGGCCGGTTGGGCATGACATGCAGCCGCCCCATCTGCATCAGGGCGGCGTTGAAGGCGTCGATGTATTTCATCCGCCGCGTTTCGATATCCTCCCTGTCCTCGGGCGTTGACACCTGCAGGGCCACGGTCACCGACATCAGGCCGGTGGCGCGGTTGCTGTCGAAGATGGTGACGATGATCGGCTCGAAGCGCACGAAATTGAAAAGGGGCTGGCCTTCCGCCCCGGCCTCGGCCGCCTGCGCGGCAACGGGCGCGCCAAGGCAGGCCGTCAAGGCGAGGGTTGCCATCAGTTGCAGGAGGCGGGGGCGAGGCATCAGTAGGATCCGGTCAGTCGGGCGAGCGCGTCCTGATAGTTGGCGATCTTGTTGGTCAGATAGGCCGGAACCGCGCCGGCATACTTGGCCTGCTCTTCCATCGCCGCCTTGTTCGGGTCGTAGTAGAGCGAGCGATAGGCGCGCTTGATGGTCTCCACCGAGTTCTTCATCAGGTTGGTGACATACTCGGCCGACTTCTCGTCGCTGATGGAAAGGCCGAGGTCCAGATCCAGCGCGAAGCTGCCGCCAGGCTTCAGGGCGCTGCTGGAGTTGTCCTTGTCCTTGTCGTCATCCTCCCCGCCGACGCCATAGAGCACCTGGGTGCTGTAGAGCTTGCCGGGCTCGATTCCCAGCTTGGCAAGGGCGTCCTGCCCTTCGGCTCCGGCGGAGAAGGTGATCTCCTTGCCCGATTTGGTCTTGATCTGGAGCTTGGTGCCTGCCGAGAGGGTGCTCACCGTCACGGAGATGTCGGTGCCGAAGGTGGAGCGGATGCGCGTGGCCAGCCGCTCCATGGTGTCACCGTCCTGCACCGTCACCTTGCGGGTGGTGTTGCCCACGGTGATGGAGAAGTGGTCGCCCGCCTTCAGGCCCGTGGCGCTGAACAGATCCTGCGATTGCTGCGGGTTGAGCACGCCAGTGCGAAGGCCCAGCTTTTCCAGGGTGTTGGAGTGGCCGGTCGGGTTCAATGCCAGGGCAACGCCCGAGGTCGCGGTTTCCAGCGCGCCGAACTGGGTGGTGGCTTCCACGGCGCCCGTGGCGGCATCGAGCCGCGAGACGAAGGCGTCCGTCGAGCCCTTCTTGCCCGTGCCCGCCATCACGCCCGAAGTGGTGCCGGTGACGAAGAACTCGCCGTTGCTGGCGATCACGTCCCCGATCTTCTCGGTGCCCGTGGTGCCGAGAAGGGTGTACCCCTGCGCGGTCAGCGCGCCGTCCAGCCGGGCGAGGAAGCCGTCGGTCGCGCCGTTGAAGGTGCCCGTCGCCGCGCCCGCGTTCAGCACGCCGGTGGTGGTGTTGCCGACGACCGCAACCGTGCCCGTGGTCTCATCGACCGTGATGCCGGAAAGGCTGGCGGCTCCCAGGTTCACCATGTCCAGCTGGCTGGTCAGGTCGGCGGTATCGAACTTGCGGACCACGGCCTCGCCGTTTTCGGTGCCCGCCACCAGCAGCTGGCCGTCCGGGCCGATGGCGATGTCCGCCACCGTGTCCGTGCCCGAGGTGCCGTACTGGTTGATGGAGACGAGGCGGCTGGGAATACCCTCCACCACGCGCGGGCCGGCGTCGATCTTGGCGACGAAGATGTCGCCGCCGCCAAGGGACTGCTGGCCGCTCACCACCGGGCCCATCGAGGCGTTGCCCGCGATGTAGATGTCGCCGTTGGCATCCGTGGTCACGGCGGTCGCGGCATCGACCGCAAGGCCGTCCAGCTGCACGGTGAAGTCCAGCGTGCCGTCGGCGGAGTAGCGGGAGACGAAGCTGTCCTGCCCCGAGAAGACATCGCGGGGGCCCAGCTTGCCGGTGGTGCTGCCCGTGACGATGACGTTGTCGTCCTTATCGACGGTAACGCCATAGCCCTCGCTTTCGCCCTCGGCGACGAGCCGCGAATAGACCACCGAGCCATCGGGGGCGTATTTGGTGAGGAAGAGGCCGTTGCCGCCGTCGTTCTGCTGGGTGCCGAAGTCGCCGGTGGAGGAGCCGACCACGTAGATGAAACCCTGCGAGTCGACGGCCGTCGAGCGGGCGGTGGTCGCGCCGTAGACCGTATGGTCCTCGGGGGCGCTCACGTCCCCGTCCTCGGTCTTGGTCTCGGTCTTGTCTTCCGATTTGGCGACCGCTTCGGCCAGCTCGGTCGCGCCGGTATCGACGCCCGCCACCACGGTGTTGCCGTAGTAGGGCACCGTCAGCGCGCCGTTCACGTCATCGATGCGCCTGAGGCCGCCAACGGCGGTATCGCTGTTCTTCTGGTTGCCGGTCACCACGTAGAGCGAGGACCCGACCGCCGGGTCGCCGAGCGTGATGGTTTCGGTGGAACTGCTGGTGAAGCGGATGCCCCACTTGCCGTCTTCCGTCTTGTAGGATTCGGCGCGGGTGGCGAAGAGCGGGATGGTGTTGCCGCTCGAATTGGTCACCGGATTGCCGCTGGCGTCGGTCAGCACCTTGGAGGTGATCTGGTTGTTGATCAGGCTGACGACCGACTGGACCGAGATGTTGCCCGGAATCTGCGACAGGTCGATGGTGAAGGTATCCGCCTGGGTCGAGTTTTTGAGGCTGATGGTGAACTTCTCGGTGCCATCCAGCCCGCTGATCGTGCCAAGGGATGTCTCGGCGACGAGACCCAGCCCCTCATATTTGGTGGGGGTCTTGGGGATGGTGACGGTTTCGATCTGGGACTGCTTCTTGCCGAACAGGATCTTGGCCTGATCGTCCTGGGCGGTCACCAGATAGGACTGGATCTCCGCCAGCCCCGCCTGGAACCGCTCGTTCAGCTGGTTCCGGTAGGTGTCGGAAATAGTCTTGGAGGAAGCCTTCTCCGCCAGCGCCGACAGGGTGTTCAGCGCCTGGTAGAGGCCGAACAGATTCTCCAGATCCTTGTTGCCGTCCGCGTCGCTGAGGCCGGGGGCGTTGCGGTCGAACAGCGTCTTGGCGGCCAGCGCCTTGCGGATCAGGGCATCGGTGGAGGTTTCGCCCTCAGGATTGCTGTTCCACGGCGCGATCACCGCCGGGGTGGTGAAGTTCTTCTGCGCCACCATCGCCTGAACGGAGGATGTCGTGTTGATAGGCGTCGCCAGCACCGACAGGTCCATCTGGATGATGTTGTACCCGGTGCTTTGCGAAGTGCTGCCGAAAAGGTTTATCGCCATGCCGCACGTCCTCCAGTTCACACCCTGTACGACAGGGCGTTACCAAGTCGTTAATCTCATGACGCCGGGTTGACGATCGGGTTGATGAGGGAGCCCTCACCGGCTACACCGCGAGAGGAACTGCCCCAGGGGAATCCGCGATGCTTGCGCTTTACTGGCTTATCGACACGATCCTGAAGCTTCTGCTGTTCGCCATCATCATCAGCGCCGTGGCGAGCTGGCTGGTCGCGTTCAACGTCATCAATCCGTACAACGCCTTCGTGCGGACCGTCCTGCATACGCTGAACCGAATCGTCGAGCCGCTGTGCCGTCCGGTGCGCCGCGTGCTGCCGGATCTCGGCGGCGTGGACTTCTCCCCGCTGGTGGTGGCGCTGGGCATCGAGTTCGTGCGTCGCCTGCTGGCCGAGCTGTTCTTCTAGGCATGAATGCCGCCGCGCCCCGGTCGGAGGCTGGCCTGCGCGTCTCGGTGCGCGTGACGCCCAAGGGCGGGCGGGATGCGATCACCGGGGCGAGCCGGGATGAGGCGGGCCAGTGCCGTCTCACGCTCAAGGTGTCCGCGCCCCCGGCCGAAGGTGCGGCCAATGCCGCGGTTGTGGCGTTGATCGCCAAGACGTTTCAAGTTTCAAAATCCCGCGTGTCCATGCTTCGTGGCGACACGGCGCGGGAAAAACTGTTATTAATCGAGGGCGATATGAAGGCTCTCGAGGACCGCTTCGCGGAGTTGGAAAGGAGTTCGTCGTGACGGCACAGGTGATCGATGGCAAGGCGTTCGCGGCCGGTCTGCGGAGCCGCGTTGCCACTGTCGTGAGCGGCCTCATGGCCAGCCATGGCTTGCAGCCGGGCCTGGCGGTGGTTCTCGTCGGCTCCGATCCGGCATCGGAAATCTACGTGCGCTCCAAGGCCAAGCAGACCGTCGAGGCGGGCATGGCGAGCTTCGAGCACCGCCTGCCCGAGACCACGACGCAGGAAGAGCTGCTGGCGCTTGTCCACCAGCTGAACAACGACCCCAAGGTGCATGGCATCCTCGTCCAGCTGCCCCTGCCGAGGCAGATCTCGGAAGAGGCGGTCATCAACGCCATCGATCCGGCAAAGGATGTGGACGGCTTCCATGTCATCAACGCCGGGCGGCTCGCCACCGGCCAGGCGGCCATGGTGCCCTGCACGCCGCTCGGGTGCCTCATGCTCCTTAAGGACACGCTCGGCGACCTTTCGGGCAAGACCGCCGTCGTCATCGGCCGCTCCAACATCGTCGGCAAGCCCATGGCCCAGCTGCTGCTGGGCGAGAGCTGCACCGTCACCATCGCCCACTCGCGCACGAAGGACCTGCCCTCGGTGGTCCGTCAGGCGGACATCGTGGTGGCGGCGGTCGGCCGGCCCAACATGGTGAAGGGCGACTGGATCAAGCCGGGCGCAGCGGTCATCGACGTGGGCATCAACCGCATCCCCGCGCCCGAGAAGGGCGAGGGCGCAACCCGCGTGGTGGGCGACGTGGACTATGCCGAGGTGGCCGAGGTGGCGGGCGCCGTCACGCCGGTTCCGGGCGGCGTCGGCCCCATGACCATCGCCTGCTTGCTGCGTAACGCCACGGTGGCGGCCTGCCGTCAGGCCGGGCTGCCGGATCCGGAGGGGCTGTGATCCTCGATATCTTCGTTCCCGCGTTCGTCACCCTGCTGGTCGCCATCGATCCGCCGGGCTGCGTGCCGATCTTCGCCAGTCTCACCGCAGGCACCTCGCGCCCGCACCAGAAGACCATGGCGATCCGCTCCGTGCTCATCGCCGGGATGCTGCTGCTCGCCTTCGCCTTCGTGGGCGATCCGCTCTTGGGCGCGCTTGGCATCAGCATGGACGCCTTCCGCACGGCGGGCGGCGTTCTCCTGTTCCTCATCGCGCTCGACATGGTGTTCGAGAAGCGCACCGAACGGCGTGAAAGCCGCGCCGAGAAGGTGGCGAAGGAGGCGGAGGACAAGCACCATCCGCTGGAGGAGGAAGACATCTCTGTCTTCCCCATGGCCATGCCCATGCTGGCGGGGCCAGGCTCCATCGCCTCCATCGTGCTGCTGATGTCGCGGGCCAGCGGCAGCTGGGAATCGCAGGCGGCCGTGCTGGCGGCGCTGGCCTGCGTGCTGGCCATCACCTTCCTCGGGCTGCTGGCCGCCGGGCCGCTCCTGAAGCTGATGGGCAAAACCGTCTCCGCCGTCATCAGCCGCCTGCTCGGCGTCATCCTCGCCGCGCTCGCCGCCCAGTTCGTGTTCGACGGCATCAAGCACGCCTTCAACTTCTGAGGCGGTTTTTCTAGGGAAAGGTTAGCAGGAGGGGCTCGCCCCTCCTGCACCTCCCATTCTTTTCAGACGATCGTGCTCCGGGCACTCAATCGGTACGCGGCGCGTGGTTCGTGCTGTTTGAAAGCCGTCCTCAAACTTAACATAATCCGAAATCGCCGCTAATGGGGTTAAAACGCCCGCACAGAGGTTTTTGCCTATTCCGGCTAGGGTGGTAGCGGGCAGGTTTGTTTTGGCGCTGTAAGGGGCCTCTGCGGGGCTTTACGGGGCATCCCAAGGCGGGGTCTCGCCCCGCTTCGGTTCTGGCCATGAAAAAGGGCCGCGCCCTGTATGACGGACGCGGCCCTTTCTAACGAGTGGGAGATGCAGGAGGGGCGAAGGCACTGCCTGAGCGTCCCTCCTGCATAAAGCCCCTTACAGCGAGCCGCGCTGGCCGAGCAGGCGCAGGCGAAGGGCGTTCAGCTTGATGAACCCTTGCGCGTCGCGCTGATCGTAGGCGCCGGCGTCTTCCTCGAAGGTGACGATCTTGTCGCTGTAGAGCGACTTCGGCGACTTGCGGCCGACGACGTTGACCGAGCCCTTGTAGAGCTTCAGGCGCACGGTGCCGGTGACGTTTTCCTGGCTGTGATCGATGGCGGCCTGGAGCATCTCGCGCTCCGGCGAGAACCAGAAGCCGTTGTAGATCAGCTCGGCATACTGCGGCATCAGCTGGTCCTTCAGGTGGGCCGCGCCGCGATCGAGCGTGATCTGCTCGATGCCGCGGTGGGCTTGCAGAAGGATGGTGCCGCCCGGCGTTTCATACATGCCGCGGGACTTCATGCCGACGAAGCGGTTTTCCACCAGATCCAGCCGGCCGATGCCGTTGACGCGGCCCAGTTCGTTGAGGTGGGCGAGCAGGGTCGCCGGGCTCATGGCCTTGCCGTCGACCGCAACCGCATCGCCCTTTTCGAAGTCGATGGTGATGTAGGTGGGCGCATCCGGCGCGTCTTCCGGGTTCACCGTGCGGGAGTAGACGTAGTCCGGCACCTCTTCCCACGGGTCCTCCAGCACCTTGCCCTCGGAGGAGGTGTGCAGCAGGTTCGCGTCCACCGAGAACGGGGCTTCGCCGCGCTTGTCCTTGGCAATGGGGATCTGGTTCTGCTCGGCGAACTCCAGCAGCTTGGTGCGGGAGGTCAGGTCCCACTCGCGCCAAGGGGCGATCACCTTGATGTTGGGGTCGAGCGCGTAGTAGCCCAGCTCGAAGCGCACCTGGTCGTTGCCCTTGCCGGTCGCGCCGTGGCAGACGGCGTCCGCGCCCATGCGCTTGGCAATCTCGATCTGCTTCTTGGCGATCAGCGGGCGGGCGATGGAGGTGCCGAGCAGGTACAGCCCTTCATAGAGGGCGTTGGCGCGCATCATCGGGAACACGTAGTCGCGCACGAACTCTTCGCGCAGGTCCTCGATGAAGATGTTCTCCGGCTTGATGCCGAGGAGTTCGGCCTTCTTGCGGGCCGGCTCCAGCTCCTCGCCCTGGCCGAGGTCGGCCGTGAAGGTGATGACCTCAGCGTTGTACTCGGTCTGAAGCCACTTGAGGATGATCGAGGTGTCCAGTCCGCCCGAATAGGCGAGAACCACTTTCTTGATGTCGCGCGCCATGTTGCAGCCTCCATGAGGCTGGAGTGCGCTTCATCGAACCCGGCTGAAAGCGCACCCCAGTGAATTTGGTTATTGGTATTTTTCTTAGCCGCAGCCCGACTGCCGGTTGCCGAAAAACACTCAAGGGCGCGGCGTAACGGTGCAGGGGGTCTGCGTCAAGCGCAGGAATGGACCTCAACCGTCACATGCGACAGCATATGCGCTTGGGGGCCGAGCGCCTTCAGCCGGTCGTGGTAGGCACAGGCAGGCTGGGGGTTGGTGGAAACGATGGTCGCCATGGCCGCCAGATGCCCCGGTCCCACCCGCCAGATGTGCAGGTCGGTCACGTGGTCGGCCTCGGTTTCCAGCGCCGCGCGGGCCCGCTCCACCAGGTGCGGGTCGGGCGTCATGTCGAGGAGGATGCCCGCCGTCGAGCGCATCAGCGAGAAGGACCAGCGGGCGATGACCACCGCGCCGAGGAGGCCGATCAGCGCGTCCAGCCAGGTCCAGCCCACCGTCATGCCGACGACCAGCGCGGCGATGGCCAGAACCGAGGTAAGGGCATCGGCCAGCACATGGACGTAGGCTGCCGTGATGTTGTGGTCCTTGTGGTGCTCGCCCCCCTCGTGCCCGTGATGGGCATGATCGTGCTCATGGCCGTGATCGTGATGGTGGTCGTGATGATCGTGCCCGTGATGGTGCCCGTGGCTGTGGCCGTGCTCGTGCCCGCCGTGCAGCAGCCAGGCGCTGACGAGGTTCACCGCGAGGCCGAGAATCGCCACGCTGATGGCCTCGCCGTAGCGGATGGGCTGCGGCTCGATCAGGCGGCCGATGGATTCAAGGGCGATCAGCAGGGCGACCAGCCCCAGCGCCACGGCGCTGGCGAAGGCGGCGAGGTCTCCCACCTTGCCGGTGCCCAGCGTGAAGCGCGGGTTATGGACGTGCTTGCGGGCGATCATGTAGGCGAGGGCCGAGATGCCGAGCGCGCCTGCATGGCTCGCCATGTGCCAGCCATCGGCCAGCAGCGCCATCGACCCCCACAGGTAGCCGCCAGCGATTTCCGCCACCATCATCACGAGGGTCAGCGCGATCACAGACCACAGCCGCCGCTCGTTGCGGCCGTGGGAGCTGGCCAGGAAATGGTGGTTCTTCTCCCAGGCGCCGGGGTGCGGTTCCTGGGAAATATCTAGGGTACGGGTGACGCGACCTTGGGGCATGGCTCCGCCGACAACAGTTTTGCTTCCGCCTGTCCCATGTAATCGCGGGTGAGGGGAACGGTGTCCACCCGCCGGGCAAGCTGAATCTGGAATACCACATGCCCGTTGTGGCGAAAGGCACATAACGCGCCGGCAAGATAGAACATCCACATGCGCCAGAACCGTTCGTCGTAAAGCTCGACGATGGCCTGCTTGTTCGCCTTGGTGCGGTCGTACCAGTGCTGGAGCGTGTGCATGTAGTGGAGGCGCAGCACCTCGACGTCGGTGACGTAGAGCCCGGCCCTCTCGATGGCGGGCGTGATTTCCGACAAAGCGGGGCAGTAGCCGCCGGGGAAGATGTACTTGCGGGTCCAAGGATCGGTGACGCCCGGCCCGTCCGCCCGGCCGATGGTGTGCAGCAGCATCACCCCGTCGTCCTTGAGCAGGCGGCAGGCGGTCTCGAAATAAGTATCGTAGTACGGCCTGCCCACGTGCTCGAACATGCCGACCGAGACGATGCGATCGAACTTCCGGTTGACGGTGCGGTAATCCTGCAGATGGAAGGAGACTTCCTCGGCGACGCCCGCCGCCTCGGCCCGCTGGCGGGCGACGGCCAGCTGTTCTTCCGAAAGCGTCACGCCCATCACCTGGGCAGAGGCCACCTGGTTCAGGTAGAGCGCAAGGCCGCCCCAGCCGCAGCCGATGTCCAGCACCGAAAGGCCGGGCTTGTCCAGGAGCAGCTTGGCGGCGATGTGCGCCTTCTTGTCCAGCTGGGCTTTGTCGAGGCTGTTGGCGGGGTCGCGGAAGTAGGCGCAGCTGTACTGCCGGTCCTTGTCGAGGAACAGGTCGTAGAGCTTGCCGGAGAGGTCGTAGTGGTGGGCGACGTTCTTTTTCGCCGAGCGCTCGTTGTTCCATTGCTGGAGGGCGGTCCACCAGCGCGGCGCGCGCTTCAGCTGATTGCGAAGCTCGTTGTCCGGGTGCCAGTGAAGGTTGCCGGTGAACAGGTCGATCAGGTCGAGGATGTCGCCCTGCTCGATGACGATGCGCCCGTCCATGTAGCCCTCGCCGGTGCCCAGCGTTGGGTTCATGGAAATGGCCCAGGGAATCCGCCCGTCCGTAAAGCGGATGGTGCACGACGTGCCCTGGCCGTCTCCGAAGCGGTGGCGCTTGCCGGAGGCGTCGATGACCGTGAGGTCGCCGTGGCGAACAATCCGACGCAACAGTGCCGAGAGTGGGCCCATGGCAAAACCCCTTCCTGTTAGCACCTCAAAAGAGTCTGACCCTTAACTTAGCACAGCTGCCCGAAGGGACGACCCCAAAGATGCTTTGTCGCATGCCCTGTGGGCGCGGCGCGCACGACACCTTAGCCCATTGCGGTAGGCTGCAATGGTTCGCTAAGAATTGCAAATGGTCACGGCATTGAAACTGCGCGGTACATTCGATTGGGTTGGCCTTGCCAGCCACTACCATGCCCATGGCTGGGTGCAGATCCCGAACATCCTGGCGCGGGCGGATGCCGAGGCGCTGCACCGTATGCTGGCGGGGCTCGATGGCTGGCATACGTCCATCGGGGCGGGGAAGCAGAGCTGGTCGGTTCCCTCCGGCAGCGACCTCGGCTTCGCGACCGGCCAGGCGCATGCGGCGGCGCAGCAGGGCTTTGCCTACATCTTCGAGCATATTCCCGCCATCGAGGCCGGCGCGGCCCCGGTGCTGGAGAGCGTGCGCGCGCTCGTCACCTCCGAGGCGTTCCTGGACATCGGCCGCCGCCTGACCGGCGATGACGACATCTGTTTTGCCGATGCACAGGCCTGCCGCTATGGGCCCGGCCATTTCCTCACCACCCATAACGACGACGTGGCGGGCAAGCACCGGCGGGCCGCCTACGTGCTGAACCTGACGCCCCAGTGGCGGGCGGACTGGGGCGGCCTCCTGCTGTTTCACGACGACAAGGGCGGCGTCACCCGCGGGCTGGTGCCGGCATTCAACGTGCTCAACATCTTCAAGGTGCCGGTGGCCCATTCGGTCAGCGCGGTCGCGCCGTTCGCGCCGGCCAGGCGCTACTCCGTGACTGGCTGGCTTAGAACCCAGCCGGACGCCTGAGCCGCACCTGCTCTGGCGCCAGCGAGAAGGTGACGGGCGTCATCCCCAGAAAATCCCCGTCCACCTGCGCCGGAACGGGGCCACTGGCCCTTACCTGCGCCTGATCGGCGGCAAAGCGATGCACGCCGCGTAAGGCGCCCTGCCGGCCGAGCGCGGCCGCCAGGGCGAAGCGCGTTACCTCCAGCCGGCTGCCCGCGCGCACGACCAGCACGTTGAGCCTGTTGTCGAACGGCAGGGCGTCGGGAAACAGGCGGAAGCGCCCGGCATAGTAGGGCACGCGCGAGAGGATAACCTGCGCCGCCTCGAAATGCTGGCCGCCCGCATGCACCTCAAGGCGCGGCGGCGGCTCGGTCAGGGCGGAGATGCCGGCCATCGCATAGGCCAGCTTGCCGGCCCGCTGTTTGAGCGTCAGGCTCACCCGGCGCACGGCTTCCGCATCCACGCCAACGCTCGCCACGCACAGGAACGGCTGGCCGTTGGCGAGCGCCGGGCGGAAGGAGATGGCGGGGCCGCTGAGAAGGGTGCGGGCCAGAGCATCGGCGTCGCGGGGCAGGCCCAGCGACAGGGCGGCGACATTCGCCGTGCCGGCGGGAAGGATGGCCATGGGAACGGGCGAGCCGATCAGCCCGGCCATCACCTCGCCGCAGGTGCCGTCGCCACCGGAGGCGACAACCGTGTCGATGGCGCCGGAGGCGGCGGCCTGCCGGGCGAGCACGGTGGCGTGGCCGGGGCCTTCGGTCGGGGCGAGCTCAACCTGTGCGCCGTGGCGCGTCAGGATGCTTGCCATGCGGCTGGCAGGGCCAAGCCCGGCGCCCGCCGTGGGGTTGGCGATGATGAGGAGGCGAGGGCGCGGCCTCAGCTCAGGCTCCCGCCTCAGCCATGATCTGGGCCTGCTTCTCGGCGGCGATGCGGTCCAGCTCGGCGCGGCTGATCTTCTGGCTTTCCGACTTCAGCTGGCCGCAGGCGGCCATGATGTCCCCGCCCGCGCGGGGTGCGGATGGGCGCGGAGATGCCGGCGCGGAACACGATGTCGGAGAAGCGCTCGATTTGCTTCCAGTCCGAGCATTCGTAGGCAGAGCCCGGCCACGGGTTGAACGGAATGAGGTTCACCTTGGCCGGAATCTTATACTTCCGCAGCAGGCGGACGAGTTCGTGGGCATCCTCGTCCCGGTCGTTCTTGTCCTTCAGCATCACATATTCGAAGGTGATGCGGCGGGCGTTGTTGGCGCCGGGGTAGGCGGCGCAGGCCTCGAGCAGCTCCTCGATGCCGTACTTGCGGTTGAGCGGCACGATCTCGTCCCGCACGTCCTTGGTGACGGCATGCAGCGAGACGGCGAGGTTGACGCCGATTTCCTCGCCCGCGCGGGCCATCATGGGGACGACGCCCGAGGTGGAAAGCGTGATCCGGCGGCGGGAGAGCTGGATGCCCGCCTCGTCCATGACGATGTTCAGCGCCTTCTTCACGTTGTCGAAGTTGTAGAGCGGCTCGCCCATGCCCATCATCACGATGTTGGTGAGCAGGCGGCCGTCCTGCGCCGAGGGCCATTCGCCCAGCGCATCGCGGGCGAGCATGATCTGGCCCACGATCTCGCCCGGCGTCAGGTTCCGCACCAGCTTCATGGTGCCGGTGTAGCAGAAGCGGCAGTTGAGGGTGCAGCCCACCTGGCTGGAGACGCACAGCGTGCCCCGGTCGGCGTCTGGAATGAACACCATCTCGAACTCGTTGCCATCGGGCGCGCGCAGCAGCCACTTGCGGGTGCCGTCGGTCGACACCTGCGCCGTCACCACCTCCGGGCGGCCGACGACGAAGTGCTCGGCCAGGAGCGCCCGCACGTCCTTGGCGATGTTCGCCATGGCGGCAAAGTCGGTCACGCCCCGGTGGTAGACCCAGTGCCAGACTTGAGAAGCGCGCATGCGGGCCTGGCCCTCGGGCACGCCCACCTCGATGAGCGCGGCCTTCAGCTCGTCCCGGTCGAGGCCGAGCACGTCCCGGCGGCCGTCGGCGCGGAGAACGGGGGCGCGCGAGGCTACCACAGGGTCGATGTTGCCGGGGATCTGCATGGCTTTACTTCTTCGTTTGTCTGGGGGCTTGAAGCGCTGATTTAAGCGATTCTATCCCGATTCACCAGTGTCACCCGCCGTTTTTGGCGCCGTTTTTACCGCTGCAGGCCCTCCGTGCGGCGTCCAGCGCGGCGGAAAAGCCTTTCAGCGAGTAGCGATCCGTCACCTGCGTGCCGCGGGTGGAGGTGCTGCTCACCTCCGCCGTGCTGCCGCGGCGCAGGGCACCGACGATGGTCTCGTCCGCCCCGCCGTTCTCCGCCCAGGCCGACTCCCCGTCCGGCAAGAGGGTGAAGCTGCGCGAGCCCACCTTGAGGGTAACGGGCTTGCCGGCGTCCATGTTGAAACCAACTTCGGCGTAGACCTGCCCGTCAATCTTCTTGCCCGGCCAGACGCCAACGCTGAGCGCCGCCGCCCCGCGCCGGATGTTCCGGGCGCTCGCGCGGGTTTGGCTGGGTGGGCTGACGATGTAGCACTTGCCCTCCGCCTCGTCGCGGAAGGCGGCCCAGTCGCCATATGCGCCGATGGCCTCCTTGGCCTTGGCGGTGGGCGCGGCCATCAGCAGCGCGCAAGCCGTCAGGCCAAGGGCGACCATGTTGGGGGCAGGTGGTGCAAAAAGGGCACGAAAATGGGGCATCCGGCCAAGCATTTCCCGTGTTTTGCGAAAAAAGTTGAATCGCGGTTCAGGTTCGTGTTGCATGCTGTTGACCGGTTTCCGCGCTTCCAGCTAAACCAAATTCGATAAAGGAGGGGGGAAGATGAGTAAAGTCTACTCGGATGCGGCCGCCGCCCTGGAGGGCCTGCTTTTCGACGGGATGACCGTCATGTCCGGCGGCTTCGGCCTGTGCGGCATTCCTGAACATCTCATCGCCGCCCTGCGCGACAGCGGCGTCAAGGGTCTTACGGTCATCTCCAACAACGCGGGCGTCGATGACTTCGGCCTCGGGCTGCTGCTGAAGACCCGCCAGATCAAGAAGATGATCTCGTCTTATGTGGGCGAGAACAAGGAGTTCGAGCGCCAGTTCCTCTCGGGCGAGCTGGAGCTGGAGTTCAACCCGCAAGGGACGCTCGCCGAGCGCATCCGCGCCGGCGGGGCGGGCATTCCGGCCTTCTTCACCGCCACGGGCGTTGGCACCATGGTTTCGGAAGGCAAGGAAATCCGCGAGTTCAACGGCCGCAAATATGTGATGGAGACGGGGCTCGTCGCCGATCTTGCTATCGTCAAGGCCTGGAAGGCGGATACGGAAGGCAACCTCGTCTTCCGCAAGACCGCCCGCAACTTCAACCCGATGATGGCGACGGCGGGCCGCGTGACGGTTGTCGAGGTGGAGGAACTGGTTCCCGTCGGCAGCCTCGACCCGGACCACATCCACACGCCGGGCATCTTCGTGCAGCGCATCATCAAGGGCACGAACTTCGAGAAGCGCATCGAGCAGCGCACGGTTCGCAAGCGGGAGGTGGCATAACATGGCCTGGACACGCGATGAGATGGCGGCCCGCGCCGCCCGTGAACTGAAGGACGGCTTCTACGTCAACCTCGGCATCGGCATTCCGACGCTGGTGGCCAACCACATTCCCCACGGCATGCACGTGGTGCTGCAGTCGGAGAACGGCATGCTGGGCATGGGGCCTTTCCCCTTCGAGGGCGAGGAAGACCCGGACCTCATCAACGCCGGCAAGCAGACCATCACCGAACTGCCCTACAGCGCCTACTTCTCCTCCAGCGACAGCTTCGCCATGATCCGCGGCGGCCATGTGGACCTCACCATCCTCGGCGCCATGGAAGTCTCCGAGAACGGGGATCTGGCCAACTGGATGGTGCCCGGCAAGCTGGTGAAGGGCATGGGCGGGGCCATGGACCTGGTGGCGGGGGCCAAGAAGGTCGTCGTCGTCATGGAGCACACCGCCAAGGATGGCTCGGCCAAGTTCAAGCCGCAGTGCGAGTTGCCGCTGACCGGCGTTGACGTGGTCGATATGCTGATTACAGACATCGCTGTGTTCAACCGGCCTGCCAAGGGTCAGCCGTTCCAACTGGTCGAACTGGCCCCCGGCGTCACCGTCGACGAGGTGAAGGCTAAGACGACCGCCGCCTTCGAGGTGGCTTTGGAGATGGCATGAGCATTACCCTCTGGCACAATCCCCGGTGCAGCACCTCCCGTAAGGCGCTTGAGATGCTGCAGGACAAGGGCGTGGAGCCCACGCTTAGGCTTTACCTCGAAGACGCGCCAAGCCTTGAGGAGCTGAAGGCCGTCAGCGCCCAGCTGCCGGGCGGCGCGCAATCGCTGGTGCGCTGGAAGGAGCCGGAAGCCGCGGCGCTGAAGGGCGCTGGCGACGATGCGCTGCTCGCCGCCCTTGCCGCCAACCCGCGCCTTATCGAACGGCCGGTCGCCATCGGCAACGGCATGGCGCGCGTCGGCCGCCCGGCGGAGACGGTGCTGGAGACGCTGTAACTTTCGGGCTGTGTTTTGCAGGGGGACCTTGACGGCCCCCTGCAACCTCCCATTCGGTTATCGGGCCGCGCCCGGCATGACGTGGGATGCGCGCTGGATTTTTAAGGATCAGGAGCGCCGCGGACGTTCCTTAAAAATCGCTCAAGCGAGTATCGCGCCGGGGCGAGGCGCGCGGGGTTCCCCTGGCCCCTGCAATCAAGAAATCAGACGACCAGAAACTTGCTTTTTGCGCGCAAATGCTTGACCCAAGCGCTGTTTCAGTAGAAATATCCACAGCTTTATAGGGGGCAAATCCTATATTTAGGGTGCCTGTAGTTGGGGCCTCCGATATGCTGTGTCGGTGTCAGAACCGGGTCGTGCAAATCGGCTTCGCAGAATGAGGGATCGATGAGAGTAACGGTCGAACGGGCGGCAGTTTTGAAGGCCCTCGCCCACGTCCAATCGGTGGTCGAACGCCGCAATACCATTCCCATTCTGTCGAACGTGCTGATCGAGGCCGAAGACGATGGCCTGCGCCTGATGGCGACCGACCTCGACCTTCAGGTGGTCGAGACCGTGCCCGCCACCACCGTGCAGCGCGGCGCGACCACGGTTGCAGCCCACACCATCTTCGACATCGTGCGGAAGCTGCCGGACGGCTCCCAGATCGAACTGACGCTGGCCGATGGCCGCCTGTCGGTTGCCGCCGGGCGCTCCCGCTTCCAGCTGGCCACCCTGCCGCGCGACGACTTCCCGATCTTCGCCGAGGGCGACCTGCCGTTCGGCTTCACCATTCCGGCGGCAACGCTGCGGCAGACCATCGACCGCACCCGCTTTGCCATCTCGACCGAAGAGACCCGTTACTACCTGAACGGCATCTTCATGCACGTGACGGACGAGGCCAAGCCTGCGCTTCGTGCCGTCGCCACCGACGGCCACCGTCTCGCCCGCGTCGCCATCGAGCGGCCGGAAGGCTCCGACGGCATGCCGGACGTCATCATTCCCCGCAAGGCGGTGGCGGAAGTCCGCAAACTGCTGGACGAGGTGGACGGCGACGTCCAGGTGTCGCTCTCGCAATCCAAGATCCGCTTCGCGTTCAACAACGCGGTGCTCACCTCCAAGCTGATCGACGGGACTTTCCCGGATTACAGCCGCGTTATCCCGACGGCGAACGATCGCCTGCTCCGCATCAACGCCAAGGAGCTGGCGCAGGGCGTCGATCGCGTGTCGACCATCGCCACCGAGAAGACCCGCGCGGTGAAGCTGAGCCTCGACACCAACAAGGTGACGCTCTCTGTCACCTCGCCCGAGGCCGGCACAGCGGCGGAAGAGATTTCAGCGGAGTACGGCTCCGGCCCGCTCGAGGTGGGCTTCAACTCCCGCTACCTGCTGGACATCCTCAGCCAGATCGAAACCGAAACCGTCGAGGTGCATCTGGCCGATGCCGCCTCGCCGACCCTCATCCGCGAAACGGCGGACTCGCCCGCCATCTTCGTGCTGATGCCGATGCGCGTTTGACGCGCTAAAGCGCTGGGGCGGGTGTGATCCAGGTTTAGAGGGGTTTTGCAGGGGACTCGGTCCCCTGCACCCCTTCGTTTGAAAGGGCCGTGTCCTTGCATAAGAGGGCGCGGCCCTTTTCTTATCCGGTGTTCAGAACTGGGCTGCGCCTGTTCTCATTGGCACGGCGCAAAAACGAAAAGGAGGTGCAGGAGGATCGAGATCCTTCTGCAAACTTGAAATTTAACCCTTCACTTGAACGTCGAGCACCCCGCCCACAGCGGCAGCCTTGCCGCCCACCGGCCGGGGGGCTACAGAGCTTTCGTTATGACTGCTCCCTTTGCCAGTTGGGTGTCGCGCCTTCTGCTCACGCGCTTTCGCTCCTATTCCGAGGCGGGCCTTGAGGTAGAGGCAAGGCCGGTTGTGCTGGCGGGGCCCAACGGGGCGGGCAAGACCAACATTCTGGAGGCGCTTTCCCTGCTCTCGCCGGGGCGGGGCCTTCGCAGCGCGACCTACCGGGAGATGGAGCGCGAGGGCGATGCGCCGGGCTGGGCCGTTGCCGCCCGGCTGATGGGCCGCGCGGGGCCCACCGACATCGGCACCGGCACCACGGTTGAAGCGCGGGACCGCCGCCAGCTGCGGATCGACGGCACCCCGGCCACCAATGCGGATTTGCTGGCGGTGGTAAACGTGCTGTGGCTGACGCCCGCCATGGACCGCCTGTTCGTGGAAGGGGCCTCGGCCCGCCGCAAGTTCTTCGACCGGATGGTGCTGGCGCTTTACCCCGACCACGCGGGGCACGTGGCGCGCTATGAGGCGGCGATGCGGGAGCGGGCGCGCCTCCTGGCGGAGGCCCGCGCGGACCCCGCATGGCTGTCGGCGCTGGAGCGCAAGATGGCGGAGCATGGCGTGGCGGTCGCCGCCGCGCGGCGCGATGCGCTGGGAGCATTGCAGCGGCTCATCGATACCAACTGGGAGGGGCCGTTCCCCAAGGCCGTGCTGGCGCTGGAGGGCGAGGTGGAAGCGCGCCTCGCCGAGGCCAAGGCGCTCGATGTGGAGGATTGGCTGGTTGAAACGCTCGGGCACCGGCGCGGGCAGGATCAGGCGGCAGGCCGGGCTGGCGTTGGCATTCACCGCACCGATCTGGTGGTCACGCACGCAACGAAGGCGATGCCCGCCGGGCGGTGCTCAACCGGCGAGCAAAAGGCACTGCTCATCGGTTTGGTCTTGGCTCAGACGCGGCTCGTGGCAGAACTGACAGGGCGCTGGCCTCTCCTTTTATTGGATGAAGTTGCGGCACATCTGGACGCGGGCCGCCGTGGCGGGCTATTTGATATTCTGATGAACATGGGTGTGCAGGCGTGGATGACCGGAACCGACGCTGACGTTTTCGTCGGCCTCAAGGGCCGTGCACAGCTTTGGACGATTGAAGCCGGTAAACCCATCCGGCTTGAATTCTAAGACGAGGATGCATCGTGACTGATGAGACGCTGCCGTCGAACGACAGCTATGGCGCGGAATCCATTAAGGTTCTGAAGGGCCTGGACGCCGTTCGCAAGCGGCCTGGCATGTACATCGGCGATACCGAGGACGGCTCGGGCCTGCACCACATGGTCTTCGAGGTGACGGACAACGCCATCGACGAGAGCCTGGCGGGCTGGTGCGACCGGATCGACGTGATCCTCAACCCGGACGGCTCGGTGACGGTGCGCGACAACGGTCGCGGCATCCCCACCGACATCCACCCGGAAGAGGGCGTGTCGGCGGCCGAGGTCATCATGACCCAGCTGCACGCGGGCGGTAAGTTCGATCAGAACAGCTACAAGGTGTCGGGCGGTCTGCACGGCGTCGGCGTCTCGGTGGTGAACGCGCTGTCGGAATGGCTGGAGCTGCGGATCTGGCGCGACGGCAAGGAGCACTTCATGCGCTTCCGTCACGGCGAGGCGGAAGCCCCGCTGGCCGTGGTGGGCGAGGCCGGGCTCGACGAGCAGGGTCGCCCGCGCCGCGGCACGGAAGTGACCTTCCTGCCGTCTCCCGCCACGTTCAAGATCACCGAGTTCGACTTCGCGCGTCTGGAGCACCGCTTCCGCGAGCTGGCGTTCCTCAACTCGGGCGTGCGCCTGTTCATCACCGATGATCGCCACGCTGAGCCCAAGACGATCACGCTGCACTACGAAGGCGGCATTACCGCGTTCGTGAAGTACATCGACCGGGCCAAGCAGGCGCTGTTGCCCAACCCCATCGCCGTGCGCGGCGAGCGGGACGGCATTACGGTCGACATCGCGCTCCAGTGGAACGACAGCTACTACGAGCAGGTGATGTGCTTCACCAACAACATCCCGCAGCGGGATGGCGGCACCCACTTGGCGGCGTTCCGCGCGGCGCTCACCCGCACGCTGAACAGCTATGCCGACAGCTCCGGCCTGATGAAGCGCGAGAAGGTGGACCTCTCGGGCGAGGACATGCGCGAAGGCCTCACCGCCATCGTTTCGGTGAAGGTGCCGGACCCCAAGTTCTCCAGCCAGACCAAGGACAAGCTGGTCTCCTCGGAAGTGCGCGCGCCGGTTGAAAGCCTCTTGAACGAGAAGCTGGGCGAATGGCTGGAAGAGAACCCGGCCATGGCCAAGGCGATCGTGCAGAAGATCGTCGATGCGGCGGTTGCGCGCGAGGCGGCCCGCAAGGCGCGCGAGCTGACCCGCCGCAAGGGCGCGCTGGACGTGGCCTCGCTGCCCGGCAAGCTGGCGGACTGCCAGGAGCGCGACCCGGCCAAGTCCGAACTCTTCCTGGTGGAGGGTGACTCGGCAGGCGGCTCGGCCAAGCAGGGCCGCAACCGCAGCTATCAGGCCATCCTGCCGCTGCGCGGCAAGATCCTGAACGTGGAGCGGGCGCGGTTCGACAAGATGCTGTCGTCGAAGGAAATCGGCACGATGATCTCGGCGCTTGGCACCGGCATCGGGCGGGAGGACTTCGACCTCTCCAAGCTGCGCTACCACAAGGTCGTCATCATGACGGACGCCGACGTGGACGGCGCGCACATCCGCACGCTGCTGCTCACCTTCTTTTACCGCCAGATGCGCGAGCTGATTGAGGCCGGGCACCTCTATATCGCCCAGCCGCCGCTGTATAAGGTCAGCAAGGGCCGGTCCGAGGTGTACCTGAAGGACAATGCGGCGCTCGATAACTACCTGGTGGATGCAGGGCTCCACGACGCGGTGCTGGTGACGGCCAACGGCCAGCGCGGCGGCGACGACCTGCGTCATCTGGTGCAGCATGCCCGGCGCATCCGCACGCTGCTGGACTATGTGCCGACCCGCTATAACCTGCTCCTCGTCGAGGAACTGGCATTGACCGGTGGCCTCGACCCGGCGCTGGCAGGCAACGCCGACCAGCAGGCAATCCAGGCGAAGATGGTGGCCGAGCGCCTCAATGCCTGGGACGAGGCGGAGTGGACCGGCGAGGCGGCGCTTGGCGGCGGCTATCACTTCATCCGCACCTCGCGCGGGGTGGCCGACCACTACATCATCGACAAGGGCCTGCTCATCTCCGCCGAAGCGCGCAAGCTGCACGCCGCGGCGCGGGAGGAGGCGGAAAGCTATGCCCAGCCCGCCACGCTGGGGGATGCCACCATCCGCCGCCCGACCGACCTTCTCAACCGCGTGATGGTGGTGGGCCGCAAGGGCCTCTCCATCCAGCGGTACAAGGGTCTGGGCGAAATGAACCCGGAACAGCTGTGGGAAACCACGCTGGACCCGGCCAACCGCTCCATGCTCCAGGTGAAGATCGACGACGCCAACTCGGCGGACGAGATGTTCACCAAGCTGATGGGCGACGTGGTGGAACCCCGCCGCGAATTCATTCAGGACAACGCGCTGACGGTGGCCAACCTCGACGTGTGATTTGGGGAATTCTCGCAGAGGGTCTTGGGACCCTCTGCACTCCCGATTTTCAAAGGGCCGCGCCTTCTATCCAAGGGCGCGGCCCTTTTCTTATCCGGCTACCCGCTGCCAGAGGATCTCCCGCGCTTCCATGCGCCCGTTCGCTCTTCAGGCCTGCCTGTCCATCCGTTGCTGGATGCGTCGAAAAGGTGTATAAACAGCGCATCAAGCACTTGCGGAGGTGACTATGAGCGTCCGTTTCAACCTTGTCTTGTCCGATGACCTGAACCGGGAAATTGATAAGGTCGCCGCCGAATCCGAAACCAACAAAAGCGAAATTCTGCGCAAGGCGCTCCAGTTGTATCTAGTTGCGCGTGAGGGCAAACGTGAGCAACTGAAGCTGGGGCTGGTTGATCCGCAAACCGGTCAGCTCAAGACAGAGATCGTCGGTTTGTGAGCATTATCGACCTGAACAATCCACCACCCGATCATAAATTCAAACTTGCAGTCGAACCTGAGGAAACCAACGGCGAGCGCACCGTGCGGCTGGCCAAGGATCTGGGGCTGTTTTTCTTTGCAATGGCCCTTGTCGCCATCATCATGTGGCTCTGTGTCGATACGCTGAGGTCGTCGGCCTCGGCGGACGAAAAGAAGTGGGCCATGTCCATTCTTACCTCCGCCGCAGGCGGCATCATCGGCTATCTGATCCGCAAGTAAGGGCTTAACCCTCCGCCTCCCCGATCCCCAGCTGGGTGCGGATGCGCTCCAGCATGGAGGCGAGGCTGCCGGTGCGGTCGCTGAGACGGGAGAGGACGAGCGCGCCCTGGATGCGGGCGATGATGTCCTCGGCCTCATCCATGGCCTGCGCCTCGCTGCGGCCCAGCTCCTCCAGCGCGCGGGCGATCAGCCGCTGCCAGGCGTTGTGGGTGTTGCGGATATCCTTGCCGAACAGCGGCAGGGCGTCACCCAGCGTCAGCGTATTCATCAGGCAGGCAGGCGATTCGGCGCCGTAGAAGGCGGCGATGCCCGACAGCATGGCGGAAAGGCGGTTCAGCGCGGGCTTGTCGGTTTGCAGCGGCTTCAGCACCAGCGTGGCGAAGCGCCGCCCGGCTTCGGCGAGAGCCGTGCGACCCAACTCCGGCTTGCCGCCGGGAAAGCGGTGGTAGAGGCTCGCCTTGGCGATGCCGGTGGCCGAGGCCAGGTCCGACAGCGAAGCGCCGTCATAGCCCTTGTGTTTGAAAACATTGATGAGGCCATCCACAATGCCGGTGTTGCGGGCGGCGGCATCCTTGACGATCGGGCGGGCCATTGGTGTTTCGTCTCCTGAACCGGCCCCGTCGATCCGGGGAGGGGCAGCGTAAATGTCGGGCAAATATAACCGAACGATCGGTTATATGGGAAGGCGAAAAGGCAGAGGCACTGGCAGGGGGGGCGGCCCCTGCGGCGTTTGGCTTTGCGGGCCGGGGCGTATAATCGTAACAATTCATTGCCGGTTAAGCAGCAACATGACATGGCGAACCGGAACCATGGGCGGTGTGCATTTTGGGGTGGCGCATCTTGCCGATAGCACGAATGCACGGTAGCGGTTGTACTCAATGACCAGAAACACTGATTCCAGGCGCTCCTCCGGGCGCAAACCGTCGGCGCCGCGGCGGGGCAGGGGGTTTTCAAAACCTTCTTGGCTCTTGCGTGCGGCGTCGCTCTGCTCGTCGCGCTTGGGGTCGGGGCGGCCATCGGCCTTGCCATCCAGTCGCTTCCCTCTTTTGAGGAGCTGAAGACCCAGCCGCGCGGCCAGATGATCGTCATCAAGGGCATGGATGGCTCCACGCTCGTCACCATCGGCCCGTCCTACGGCGAATGGCTGTCGTCCCGGCAGCTGCCGGACACCATCAAGACGGCGATGGTGGATATCGAGGACCGCAAGTTCTACCGCCACTTCGGCATCGACCCGGAGGGTATCGCGCGTGCACTCGTTCGCAACATTCAGGCCGGGCGGCATGTGCAGGGCGGCTCCACCATCACCCAGCAGGTGGCCAAGAACCTGTTCCTGACCAACGAGCGCTCCTACACCCGCAAGCTGCGCGAAATGATCCTGGCGCTGGCGCTGGAATCGCAGTTTACCAAGGACCAGATCCTCGAGCTTTACCTCAACCGCGTGTACTTTGGCGGCGGCGCTTACGGCGTCGATGCGGCGTCCCGCAAGTTCTTCGGCCATTCGGCCCGCACGCTCAGCCTGCCCGAGGCCTCCATCATCGCCGGTCTCGTGAAGGCCCCGACGCGCTACGCGCCCTCGTCCGACCCGGAAAAGGCGAAGGATCGCGCGGCGATCGTGCTGGCGGCCATGGTCGCCACCGGCGACGTTTCGCCCGCCGAGGCGAAGCGGATCGACTTCGACCAGGTGCGGTTTGCGCGCCAGCCGCGCGAGAACAACGTGCGCTACTTCACCGACTGGGTGCTGGAGCAGCTGGACAGCATCACCGATGAGGCGGTGCAGCCGCTGGAGATCGAGACCACGCTTGACCCCAAGGCCCAGCGGGCGGCGGAGCAGGCGATCGCCGCCAACACGCCCGAGGGCGTGCAGGGCGCGCTGGTGGCCCTGGCCCATGATGGCGCGGTGCGGGCGATGGTGGGCGGGCGCGACTATGTATCGAGCACCTACAACCGGGCGACGGTCGCCCGCCGCCAGCCGGGATCGTCCTTCAAGCTGTTCGTCTACCTGGCGGCGCTGGAGAACGGGGCGAAGCCGCAGGACGTCTACATGGACGAGCCCATCACCATCAACGGCTGGTCTCCTTCCAACTACACCCGCACCTTCAAGGGGCCGATGACGGTGGAGCAGGCTTTCGCCCAGTCCATCAACACCATCGCGGTGCGGATCGCCGACGAGGTGGGCTTCGAACGAGTGGCCTCCATGGCGCGCCGCTTCGGGATTACCACGCCGGTCGCCACCACGCCGGCCATGGCGCTGGGCGCTTCGGAAGTGCGCGTCATCGACATGACGGCGGCCTACGCCGCCGTGGCGCGGGGCGGCGTCGAGGTGCGGCCCTACGGCATTCGCCTGGTCAAGACCATGAAGGGCAAGGTGCTCTACCGCTACCAGCCGGACGCGCCGCGCGAGCTGGTATCGCCCGAAGTGGCGGCGGATATCACCCGCCTATTGCAGGCGGCGGTGCAGACCGGCACGGCGCACCGTGCCGATATCGGCCGCCCGGCAGCAGGCAAGACCGGCACCACCCAGTCCAACCGCGACGGCTGGTTCCTCGGCTTCACGGCGGACCTGACCGCCGGCGTGTGGATGGGCCGCGACGACAGCAAGGCCGTGCGCGGCCTGGCGGGCGGCGCAGCGCCGACGCGGGCGTGGGCGGCCTTCATGTCCGAGGCGACCAAGGGTCTTCCGGTGCAACCGCTGTTCGTCGATGCCTCGGGCGTGGACGGCGCGGAGCCGGACGATGAGGCCTATGGCCTCATCGAAGGCGATCTGGCCGCAGCGCCGGGCGAGGAGGGCAGCCTGCTCCCCGATGGTACGCCAGTGCCGATGCCGGGCGAAGTGGCCGAGGTGCCCCTGGGGCAGGGCGTGCCGGCCGGCGCGGTTCAGGCCCAGGCTCAGCCCCAGGTGGCAGGGCAGCAGCAGGGCTCGCCGCGTCTGGATGATGCCTGGCTGAAGGATGTGCTGGAAGGCAATGCGGCAACCGGTAGTTCTGCGGCTCAGGCTACGGGTGGCCGCCCTGCGGCTGGGGCTCCGATTGGCCGCCCTGCGGCCGGGGCCGCCGGGGGGTCAGACGCCAATCCGATATAGGTTGCTGCCGTGCGCGCGCAGCCAGGCGCGTGCCGGCGTCACCGGGCCGCCGTACAGCTCGGCGTTGAAGGCCCAGAAGTCAGCGCTGTGGTTCATGTGGCGCAGGTGGGCGACCTCATGCGCCACCACGTACTGGCGCACGAACTCCGGCGCGCAGATCAGCCGCCAGGAAAAGCGGATTTTCTGCTGCCATGAGCAGCTGCCCCAGCGGGCGCTGGGATCGCCGATGGAAACCGCCGCCACCTTCAGCTGGTGAGCGCTGGCCAGCGCCACGGTCCGCTCGGTCAGGTCCTTGAGCGCGGCTTCCTTCAGGAAGCGCGCCACGCGGGCGGGGACATGCTCCTCCGGTCCGCCGACGATAAGCTTGTTCCCCATCAGCACTGCGCGCCGCCCGGCCTTGGGCTCCCACTCGATGAGCAGGTCCTCGCCGTTGAAGGGCACGCGGCTGCCATGACCCACCGGCTGGATGGTCGGCCAGCGGGTGAGGGCATCGGCGATCCAATCGTGGCGCTCGCTGACGAATTCCATGCCCTTGGCGAGAGAGATCCGGCGCGGCAGGCTGAGGCGGAAGACGCCCTTGGTGGGAAGCGATGTCAGGATGATGCGGCGCGCGCGGGGCACCCGGTGGATTTCCAGCGGAATGGTGCGCCCGCCGATGGAGAGTTCACGGCGTTCGACGGTCACGGTTCCTCGTCGAGGATATGGTCTTCCAAGGGCCCGGCGAAGCGTTCGGAAACCACCCAGCCGCGCACGGACGCGCCGCTTTTAACGGTGGACTCGGGATCGCCGGTGATGAGCGGATGCCACTCGGGCAGGTCTTCCCCTCTCGCCACCAGCCGGTAGGCGCAAGTGTTCGGCAGCCAGGCGAGGCGCTTCACGTCTTTCGCCGTCAGCTTCAGGCAATCGGGCACCAGGCGCTTCCGCTGGGCGTAGTTGCTGCACCGGGCGGTGTTCAGATCCAGCAGGCGGCAGGCCACGTTGGTGTGGGCGATCTCGCCCGTGTCTTCATATTCCAGCTTGTGCAGGCAGCATTTGGCGCAGCCATCGCAGAGGGATTCCCACTCCTCGGTGGTCATGTCCTCAAGGCGTTTGCGCTTCCAGAAGGGTAGGGTTCTCTCGGTCATCCAGCCAGTTCGCCCAACCGCTTCGCCATGACGGCGGGCGGCGTATTAGAGGTGAAGTGGGCCTCGTATTCGCCCTTGGGGCTGATGAGGTATATAAGGGCCGTGTGGTCCATCAAATAGTCGCTGGCCCCTTCCTCCTCACGCTTGACCGCATACACCCGGTAGGACTTCTTCGCCGCCTCGATCTGCTCTGGCGTGCCGGTGAGGCCGACGAGCCGGGGGTGGAACAGGCTGACGTAATCCTTGAGGGCCAGCACCGTGTCCCGCTCCGGGTCGATGGTGATGAACAGCGGCTGGATTTCGGCGGCCGCCTTCGGGTTTTCCTTCTCCAGCGTGGTCAGCGCCAGGGACATGTTCTGCAGGTCGGCCGGGCACACGTCCGGGCAGTAGGTGTACCCGAAGTAGACCAGCAGGTGCTTGCCGGGCCAGCTCTTCTCCGTCACCGGCTTGCCGGTGTGGTCGACGAGGCTGAACGGCCCGCCGATGGGCACGCGCCCCTGGTCGGAGATCTGCGAGGCGCGCCATGTCTGCCAGACGAGAACCCCGGCCACCATGCATAGCCCGACCAGTGCGGCGAGGATCGTGGTGAAGGAGAGGGTACGCTTGCTTGCCATACGGCCTCGCTCTGCTTGGTTTGCGACGGATGTCCGGCTCGGGGGTGTACCGTCATGCCTCCTCCCGATATATAAAATCCAGGATGTCACGGAGAGGATAAAATGACGCGTATGATGGGACGCCTGGTCTCGGCCCTTGCCGCAACCTTGCTGGGAACCGCTCTTCTGGCCTCGCCGGCTCTGGCGGACATCGGCGGGCCTTCCTACCAGTTCATCAAGGCGGTCAAGGAGAAGGACCTGGCCAAGGTCAACACCTTGCTCAATGAGCCGGGGGCGGCGATCATCGATTACCGCGATAATGATACCGGCGAGGGCGCGCTGCACATGGTCGTGAAGCGGCGGGACCTGCCGTGGCTGAACTATCTCCTCTCCAAGGGGGCCAACCCCAATCTCGAAGACGGGAATGGCAACACGCCGCTCATTCTCGCCGCATCGCAGGGCTTTGCCGATGGCGTGCGGTCGCTCGTGGCCTTCAAGGCGGATGTGAATGGCCGCAACCGCGCTGGTGAGACGCCGCTCATCAAGGCCGTGCAGGCGCTGAACGTGCAGGTGGTCCGCATCCTGATGGCGGCGGGCGCCGATCCGGACCTGGCCGATCACGTGGCGGGCTATTCCGCCATCGATTATGCGGAGCGCAACCGTCGCGCCGGGACCATCCTGCGGCTGATGAAGAACCCGCCGAAGGCCGAGGAAACGGCGGCGGCCGGGGAGTAACCGGCCGGGCCATGGGCGCGAGGGGGCATGGGCCCCTGCCGCCAGGGCCAGGGCGTTACAGGCCTGAATAGGCCGGGCTGTTCCGTTCTGCCGCCGGGGCGAAACGTCGCAACGGTTGCATAACAACTGAAATGCCAGGCCAAGATCATGTATTTAACCAGGCCAAGAGAAGGCGACCATGGCATATGGCGGAGCCGTGACACGGGACAGAGACCAGAATGAGTCGGCGGCGGGCCCCCTGGTTCTGGGGCTGCCGGGCGTGCGCGTTCGCACGCTGCTGACGATCCGCTGGATCGCCATTATCGGCCAGTTCGTCACGCTCGTCATCGTCGGGCTGGTCCTGCAATACCCCTTGCCGTTCTGGCCCACGCTGGCGGCGCTGGCGGCCAGCGTTGCCGTCAACCTCGGCTCATCGCTGCTGCACCCGGCCAAGGCCTACCTCACCGGCCGGGAAGCCACGATCCATCTGGCCTTTGATCTGCTGCAGCTCTCCGTGCTGCTGTACTTGACTGGCGGGCTCACCAACCCGTTCGCCATGCTCATCCTGGTGCCGGTCACCATTTCCTCGACCCTACTGTCGCTCAGGAACACGGTGTTCCTGTTCCTCCTGGCGACGGTGTGTCTCACGGTCGTTGCCTTCACCTCGCTGCCGCTGCCCTGGCCGGGCGAGCCGCTGACCCTGCCGGTCGCCTACCGGGTGGGCCAGTGGATGGCGCTGGTGTTCGGCATGGGGTTCCTTGCGGCCTACGCCTGGCAGGTCTCCGCCGAAGGGCGGCGGCGGCAGCTGGCGCTGGTGGCGACCCAAACCGCGCTGGCGCGGGAGCAGAAGATGTCGGCGCTGGGCGCGCTGGCGGCGGCCGCCGCGCACGAGCTGGGCGGTCCTTTGGGCACCATTACCCTCATCGCGCGGGAACTGGATGACCAGCTGGGCAATGATCCGGATTTCGGCTCCGACATTCGCCTGCTGCGCGACGAGGCGGCGCGCTGCCGGGAGATTCTCGTCGGCATCGCCCGCCGCGCCGAGGCGGAGCAGCCGTTTCCCGTGCTGCGGCTGGACACGGTGGCGCAAGAAGCCCTCCAGCCCTTCGAGGGGCGGGGCATCGAGCTGTCGGTCAAATACGCCAGCGGCGCGCTTGCCCAGCAGCCGGTGACGGTTGCCCGCTCGCCCGAGCTTATGCACGGGCTTTACAACATCGTCTCCAACGCGGTCCGGCATGCCCGCACGCGGGTGGAAGCGGAGATTACCGACGACCGCGACGTTGTATGCTTAACGATCAAGGACGATGGCGAGGGTTTTGACCCCATCCTCCTGCCAAGGCTCGGCGAGCCCTATCTCGGGCCGTCGCAATCCGGCTCGGGCGGAACCGGTCTCGGAATTTTCATCGCCACAACCCTGCTGGAGCGCACGGGCGCCACGCTCAGCTTCGCCAACCGCCAGGACGGCGGCGCACAGGTGGATATCTGCTGGCCACGGCGCGCTTTAAGCGCAGAGGAGACCAAACCATGACTTCGGTTGCCAAGGATGACATGAGCTTGCTTCTGGTGGACGATGACGCGGCGTTCCGGCAGCGGCTGGCGGTCACTCTGGAACGGCGGGGGTTCGCGGTGAACATGGCCACGGGCGTGGCCGAGGCGCGCAAGCTGGCAGCAACGCTGAAGCCGGCCTTCGCGGTGGTGGACATGCGGCTGGAGGACGGCAACGGCCTTGATGTGGTCTCCGACCTGCGCCAGCTGCGCCCCGATATCCGCGCGATCATCCTGACCGGCTACGGCAACCTGGCCACCGCCGTGGCGGCGGTGAAGACCGGCGCGGTCGATTACCTCGCCAAGCCGGCAGACCCGGACGACATCGTGAAGGCCCTCTTGGCGGAGGAGGGCGAGCGCCCGGCCCCGCCCGAGGAGCCGATGTCGGCCGACCGGGTGCGGTGGGAACACATCCAGCGCGTCTACGAACTGTGCGGCCGCAACGTGTCGGAGACCGCGCGGCGGCTCAAGATGCACCGGCGCACCCTGCAACGCATCCTCTCCAAGCGCTCGCCCAAGTAGGGGGCGGAGGCGCACAGGCAATCAGGCTCAAGGGGGATTTGTCCCCTTTGAAAAATCCCCCATTCGTCTATCGGGACGCACCCGGTCGTTTGCTTCGCGGCTTCTGAAAGGCGCGGCCCGATCAAACGAATGGGAGGTGCAGGGGGACCTCGGTCCCTTCGGCGAAAAGAATCAAAAGAACAGCCCGCCAAAAACAGGCCGTCCTATTCCTCCCGGTGCAGCCACCAGAATTTCTCGTTGATGGAGTAGATCGGCCGGTAGTGAACGATCGCCGTGTCCGGCATGATCTGCTTGATCTGGTTGTCGAGGATCAGCCACTGGTTGCCCTCGCGCACGGCCAGGATGGCGTGGGGCACGCCAAGGTTGAGATCCTGCAGCACGACGATTCGCATCTCATCGGGCGAGAAACCCGCCGCCTTCAACGCCATGTACTTGGCGATGGCGAAGTCCTCGCAGTCGCCCGCGCCGCGCGCGAGGAACTGGTCGACCGTTTCCCAGTAGTCGGCAACGCCCCAGTTCTCCTGGTCGGTGACGTAGCGCACCCGGTTCATGGTGTCGTTGACCAGGCGCATCTGCGCCTTCCGGTCGAGGCCCTTGAGGCCCTCCATCAGCACGGACCAGTTGGGGCGGGCGCAGCCAACGGGCGAATCCGGCTTGCACTGGCCGCTGTTCGCCAGCGCCGAGCCTTCGGGCCCGGCCGCGCTGCCGCCGGCGCCAGGCAGGGTGGTGCGCGCCAGCATGTCCGTCCATTTGCGAAACGCCCCGATGGTGCTGTTGCGCGTTTCACTGCTGCCGAAAAGGCCGGCAGGCGCCGCGATGGCCTGCGCCGGCACGGCCATGAGCAAGACGGCAGCGAGGAAGAGCTTACGCATGGTTCCGTTCATTGAGCAAAGTGGTTTATACTCCGTCAACATTCGGGAGGCGGGGCGTGGCACTAACTAAGCTGAGCAGTGAAAACGGTGGATTCAGGAGCCAGGTCTGGGTCTGGCTGGCCGGCGTTGCGCTTCTTTTCATTGTGGGTCTGATCCTCGCTTTCGTTGTGGCGGGACGTGACCGCGACCGGGCGGAAGAGCTTCTCGAGCAAGAGATGGCTCTCACTGCCAGTGGCCGCGCTCAGGCGGTCAATGGCTGGCTGAACGAGCAACGGGGCATTCTGGATCGCCTCGCCGCAAATCCGGCTGTCGCCATCTATGCCATGAGCAGCCAGGAACCGGCGGCTGGCCAGGCGCCCGCAGTTGGTCAGGGGCAGGCAGAATACCTGGCGCGCCTTCTGGAAACCGTTGCCGCCCAGACCGGCTTCGCCAAGGCGACGCCCCAGCTGCGCGCCAATGTGGAAATGCCGCCCGCCCCAGGCCTTGCGGTGCTGAACCGCGATGGCCGGCCCATCGCCAGCTTTGGTGGCCCGCTGCCTGATCCGCGCGCCTATCTGCCCCAGGCCACCCGTGAAACGGTAACCGATTATGGCGCGAAGCTGGTGGACCAGCCGGCGCTGGCCATTCTCTCTCCCGTGCCCGATCCACAGGGCGGCGCGCCCGTGGCCTACGTTTATGGCGTGCGGGCCCTTGATGATGCGGCGCGGGTTCTGACCACGACGACGGAGCGCTTCTCCTCCGCCCGCACGGGGCTGGTCCTGCGCGGCAACGTTCTGGTGGGAGATGCCGACCGGTTGCCGACCCCGGCGCATCTGGCCAAGTTCGCCGCCGAGCCCGGCCGGCTGCACGACTATGGCAATGCGCTGGTGATGCTGCAGCCGGTGGCGGGCACGCCCTGGCATGTGGTGCGGGTTATCGATGCGGATGAAGGCCTGGGCCCGGTCAACACCCAATGGCGGTTGCGCCTGCTCAGCCTGCTGGCGCTGGCAGCATTGGTGACGGCGCTCATTCTGCTCGCCTGGCGGCACGGCGCATCGCGGCGCGCGGCTCAATCGGCCGCCATCGCCCGCGAGACGGCGGAGAGCGAGGCGCGGCTGCGGGCGTTCCTTTCCACCATTGCGGACCGCCAGCCGACGCTGATCGGCGTTGTTGACGAGAACGGCCTGCTGCGCTTCTCCAATGCCCGCCTGCGCGACTGGGTGAACGCCGGCGAGGATGTGCATGGCGTGCCGCTGGCCCGCCTGTTCGGCGCGGCGGAGCCGGCCATCGCCACCCTGCTGGCCGAGGCTGCCAAGGGCAAGGACGTGGCCGAGGCGCTGGTGGACCTCAAGGACGCGAGCGGCGACGACCGCCGCCATCAGGTGGAGGCGGTGAGCCTGCCTGATGGCAACACGCTGCTGGTAGCCCATGATATCACTGACCTGCTTGCCGAGCGCGCCCGGCGCGAGGAGAACATGGCGGCGCTGGTGCTGGCGCTGACCGGCCTCATCGATGCCCGCGACCCCGGCAGCCGCCACCATTCCGAGAAGGTGTCCGCCGTGGCGGCGGCGGTGGCGGCGGAACTGGGGCTCGAGCCGGGCGAGGTGGAGACGCTGCGCCTTGCAGGCCAGCTGATGAACCTCGGCAAGATCATGGTGTCTCGCCACATCCTCACCAAGGAAGGGCCGCTGACAGAGGAGGAGCGGGCGATCGTGCGCGCCTCCATGGCCCAGAGCGCAGGCATCCTCGCCAACGTGCCGTTCGATGGCCCGGTGGCGGAAACCGTGGCTGGCGTCGAGGCGCCCAATCCTTCCCAGCTGTCGCGCGTGCTGCGCCTCTCCAACGCGCTGGTGGGCATGGTCAGCCCGCGCGCCTTCCGCAACCCGCTGTCCATCGAGGAAGCGCTCGTGCTGCTGCGTCAGAACGCCCAGCCGGAAGACGCCCAGATCCTCTCCGCCATGGCCCACGTGATCGACAACCGCGGCGGACGCGACGTGCTAGGGGTTTGATTTTTGCAGGCGGGACAAGCCCCGCCTGCCGCGAAAATTCCCTAGCAAACCCAAAAACTCACCCCTCGAACGTCGGGTCGAGGTGGAAGAACAGCCGGTGCGCCGCGTGGCGGGCGAAGCGCAGGGTTTCGGCCTTGCGGCGGGCGGCGCTGAGCGGCGCGCAGGCGGCGGGGCGGACGACGGCGGCCTCGAAGCGATCGGCGATGATGAGCCCGGCGCGTTCGGGGAGGAAGGCGGGGGTATCGAAGTCGCCCAGCGGGAAGCCGGCCGGCACGGCGAAGTAGAACTGGTCGCAGTAGTCCAGGTACTCCGGCCACTTGGCATCGCCCCGCAGGTCGGAAAGGGAGACCTTGATCTCGACGAGGGTGAGCTGGCCTTTCTGGGAGAGGCCGGCGACATCGGCCCGGCGGCCGTTGCCCAGCGGAAACTCCACGAGGGCGGCGCATCCCTGGCGGTAGAGCAGGCGGCTGACGCCGCGCGCCACGTCCTTTGCGTCGAGCGGCGCTGCGGAGGAAAGGGGGAAGGCTGTATCCGGCATCTGCCCATTCTAGCAGATCAAACCGGGAACAGAAGGGAGGGTCAGGCCTCGATGCGGCTAAGGCCCGTCAAATGGTGCAGCGGCGCGATGAACCGCGCGTGGGTTGCATCGTCGTAGTCCACGGGGCCAAGGGCGAGGATCTGCTCCATGCCCTGCACGTGCGCCTCGACCACCGAAAGCTCCTCAGGCTCGCCCGGCTTCATCCGCAGATAGGCGCACAAGGACCGGCCGGCCTCGGTCATCAGCGGGTGGCCGAAGCTGCTGCCCATTCCCTTGATGTTGTGCGCGATCTCCAGGATGCGTTGCCGCGCCTCGTTCGCCGGGCAGGCCTGTTTTTGCCAATCCGCTGCGATTTGCCGGAGCTGGGCAACAGCGTCCGCCGTCCACACCCGGTAGCTGCTGAGCAGCTCAGGGCTGGCGTAGCTTATGGCTGTTCGCTCGGGCATTTGCTCAATCACCAACTTCTGAAACGCGTCGCCTGTCCTGCCAAACGAAGGAAGGCTCTATTACAAAACACATGACTTAACGATTGGTCATTGAGCCAGCACAACTTCATCCAAAAAATCCTGCGGCCGTTCTGTTTCAATCTCGATCACCCACAGGTCCGGATCGAACCGGCGCTGCTTCTCGATGATGGTGTCGGCCTCGGGCGGGTTTACCGGCTCAGGGCCGGTCAGCGCAAGCCAGGCTCTCTGGCCATTCTGCTGCAAAGTTGCGCCGAACAGCCGGGTGAGGCCGCTGCGGTAGCGGGCCAGCAGGAGAACTGCGCCTGCCTCGTCATAGCCATGGCGGATGACCGTCGCCGCAACGCCCTCGGCATTGCAGCGCCGGACAAGGGCTGAAACCCAGATGCGCGTGGTCAGGCGCGGCAGCATCATGGCTGCGCGTCCTGCGGCTGCTTTCTAAAGCCAAGGGATTCGGCCCGCTTGCCGAAGGCCGCCCGCACCATCGCCTCGGGTTCGGTGAAGGACAGGCCGTGAAACACGCCCGACGACCAGGCGACCTTTGCCATCAGCGGCCGGATGTCCGGCAGCACCACCTGGAGCGCGACGCCGGTTGCCAGCGACAGATCCAGCTCCACCAGCATGCCGCCGGGCGTTACGTTGCGAACGAGGCACGTGAAGCGATGCGAAGCCGCCTGCACATAGCCCTTCCACAGCACCGGCCGCCGCCGAAAACGACGCTGCTCTTCGGTTTCGTCAGACATCCCGGGAATGTCGCTCATAGCATTCACCGCACAGCCCCCTGCCACGAAAATAAGGATAGGGTATTTTATTGCTGAAAGCCACTCACGGTGGATTGACACTCTTCGGGGGGCTCTAGATAAATCGGGGTATCCAAGGGGTGCCCTGTCAGAGGGCTGAGATACCGCCGGCTGGTCATCACAACCGGGCGCGGGAACCCTAGAACCTGATCCGGATCATACCGGCGGAGGGATGGAGAAAACCGGGGGAGAAGCCCAACCCCGGCCCCACACTCAGCAAGGGGTCCGGATCTCTTAGGCAATGCCAGGAGATCCCGATGAACAAGCCTGTTTCACCAAAGGAACTGAGCGTCACCACTGGCCCGATCGTGGGCTCGCGCAAGATTTACGTGGGTGGCGAGAATTGCGCCGCCATGCGCGTGCCGATGCGCGAGATCGCGCTGCACCCGAGCGCCAACGAGCCGCCGGTCATCGTCTACGACACCTCCGGCCCGTATACCGACCCGGACATTGCAATCGACATCACCAAGGGCCTGCCGCGCATCCGCACGCCCTGGATCGAGGGGCGCGGGGACGTGGAAGCCTATGATGGCCGCCATGTGAAGCCGGAGGACAACGGCTTCGCCTCGGGCGAGTATCTGGTGCCGGAGTTCCCGGTGCGCCACCGGCCGCTGCGCGCCAAGGCGGGCAAGGCCGTCACCCAGTTGGCCTACGCCCGCGCCGGGATCGTGACGCCGGAGATGGAATTCATCGCCATCCGCGAGAACCTGGGCCGCAAGGCGCTGAAGGACAAGCTGGTGCGCGACGGCCAGCCGATGGGCGCCGAGATCCCCGACTTCATCACCCCTGAGTTCGTGCGCGACGAGGTGGCCCGCGGCCGCGCCATCATCCCGTCGAACATTAACCACCCCGAGGCCGAGCCGATGATCATCGGCCGCAACTTCCTAGTGAAGATCAACGCCAACATCGGTAATTCGGCCGTCACCTCGTCGGTGGCGGAAGAGGTGGACAAGCTGGTGTGGGCGATCCGCTGGGGCGCGGACAACGTCATGGATCTGTCCACCGGCCGCAACATCCACAACATCCGCGACTGGATCATCCGCAACTCCCCCGTGCCCATCGGCACGGTGCCGATCTATCAGGCGCTGGAGAAGGTGGGCGGCATCGCCGAGGAGCTGACGTGGGAAGTGTTCCGCGACACGCTCATCGAGCAGTGCGAGCAGGGCGTGGACTATTTCACCATCCACGCGGGCGTGCGCCTCGCCTATGTGCCGCTGACCGCCGAGCGCACCACCGGCATCGTCAGCCGCGGCGGCTCCATCATGGCCAAGTGGTGCCTTGCCCACCACAAGGAGAACTTCCTCTACGAGGCGTTCGATGAGATCTGCGACATCATGCGGGCGTATGATGTCTCCTTCTCGCTGGGTGACGGCCTGCGCCCCGGCTCGATCGCGGATGCCAACGACGCCGCCCAGTTCGGCGAGTTGGAGACGCTGGGCGAGCTGACCAAGGTGGCCTGGGCCAAGGACTGCCAGGTGATGATCGAAGGGCCGGGCCACGTGCCCATGCACAAGATCAAAGCCAACATGGACAAGCAGCTGGAAACCTGCGGCGAAGCCCCGTTCTATACGCTTGGGCCGCTCACCACGGACATCGCGCCGGGGTACGACCACATCACCTCCGCCATCGGCGCGGCGATGATCGGCTGGTTCGGCACTGCCATGCTCTGCTACGTGACGCCCAAGGAGCACTTAGGGCTTCCCGACCGCAACGACGTGAAGGATGGCGTTATCGCCTACAAGATCGCGGCGCACGCGGCGGACCTCGCCAAGGGCCACCCGGCCGCCAAGATGCGGGACGATGCGCTGAGCCGCGCCCGCTTCGAGTTCCGCTGGGAAGACCAGTTCAACCTCTCGCTGGACCCGGACACGGCGCGCTCGTTCCACGACGAAACCCTGCCGAAGGAAGCGCACAAGGTTGCCCACTTCTGCTCCATGTGCGGGCCGAAGTTCTGCTCCATGAAGATCAGCCAGGACATCCGCGACGCTGCCCGCGCGCAGAATGAGGTGGCTGGCCTCGACCCGATGGCCGGCATGGAGGAAAAGTCCCGCGAGTTCCGCGAGAAGGGCGCGGAGATCTACCAGCCGGTGAAGTAAGGGGGGTATGCAGGGGTCTCGGACCCCTGCACCCGGTTCGTTTGAAAGGGCCGTGTCCTTGGCAAAAGGGCGCGGCCCTTTTTTCTTTGCCGGGGGGCTGTGCCGGTGAGGCTGGGTACGGCCCAGAAATGACAGGGAGGTGCAGGAGGGTTAAGATCCTCCTGCGAAAACCAATAAAAAGAATAGGATAACAAAAAGGCCCGGCGGTGAGCCGGGCCTTCTCTTGTGTTTCCGGGATGGAAAGCCGCGTCAGGCGGCCTTTTGCTGGCCGTGGGAGGCCAGCAGGGCATAGAGGGCATCGCTTGTGGACGAGCCCCGCAGCTTGGCCACGGCAGCCTGATCGCGGAACAGGCGCGAGACGCTGGCCAGCGCCCGCAGATGTTCCGCACCCGCATCTTCCGGCGCGAGCAGAAGAAAGATCAGATCGACAGGCTTGCCGTCCAGCGAATCGAAATCGATGGGCGTCTCCAGTTGCATGAAGAGGCCCACGACCGATTGCAGGGATGGCAGCTTGGCGTGAGGAATGGCAACGCCTCCGCCCAGACCGGTCGAGCCAAGCCGCTCGCGTTCCAGAATCGCTTCCAGAATGCGGCGTTCATCCAGGCCGATCAGTTTGCTCGCTTGTGCCGCGAGATGGCTAAGGAGTTGTTTTTTCGAAGAAGCTTTCACACCGGCGAAAACGGCGCCGGGGACAAGCAAATCCGCGAGTTCCATTTCAATCTTTCTCGCTCGTCAACAAACCCGCCCGCAAGGGGCGGCCTCATGCGTCGTCGGCAATCCCGGTCAGGCTGGCCGGATCAGGCCGGCTCCGCCTGACGCTGTGCATGGGGTTCTACCCAACCAATATTACCGTCTGTGCGACGATAGACCATAGCCAGCTGGCCATTGCCAGCATTTCGGAAAAGCAATGCCGGTGCCTGGCGCATATCCATGAGCATCACGGCATCGGAAACCGAAACTTCGGGGATGTGCTCCTGGGTCTCGGCGACGATGACCGGGTGCTCCTCCTCCGCTTCTTCCTCCTCGGGGCGTGGCTGGAGAATGGTGTAGTTGGCGGTGGCGAGGCCCATGTCGGTACGGTCCACGCCGTTGTGGTTATCCTTCAGCCGCCGCTTGTAACGCCGCAGCTGCTTCTCGAGCCGGTCCGCCGTGAAGTTGAAGGCGACATAGGGATCGAAGTCGGTCGCTTCGGCTTTCAGGAACACGCCCTGACGGAGGTACATCTGGCAATCAAGGTGGAAGCCGTGTCCGCGCGCTTCTCGGGCCAGGGTGACAGTCGCGCTGATAGCTCGGGGAAAGTACTTCTCGGCCATTTGATTAAGTCGTTCTTCCACATGGGTTCGAAAGGCATCGCCCACATCGACCTGATGACCAGAGACGCGAATGTCCATAGCACTCTCCTTGGTTGGTCCTTAGGTAACGGCCCCTCCCTGAAAACGCCGGGCCGCACCTCTGCGGAGGGTGGTGGCCGCTCGTTAATGGCCACCCCCTTAAAAGGGATGTCGTGACGGTCGGGAGATCTTGCAAGGCCGTCCCCGAAAGGAATGCGCCTTGCTGCGAAACGCTCCTTAGCGACCGTTCATCCGTTGACCAGCTTCAAGCATCTTGAGCCTACGGCGTTGAACGCTTGAAGGGATTTTCAGTGCTTCGCGATATTTTGCCACCGTGCGGCGGGCGATGTCGAACTTTTCCGCGACCAGGATTTCCACCAGCTTGTCGTCGGACAGGATGGCGTCGGGTTTCTCCTGATCGATCAGTTCCTTAATCCGCTGCTTCACGGCTTCCGCCGAGTGGGCATCGCCCCCGTCGGCGGATTGAATGGCCGAGGTGAAGAAATACTTCAGCTCGAAAACGCCCCGCTGACAGGCGAGGAACTTGTTGGCCGTCACACGCGAGACGGTCGATTCGTGCATGCCGATGGCCTCTGCGATGTGCTTGAGGTTGAGCGGCTTCAGGGCCTTGACCCCTTGCTCGAAGAACTCTTCCTGCTGGCGCACCAGCTCGGTCGCCACCTTGAGGATGGTGCGGGCGCGTTGGTCCAGCGCCTTGACCAGCCAGTTGGCGGACTGGAGGCATTCGGACAGGAACAGGCGCTCGGCCTTGGAGGCGCGGGTGCTAAGCTCGGCATAGTAGGTGCGGTTCACCAGCACCCGCGGCAGGGTGGCGGTGTTCAGCTCCACGCCCCAGCCGCCGGCGGACATGCGGCGCACGAAGATGTCGGGCACCACCGTCTGGGCGCTCTCCGAGCCGAAGGCGAGGCCGGGCTTGGGGTTGTAGCCGCGCAGCTCCTGAATCATGTCGGCCAGGTCTTCCTGGTCCACCCCGCAGATGCGGCGCAGCGCGGCGAGGTCGCCCTTGGCCAGCACATCGAGGTTATCGAGCAGGGCTTCCATGGCGGGGTCGAGCCGGTCCGCCTCGCGGGCCTGAATCTTGAGGCACTCGCCCAGCGACCGGGCGCAGACGCCGGCCGGCTCGAAGGTCTGGAGCACCTTGAGGACGCCAAGAGCCTGCGCGAGCGAAGCGCCAAGGCGCGCGGCGACTTCCTCCACCGGCTCGCTGAGGTAACCGGCGTCGTCCACCAGATCGATGAGGTAGGTGGCGATGGCCAGCGACTGGGGATCGCGGAAGGCGGCGCGGGCCTGATCGTGCAGATGATCCGTCAGGCTGCGGTTATCGATCAGGAGGCCGTCGATGCCGGGCAGGTCTTCGTCCGGCTGGCCACCGGACATGGAGCCCTGGCTGCTAAGGCTGAGGGAGGACTCGAGCCCGCCATCCGCCGCGCCATCGGACATGCGGTCGCTCGCGCTGTCGTGATGGTAGATTTCGGAATCGATATCGATGTCGAGAGGCGAGTCGTTTCCGTTCGCCATGGCGCCGTCCAGCAGGGCATCGGCGGTAGGGACGTCGGCGCCTCCGTCGAGCAGGTCCCCGTCGAGGGCAGAGTCGCCTCCGTCCGCGCCGTCGGCTTCCAGGGGGATGTCATCCGGCCCGCCATCAGGCCCATCGCCGTCGTTGTCGGAGGCCTCGAGCAGCGGATTCTTCTCTACCTCGGCGGCAATGAAGCTCTCCAGTTCCAGGTTCGTGAGCGCCAGGAGCTTGATCGCCTGCTGCAGCTGGGGAGTCATCACCAGCTGCTGGCCTTGGCGGAGATCGAGGCGGGGTCCCAGAACCATGGGGGAGCGGTTTTTCCCTTCTGCTAGAGCGAGAAATGTTCGCCAAGATAAACGCGGCGAACCTGAGGATCGGCGACAAGGGCATCGGGCGTACCCTCGAACAGCACCTTGCCATCATAGATGATGCACGCGCGGTCGACGATATCCAGGGTCTCGCGCACATTATGGTCGGTAATGAGCACGCCGATATCCCGGTCCTTCAGGTGGGCGACCAGCTCGCGGATGTCGGCGATGGAAATGGGGTCGATGCCGGCGAACGGCTCGTCCAGCAGCATGATGGACGGCGCGGCCGCCAGCGCCCGGGCGATCTCCACGCGCCGCCGCTCGCCGCCGGACAGCGCAAGCGCCGGGGATTTCCGCAGGCGGGTGATGGAGAACTCCTCCAGCAGCTGGTCGAGCCGGGCCATGCGCTCGTCGCGGTCCTTCACCACCACCTCGAGCACGGCGAGGATGTTCTCCTCAACCGTGAGGCCGCGGAAGATGGAGGTTTCCTGCGGCAGGTAGCCAAGGCCGAGCCCGGCGCGGCGGTACATGGGCAGGCGGGTGATATCCAGCCCGTTCAGCATGATGCGGCCGTGGTCCGGCAGTACCAGCCCCATGATGGAATAGAAGCAGGTGGTCTTGCCCGCGCCGTTGGGGCCGAGCAGGCCCACCACCTCGCCGCGGTGGACCGAAAGCGAGACGTCCCTGAGGACGGCGCGGCTGTCATAGGACTTGGCGATGGAGACGACGTGCAGGCCGGTCTGTTCCGCCGTGGCGATGTCCGCCGCGTCGGGTTGAAGGTCCGTGCCGAGAGTGCCGTCTGTCATGATTCACCGTCGCCTTGAGTCGTGGCTAAAGCATTACATTTAACAATTGGTGTTGCAGCCGCCCAAGCTGGCCCAGAATATGCATGAGCCAGCTGGAAGGAAAGGCGCAATGGGCGGTTTGCCCACGTCTACACGGCAGCCTAGCGCTGATCCTCGCGCGGCGGCACAACGAAGCGGCCCGTTACGCGGCCGCTGGATTGGCCAGCCTGGGTCGGGGCGCCATTGAGACGTATGACGCCCGAGTCCAGATTTACCTGCAGGCGGTCGCCATTCAAGGTGGACTCGCCCTTGATGAGACGCACGTTGCCGACAAGCGTGATCTGCCGCTGCTTGACATCGTAGATGCCATAGTTGCCCAGCGCCCGCTCGGACGGAGAGGTGAGCTGGACATTGCCGTTGGCATCGATCCGCAGGATGGCCAGATCGTTGTTTTGTGCACGGTCGTAGTAGACGCGCACCGTGTTGGCCTCGAGCGTCAGGTTGGCCTGATTCACCTTCACGTTGCCCTGGAAGACGGCGATGTTCTCCCGGTCGCGCACCTCGAAGCGGTCGGCGTCCACATCGATCGTGGCGTCCGTGTCGTGGCGGCGCAGGGCTGAGATGTCCTGTGCGAAGACGTTCTGTGGGGTTGCCTCAACCCCCAGTGCGGCCATTGCGGCCAAGCCTGCCAGCCACCAGCGCATGTCTGCCCTCTTTCCTTTACGACCGCGGCGTGATCCGCATGTGCGTGCCGCCCTCGAAGACCACCGTCTCGGCATCGATATTGGCGCGGAACCGCTGCGCCCGGAATTCCCCGAGGGGACCCCTGCCTTCAACGCCGTCCGACCCGTAGGCGGTCTTCGACGGCAAGTCCACGACAGCGTCTCGCGTGGTGAGGTGATAGCCGCGGTCGGTTGTCAGCACCAGTGGTCCCGTGACCCGCAACTGTTCCTGATCGAGGTCGTAGCTGCCCTTCTTGGCCTCGACATGCACCACGTCGTTCGACATGGTCATCCGCGCGGCCACGTCCACCAGCTCCACGATCGGCGTCGCCGAGGTGCGCTGTACGGCGCGACGAGCCGTAATCTCAAAGGGCCGGCCACGCGCATCCGTTCCCCGGTAGTGCGGCGATTCCATACGCAGCCGCTCCGGGCTGACCTCCACCCGGTCCTTCGACAGCACGAACGACATCTCCTGCCCGCTGATGAGCGGCCAGACCAGAACGGCCAGCAGCAGCACCACCGAAGCAGCCGGCATGGCGACCCGCATCACCTTGACGAAGCGGTCGTACCGCCCGCCAACCTTCGGGCCGCGCATGGCTCCGGCGCGCCATTCGGGAAGAGGGGGAGGCTTCAGCGTCACGCGTGAGCAAAGATGTCGGTTTCGGGCCAGCCGAGCAGATCCAGTTCGGCGCGGTAGGGCAGGAAGGTGAAGCAGGCCTGCGCCAGTTCCGTCCGGCCCTCGCGCGCCAGCCGCGTGTCCAGAACCGCCTTCAGGCGGTGCAGGTAGCGCACGTCGCCGGCGGCGTATTCCTTCTGGGCATCGGACAGCACGTCCGCGCCCCAGTCGGAGGACTGCTGCTGCTTGGAGATATCGACGCCCAGCATTTCCCGCACCAAGTCCTTGAGGCCGTGGCGGTCGGTATAGGTCCGGGTGAGCTTGGAGGCGATCTTGGTGCAGTAGACCGGCTGGACGGTCACGCCCAGATAATGGCGCAGCACCGCCAGATCGAAGCGGGCGAAGTGGAAGAGCTTCAACTGGTTCGGATTTTCCAGCAGGCGCTTGAGGTTCGGCGCGTCGTACTGGCCAGGGCGGAACCGCACCAGGTGCTCGTCACCCTGGCCATCGGAAAGCTGGACAAGGCACAGCCGGTCACGCAACGGCACCAGGCCCAGCGTTTCAGTGTCAACCGCGATCGCGCCGTCGGTCAGGACACCGTCCGGCAGATCGCCTTCATGAAGATAGATTGCCATGGCGGAGGCTTAGCGATTTCAGAAGCGAAGGCCAATGGTTAAACGCGCCGCAGACGGGCCCGTTCGCCAAATTTTTTGCAGCGTTCGGCGTAACTGTGACACGCCTGGAACAGGAAAAAGGCGGGGCAGCCGTGGCGGCCCCGCCTTGTCCGGTCATATGTGCGGGTGATGCCGGTCAGCCGAACAGGCGGTTGGCGACCTCCGCCACGTGGCGGCCCTGGAAGCGGGCGCCCTCCAGCTCGGACTCGCTCGGCTTGCGCGAGCCGTCGCCGGCGGCCAGCGTGGTGGCGCCATAGGGGCTCCCGCCGGTGATCTCGTCCATCCGCGTCTGACCCTGGAAGCTGTAGGGCAGGCCCACCACCACCATGCCGAAGTGCAGCAGCGTCGGGATGACGGAGAACAGCGTCATCTCCTGGCCGCCATGCTGGGTTGCGGTGGAGGTGAACACCGCGCCCACCTTGCCGTTCAGCGCCCCGCGCGCCCACAGGCCGCCCGCCTGATCGAGGAAGCTGGCCATCTGCGAGGCGAGGCGCCCGAAGCGGGTGGGCGTGCCGATGATGATGGCGTCATATTTCTCCAGGTCCGCGACCGTGGCAATGGGCGCTTCCTGGTCGAGCTTGAAGTGAGCGTTCCGCGCCACCTCGTCCGGAACCAGTTCCGGCACCCGCTTGATATCGACCGTGGCACCCGCTTCGCGCGCGCCCTCGGCGATCGCCTGGGCCATTGTCTCAATATGTCCGTAGGACGAGTAGTACAGAACGAGCACTTTGCTCATGGGTAATCTCCAACTCCACCTGTTTCAATGAAACGCAACGCAACTGAAAGACTTGGCAGACCGCCTACGCGGGGGCATTGCTCTTGCCGCCTACGCGGGGGTATTAGCCTTGCCGCCTACGCGGCATCGACCAGCACGATCTCGGCGTCCTCAAGGGCGGTAATGCGGATCGTCTCCTCGTCCTTGATCGCTGCGCCGTCGCGGGTGTTGATCTTGACGCCGTTCACCTCCACCGTGCCGACGGCGGGCACGAGATAGGCGTGGCGGCCAGCGCCCAGGCCATAATCCGCCGTCTCGCCCGCCTTCAGGGTCGCGCCGAGCACGCGGGCGTGGGCGTTGATGGGCAGGGCGTCCGTATCCTCCTCGAAACCGCTGGCCAGCACCGCAAGGCGGCCGGCCCGCTCGCCCTTGGGGAAAGGCTTGGCGCCCCACGACGGGGTGGCGCCGGGCTTGTCCGTCTCGATCCAGATCTGGAACAGCGTCGTGGTCTCGGCCTCCAGATTGTATTCGGAATGAACGATGCCGGTGCCGGCGGCCATCACCTGCACGTCACCCGCTTCGGTGCGGCCGTGGTTGCCCTGGCTGTCCTCGTGGGTGATGGCCCCGGTGCGGACATAGGTGATGATTTCCATGTCGGCGTGCGGATGGGGTGGAAAGCCCGAGTTGGCCGCGATGGCATCATCATTCCAGACCCGGAGCTTGCCCCAGCCCATGCGGGCCGGATCGAAGTAGCGGGAGAACGAGAAGTGATGCCGGGCATCGAGCCAGCCATGGTTGGCGTGGCCGAGGCTGCTGAATGGGCGAATGTCGATCATGATTTCAGCTCCTCTGTCGCTGAAGGGCTTGCTTGAGTGCAAGATAAGGGGCAGAACGGATTTCAAAATAGAAATGGTTGAAAACCATCGTTTCCAAATTTTTGCGTTTCTGCATTTTGGCATTTCCGGATTTTCGCATGTCGCGCCTGCCTGACTTCGAAGCCTGGGCCATCTTCGCCAAGGTGGCGGAAACCGGCTCCTTTGCCCGCGCCGCCCTTGACCTGGGGCTGTCCAAGCCCACCGTTTCCAAGGCGGTATCGCGGCTGGAGGAGCGGCTGGGCGCCAGCCTGTTCCACCGCACCTCGCGGCGGCTGTCGCTGAGCGAGAGCGGCCGGGCCGCCCTGCCGCGCGCGGCGCAGATCCTGGCGGAGGGCGAGGCGGCGGAAGCCGAGGCCATGATGCAGTCCGCCACGCCGCGCGGGCTGGTTCGCATGGCTGCGCCCATGACCTTCGGCGTGCAGCATCTGGCGCCGCTGCTGCCGGAATTTCTGAAAACCTATCCGGATGTGGAGATAGACCTGCACCTCAGCGACCAGACGGTCGATCTGGTGGGCGGTGGGTTTGATCTTGGTCTGCGGATCGCGGCGCTGCCGGACTCATCCCTCAGGGTACGACGCCTGTGCGCGGTGCGGCGCATGGTGGCGGCATCGCCCGCCTACTTCGACCAGCACGGCCGGCCCCAGCATCCGCGCGACCTGCAATCGCACCGGGCGCTCATCTATACTTATCTGTCCACACCCTATGTCTGGCACTTCCACCATCCAAGGGAGGGGGAATACAGCGTCAGCCTGTCGGGCCCGCTGCGGATCAACAACGCCGATGCCATGCTGCCGGCGCTCTGCGCCGGGCTGGGGCTGGCCGTGCTGCCGGAGTTCCTGATGTGGCGCGAGCTGCACGAGGGCAAGATGGAGGTGGTGCTGCCCGACTGGTCGCTGCCGCCCATCAGCCTCTACATCGTCACGCCCCCGGGTGGGCTGCGCCCGGCCCGGGTGTCCGTGCTCATCGACTTCCTCGCCCGCCGCTTCGCCTCCGCTCCCTGGGCCGAACGGCCGGAAGAGGCGCAGGCTACTTAAGCGTGGCGTCGAGCGTGATCTCGGCGTTCAGCAGCTTGGAGATGGGGCAGCCCGCCTTGGCCTTGTTCGCCAGCTCGTCGAACTGTGCGCGCTCGATGCCCGGCACGTCGGCGGTCAGCGTGAGGGCCGAGCGGCTGACCTTGAAGCCTTCTCCCTCCTTCTCCAGCGTTACCGCCGCTTCGGTGGTCAGTTCAGTGGGCGTGACGCCCGCGTTCTGAAGCTGGAAGGCGAGGGCCATGGTGAAGCAGCCGGCATGGGCAGCTGCGATCAGCTCCTCCGGGTTGGTGCCTTCGCCATTCTCAAAGCGGGTGCGGAAGGAGTAGGCGGTGCCGTTCAGGACCCCTGAGTCCGTGGTAAGCGCGCCGGTGCCCTCCTTGCCCGTACCGCGCCAGACGGCGCGTGCCTTGCGGATCATGCTGACCTCCCTGAAGTTCGAAGCTGCGTTTGGGAACCGATGAGAAGGTAGTTCCGCCTGCCCGCGGAGGGAAGCGCATTGCCGGACGCGCCGGTTCCCCGGACCGGGGCAAGCACGGCATTGCCGCGCGGCGCGAGACAGGCCACCATGGCGCGGCGCAATGCGTTGTCGCCACATGCGGCGAGGAGAGGAGACCTCATATGATCGAGCTGGCGATCGAACAGCGGTGCCGGGACCTGGGCGGCTTCGAGGTAGGGCGGGTGCTGCCCTATGCGAAGCGGCGCATGGTGGGGCCGTTCATCTTCTTCGACCGCATGGGGCCGGTGGAGTTTCCGGCAGGGCTGCCCCGCAGCGTCGACGTGCGGCCGCACCCGCACATCGGGCTGTCCACCATCACCTACCTGTTCGAGGGCGAGATCATGCACCGCGACAGCCTGGGGACGGAGCAGCCCATCCGCCCCGGTGAGGTGAACTGGATGACCGCCGGACGCGGCATCACCCACAGCGAGCGCTTCGAGAGGGCCCGGCGCGAGGGCGGACCCATGGATGGCATCCAGGCCTGGGTGGCGCTGCCCGAAGCGCATGAAGAAACCGAACCCGGCTTCGAGCATGTGGGCGGCGCGGACCTGCCGGTGTGGCAGGAGGACGGCGTGTGGGGCCGGGTGGTGGCGGGCGAGGCCTTTGGCCTTAAGGCGGGGGTGAGCACCTTCTCGCCCATGGCCTATGTGCATCTGGTCATGGACGCGGGCGCGCGCGCCGCCGTGCCGGACGACTATGCCGAGCGGGCGGCCTACATTGCCTCGGGCAGCGTCGAGGTGGATGGCCGCCGCTATGGCGCGGGCCAGATGCTGGTGTTCACCCCGCGCCAGCCGGTGACGCTTGCGGCTGCGGAACCGGCCATCATCATGCTGCTGGCGGGCGAGCCGATCGGCCCGCGCTATATCGAGTGGAATTTCGTCTCCTCGTCCAGGGAGCGCATCGAGCAGGCCAAGGCTGACTGGCGCGCGGGCCGCATGAAACTGCCCGACCTGGACAACCAGGAGTTCATCCCCCTGCCGGGCGAACCGGCCGCGCCGCCCAATCCCATGTCCTGAAGGCAGGCCCCTTCTGACGCCCTGCCCGAGGGAGGGTTTGCAATTTAAGGTAAAGTCATTACACCCGACGTGACATTTTATTTGTAAGTCGGGGAGTGATGAATGCGTGTCGCAACCGCGCTGGGACAGCGGAAGCTTGGAGCTTTTCTTATTCTTGCGGCGGCTGGCCTGCCGTTTGCGGCGCAAGCGGAGGCGCTGAAGCTCGCCTCGCCCGACGGTCGCGTGGAAATTGTGCTGGATGCCAACGCGGAGCAGCAGCCCACCTACGCCGTATCGTTCAACGGCCATCCGATCATCGCCCCCTCGCCCCTGGGGCTGAACCTCGACAAGGGCGGGCGGCTTGCCACCGGCCTTGCGGTAACGGGCTCCAAGCGGCGTTCGGCCGACAAGACCTATACGCTGGTGGCGGGCAAGGTGAGCACCGCGCGGGACCACTACAACGAGCTGGTGGTCGACCTGAAGGAAACAGGCGAAGCAGGCCGCACGCTGCAGCTGGTCTTCCGCGCCTATGATGACGGCGCGGCCTTCCGCTACCGCCTGCCGGTGCAGCCGGGCCTGGAGGCGGTGAACATCCGCAGCGAAGTGACCGAGTTCGACTTCCCGAAGGACTATTCCTGCTGGGGCCTGAACCTTGGCCGCTACGACACGGCGCACGAGGGCGAATACGATCCCGTTCAGGCATCGCACCTGCGGCCGCACAACCTCTATGAACCGCCGCTGGTGTGCCGCACCAAGGAGGGCCAGACCACCTTCGCCCTCACCGAGGCCGACCTGAAGAATTACTCGGGCATGTATCTGCAAGGACGGGATGACGGCGGCCTCGGCGCGCAGGTGCGCCTAACGCCCCGGCAGGAAGACCGCAAGGTGGCCGTCCGCACCCGCATCGGCTCCGATATCGAATCTCCGTGGCGGGTGGTGATGCTGGGCGACACCCCAGGCAAGCTGATCGAATCGACCCTCATCACCAACCTCAACCCCGATCCCGACCCGGCGCTCGACTTCTCCTGGGTGAAGCCGGGCAAGGCGGCGTGGGACTGGTGGAACGGCCCGACGCTGGCCAGCGTGCCCAAGGCCGGCATGAACAACGCGACCATCAAGGCCTACATCGATTTCGCCGCCGAGGCGGGCCTTGAATACATGCTCATCGACGAGGGCTGGTACGCCGGCGCGGGCGGCGGCGGCACGGTGCGGCCGGGCGTGGACGTGACCCGCACCATCCCTGAGATCAACCTGCCGATGCTGGTGGAATACGGCCGTAAGAAGGGCGTCGGCCTGTGGCTGTGGCTCAACTGGCAGGCGCTCGACGCCCAGATGGAAGAGGCGCTGACGCTCTACGAGAAACTGGGCATCAAGGGCATCAAGGTCGACTTCATGGACCGCTCGGACCAGGAGATCGTCGACTGGTATCACAAGGTGCTCACCCAGACGGCCAAGCATAAGCTGATGGTGAACCTGCACGGCGCCTACAAGCCGACGGGGCTCATCCGCACCTACCCGCACTACCTGACGCAGGAAGGCGTGCTGGGCGCGGAATACAACAAGTGGACCCGCCGCATCACCGCCGGCCACAACGTGATGCTGGCCTACACCCGCATGCTGCTGGGGCCGATGGACTATACGCCGGGCGGTTTCCTCAACGTGCGCCCCGAAGACTTCACCATCCGCAACGCGCCGCCCATGGTGCAGACGACGCGCGGGCAGGGGCTGGCCATGTATGTGGTCTACGACAGCCCCATGGGTATCGTTGCCGACAGCCCGGACAACCTGCGCGGCCAGCCGGGGCTGGACTTCATCTCCCTTGTGCCGACCACCTGGGATGAGATCCGCGTGCTGGGCGGCGAGATCGGCCAGTACATCGTCGTCGCCCGCCGCAAGGGGAAGGACTGGTTCGTCGGCGCGATGACTAACGAAGAGGGCCGCGCCGTCGAGGTGCCGCTGACCTTCCTCGGCAAGGGCGGCTACGCACTCACCAGCTGGACGGACGGCGACAAGCCCACCGCGCTGAAGATCGACCGGCGCAAGCTGGGCGGGGGCGACCGGTCGCCGCTCACGCTCAAGCTCGCTCCCAGCGGCGGCGGCGTGCTGCACTTCAAGGCGGAGTGAGTCGTGTGATTCGATAAGGGTTTTTTGCAGGGGTCTTGGGCTGCGGTGACATTTTAGGAGGTGATGCGTTTCGGGAGGCGTGGTTCACGGCTGGCTGATGGAGGCTGGTGTGGAAGGCGAGGTTCTTCGGGACGATCAGTGGGAGCGGCTGCGCGCGTTTGTGCCCGGCGGCCGCAAGGGCAAACGCGGTCCGCGCAGCGACGGGCGGCGGTTCTTCGATGCGCTGCTGTGGCTGGCGCGCTCGGGGGCACGCTGGCGCGATCTGCCGGAGGATCGTTTTGGCCCCTACCAGACGGTCAAGAGGCGCTATTACCGCTGGATCGAGCAGGGCGTATTTGATCGCATCTTCGAGGCGGTGGCCTCGGACCCGGACATGGAGTGGCTGGCGATCGACGCCACGGTGGTCCGCGCTCAAGCTCAGGCGGCGGGCGGGCGCCAAAAAAAGGGGGGACCGCAAGCCCAGGCTCTTGGCCGCTCCTGTAGCGGTTTCGGGACCAAGATCCATGCCGTAGTTGACGCGCTGGGCCTGCCGGTCCGCTTCGCCCTTGGTCCGGGTCAGCAGAGCGACATGACCCCGGCCTGCGAGCTGCTGTACGGCCTGCACGCGCTGCTGGTTCTGGGCGACCGCGCCTATGATGCCGACTGCGTCTATGACCTCGTCCGCGAACAGGGCGGCAGTCCGGTCATCCCGCCGCGCCGGCACCGCAGATGCCAGCATGGCTATGACCGCTTTGCCTACAAACAGCGATGGGGCATCGAGGGCTTCTTCGCCAAGCTCAAGCAATGGCGGCGCATCGCCACCCGCTACGACAAGCTCGCCGCCACCTTCCTCGGATTCGTAAAGCTTGTCAGCATCATGCTCTGGCTCAAATAATTAAAATGTCACCACAGCCTGGACCCCTGCACCCCGGCTCTTATCGGGCCGCGCCCGTCATCGGGCGGTGCGAATCGGCTGCAACGCCGCGTGTCGATTTGGCGGATGCAAGGCGAAGCACCAGCAAAGCGCTGCTGCTTGCCGGTTTGGGCCTTACTGAAATCTTTTTTAGCTGGAAAATCGCTGCCTGAGCGGGGCCCGCCGGGCGGGGAAATCTTTCTCAGCGAAGCGCTTCTTCTGTGAGAAGCGATGGTGCCCAGGAGAGGACTCGAACCTCCACGCCCGTGAAGGCGCTAGCACCTGAAGCTAGTGCGTCTACCAATTCCGCCACCTGGGCACGGGGCTAAGAAAGTCTTGATGCGTTCAAGTGCGAGGCGAGCGTTTAAGGGGGTCCGGAGAGGTTGTCAACATCGTTGTCATCATAAATTCGATAGGGCAAAAGTGCCCGAGTTCGCAGTCTCTCGTTTCACAGTCTCTCCCGGAGGCAATATCCATGGCTTATGGTCTGTACACGGTGTTCGGCGGGTCCGGTTTTCTGGGCCGGCATGTGGTGCAGCGGCTGGCTGCCCAAGGGCACCGGGTGCGCGTCGCGGTTCGCAAACCCTATCTGGCCGCGTTTCTGAAGCCCCTGGGGCATATCGGACAGATTCAACTGGTCTACGCCGACGTGCGTGACCCCCAGTCGGTGGCAAAAGCCGTGGAGGGCTCCACCGCCGTCATCAACCTGGTGGGCGTCCTGTCGGAAGCCGGGCACCAGAAGTTCGATGCGATCCATGTTGAAGGTGCGGCCAACGTGGCGCGTGCCGCGGCGCAGGCCGGCTGCCTGGGGCTGGCGCATGTCTCCGCCATCGGCGCGGACCCCGAATCGCAGGCCGGCTATGCCCGCACCAAGGGCCTCGGCGAGGCGCGGGTGCGCGAGGCCTTCCCCAAGGCGACCATCGTGCGCCCCTCGGTGATGTTCGGCCCGGAGGATGGCTTCCTCAACCGCTTTGCCGGGCTCATCAAGATGCTGCCCATCGTGCCGGTGATCTGCGGCAAGACCCGCTTCCAGCCGGTCTACGTGGGCGACGTGGCCGAGGCCATCGTCGCATCGCTGCATGATCCGGTGCGCTACGCCGGCAAGACCTTCGAGTTGGGCGGGCCGAGCGTGCTCACCATGCGCGAGGTCATGGCCTATGTGCGCGAAGAGATCATGTGCAAGAAAGAGCTGGTGAACATCCCCGATGCGCTCGCCAAGGTTCAGGCATCGCTGCTGGGCCTGCTGCCCAATGCGCCGCTGACCACCGATCAGCTCATGATGCTGCAGAAGGACAATGTGACCGCGCCCGGCGCGCAAGGGCTGGAAGCGTTCGGCATCACGCCGACCCCGATGGAGGCAATCGCGCCGAGCTATCTGGTGCGCTACCGCCCCAAGGGCCGGTTCTCCCAGCCCATCGACACGGCGCAGCCGCGCTGAGGCTGAGGGACCCCGCACGGGGCTCCCGTTTCGTGCCGTTTTTCCAAGCGCGCCATTCGGCCGGGCGGTTGCCCGGGTCGCCGGATGGCGCGCTTCTCGTGTTTGTCTGCCAAGCTGTTGTGGTCTAAGACGGCGCAAACGCTGCTGTTGCGAACGGGAGGCTCCGTGGAAGGCATAGAACTGATTAAGGTCGTCATTCTGGGTCTCCTTGAAGGGCTTACCGAGTTCATCCCCGTCTCCTCCACCGGCCATCTGGTGCTAGGCGGGCACTTCCTCGGCTTCGAGGACGCCGGGGACACCTTCAAGATCGCCATTCAGCTGGGGGCGATTCTCGCCATCTGCTTCGCCTATCGGGAAAAGCTGGTCTCCGTGACCACAGGGCTCGTCCGCCGCGACCGGGACGCGCTGCGCTTCACCACGGCGGTGCTGCTGGGCTTCCTGCCCGCCATGCTCATCGGCGTCGTCGCCTACAAGCACATCAAGGCGCTGCTGAACAATCCGTGGGGCGTGGCCTGGGCGCTGGTGATCGGCGGCGTGGCGATCCTCGTCATCGAGCGCATGGTGAAGCGGGTGCGCTTCAATCGCGTCGAGGAATTCTCGCCCGGCCTGTCGCTGCGGATCGGTCTCGTCCAGTGCCTCGCCATGATCCCCGGCGTCTCCCGCTCGGGCGCGACCATCATGGGCTCGCTGCTCATGGGCGTCGAGCGCAAGGCGGCGGCGGAATACTCCTTCTTCCTCGCCGTGCCGACCATGGCGGGCGCCACGGTTTACGACCTCTACAAGCAGTGGGACGTGCTCGATTTCAGCCAGGGCGCATACATCGCCATCGGCTTCCTGATGGCCTTCCTTGCGGCGCTGGCCGTGGTGAAGACGCTGGTGGCGTTCGTCGGCAAGCACGGCTTCGCGCCCTTCGCCTGGTACCGAATCATCATAGGCGGATTGGCCCTGATTCTGCTGTTTTTGGGCCAATAGGTCCGATTTGGTACTAATCAGGGAGGAATGAGAAGCGCTCGCAACGGTTTGTCGCGGGCGCTTCGTTGCTTTTGGATAAGTTTATTGCTTTTTAGGTCAGCAATGCTGACTTACCCCTTATTTTTCCCTAGAACAGAGGCAGACCTTCCATTAAGCACGCAATGACCCGACCCCTCGGAGGGTGCCGGGTGAACTTTTATTGCTTGTGAGAAACAGGAGTCGCGCCATGGCCAAGTCCAAGATGCTGCAATTCGTCAGCCTGGATCAGGCTTATCCGGACAAACGGTCCGCCGAGGAACGGCGGGGCGACTTCCTTGAGATTTACGGCGGCTACATCGCCGAGAAGGCGACCGAGCAGGCCAGCCGCTGCTCCCAGTGCGGCGTGCCCTTCTGCTCGGTGCACTGCCCGCTGCACAACAACATCCCCGACTGGCTGAAGCTGACCGCCGAGGGCCGCCTCGAGGAAGCCTATGAGGTTTCCTCCGCCACCTCGTCCATGCCGGAGATCTGCGGCCGCATCTGCCCGCAGGACCGGCTGTGCGAGGGCAACTGCGTCATCGAGAAGGGCTTCAACTCGGTCACCATCGGCTCGGTGGAGAAGTTCATCACCGACACCGCGTGGGAAGAGGGCTGGGTGAAGCCGCTCCAGCCCGTGGCGGATCGCTCCTCCCAGTCCGTCGCCATCATCGGCGCGGGTCCGGCGGGCCTCACCGCCGCCGAGCAGCTGCGCGTGAAGGGCTACGAGGTGCATGTCTACGACCGGCACGACCGCCCCGGCGGCCTCCTGATGTACGGCATCCCCGGCTTCAAGCTGGAGAAGGACGTGGTGCAGCGCCGCACCCAGCGCCTCGCCGACGGCGGCGTGATCTTCCACACCAGCTTCGAGGTGGGCAAGGATGCAACCCTCGCCCAGCTGCGCGAGCGCCACGACGCGGTGCTGATCGCCACCGGCGTCTACAAGGCGCGCGACCTGAAGGCCCCCGGCAGCGGCCTTGCCGGCATCGTGCCCGCGCTGGAGTACCTGACCGCCTCCAACCGCCTGTCGCTGGGCGACACCGTGCCCGCGTTCGAGAACGGCACGCTCAATGCCGCGGGCAAGAACGTGGTCGTCATCGGCGGCGGCGACACGGCGATGGATTGCGTCCGCACCGCCATCCGCCAGGGCGCGAAGTCGGTGAAGTGCCTCTATCGCCGCGACAAGGAGAACATGCCGGGCTCCATGCGCGAGGTGAAGAACGCGGAGGAAGAGGGCGTCGAGTTTGTGTGGCTCTCCGCGCCGGAAGCCTTCCACGGCAAGGACAAGGTAGAGGCGGTGCAGGTGATCCGCATGCGCCTCGGCTCGCCCGATGCCACCGGCCGCCGCCTGCCCGAGCCGGAGCCGGGCTCCGCGTTCCGCATGGAGGCGGATCTGGTCATCAAGGCGCTGGGCTTCGAGCCGGAAGAACTGCCGGTGCTGTTTGATGCTCCGGAGCTGGGCGTGACCCGCTGGGGCACGGTGCGGGTGAACCACCAGACGCAGATGACCAACCTCGACGGCGTGTTCGCCGCGGGCGACATCGTGCGCGGCGCGAGCCTCGTCGTGTGGGGCATCCGCGACGGCCGCGACGCGGCGCGGGCCATGCACGACTATCTGGCGGCGCAGGTGGAAGCGAAAGCAGCCTGAGCCCCAGCTCCCGTTCTTCAGCAGACCTGTTCAGATTTCAGAGCGCACAGGAGCGCCACATGACCGAGAAGACCAACATCGTTGCCTGGATGGAAGCCGAGCGTGAGCGGCTGGAGCGCGAAGGCCTCTACCGCCAGGACGAGGAGCACGACAGCTGCGGCGTCGGCCTCGTCGCCGCGGTGGACGGCAAGCCGTCCCGCCGGGTGGTCACGGCTGCCATCGAGGCGCTGAAGGCGGTTTGGCACCGCGGCGCGGTGGACGCCGACGGCAAGACCGGCGACGGCGCGGGCATCCATCTGGAGCTGCCGCGCGGCTTCTTCGAGGAGCATATCGAGAACACCGGCCACACCCCGCGCCCCGGCCAGTTCGCCGTCGGCATGATCTTCCTGCCGCGCACCAGCATGGGCGATCAGGAAACCTGCCGTCAGATCGTCGAGTCCGAGATCATCGACTTCGGCTACGGCATCTACGGCTGGCGTCAGGTGCCGGTCGATACGAGCGTCATCGGCCAGAAGGCGGCGCTGTCCCGCCCGGAAATCGAGCAGATCCTCATCTACAACGACCGGGAGGACGAGGACCAGGCGACCTTCGAGCGCCAGCTGTACCTCATCCGCCGCCGTATCGAGAAGAAGATCATCGCCGCGCAGATCTCGGGCTTCTACATCTGCTCGCTGTCGAGCCGGTCGATCATCTACAAGGGCCTGTTCCTGGCGGAGGAGCTGTCGGTCTTCTATCCGGACCTGACGGATGACCGGTTCGTCTCGCGCTTCGCCATCTACCACCAGCGCTACTCGACCAACACCTTCCCGCAGTGGTGGCTGGCCCAGCCGTTCCGCATGGTCGCCCACAATGGCGAGATCAACACCATCCGCGGCAACACCAACTGGATGAAGTCCCACGAGATCCGCATGGCGAGCCTCGCCTTCGGTGAGTACTCGGAGGACATCAAGCCGGTGATCCCCTCGGGCGCGTCCGACACGGCGGCGTTCGACGCGGTGTTCGAGGCCATCGTGCGCGCCGGCCGCGATGCCCCCACCGCCAAGCTGATGATGGTGCCGGAGGCGTGGTCCAACAAGGCCTCCATGCCCGCCAACCATCAGGACATGTATGCCTTCTTCAACTCGGTGATGGAGCCGTGGGACGGCCCGGCCGCGCTGGCGCTGACCGACGGCCGCTGGGTCGTGGCCGGTGTCGACCGCAACGCGCTGCGGCCCCTGCGCTACACCCTGACGACCGATGGCCTGCTGATCGCCGGCTCGGAGGCGGGCATGGTGCTCGTGCCCGAGACCAGCGTGAAGGAGAAGGGCCGCCTCGGGCCGGGCAAGATGATCGCCGTCGATCTGGACGAGGGCAAGCTCTACCACGACAGCGCCATCAAGGACCGCATCGCGGACGAGCAGCCCTATGCCGAGTGGGTGAAGGACTTCCGCACCATGTCGGACATCCTGCCCCAGGGCGAGGGCGAGCCGGCGCGGCTGGACCGGGACAGCTTGCGCCAGCGGCAGGTGGCCTCCGGCCTCACCCTGGAAGACCTGGAGCTGATCCTGCACCCGATGGTGGAGGACGCGAAGGAAGCCATCGGCTCCATGGGCGATGACACGCCGCTGGCCGTCATCTCTGACAATCCGCGCTGCCTCAGCCACTTCTTCCGGCAGAACTTCAGCCAGGTCACCAACCCGCCGATCGATAGCTTGCGCGAAGTCGGCGTGATGAGCCTCAAGACCCGCTTCGGCAACTTCGCCAACGTTTTGGACCGCGACGCGCGCCAGCCGGACGTGATGGTGCTGGACAGCCCGGTCATCACCAACGGTGAGTGGGAAGCGCTGCTTCACCACTTCGGCGAGGCCGCGCAGGTGATCGACTGCACCTTCCCGGCGGGCTCCGGCCCCGAGGGGCTGAAGGAGGCCATCGCCCGCATCCGCGCCGAGGCGGAGCGCGCCGTGCGCTCGGGCAAGAGCCAGCTGTTCCTGACCGATGAGGCCGTCTCCAAGGACCGCGCTGCGCTGCCGATGATCCTGGCGGCGGCGGGCGTGCACACCAGCCTCGTCCGCAAGGGCCTGCGGACCTTCGCCTCCATCAACGTGCGCTCGGCCGAATGCCTCGACACCCACTATTTCGCCGTGCTGATCGGCGTCGGGTCGACCACGGTCAACGCCTACCTCGCCCAGGAGGCGATCGCCGACCGCCACGCCCGCGGCCTGTTCGGCACCGTGGCCTATGACGAGTGCGTCGCCCGCTTCCGCAAGGCGGTGAACGACGGCCTCCTCAAGATCATGGCCAAGATGGGCATCGCGGTCATCTCGTCCTACCGGGGCGGCTACAACTTCGAGGCGGTGGGCCTCTCCCGCGCGCTGGTGAACGAGTTCTTCCCCGGCATGCCCACTAAAATCTCGGGCATGGGCCTTACCTCCATCTACCGCAACGTGATGGAGAAGCACGAGAAGGCGTTCAACGAGGACGTCGTGACCCTTCCCGTGGGCGGCCTCTATCGCTACCGCGCCGGGGGCGAGCTGCACGCCTACCAGGGCCAGCTCATCCACACGCTGCAAACGGCGGTGGCGACGGACAGCTACCAGACCTACCTCCAGTTCTCGCGCGGGATGCGCGACCTGCCGCCGGTAAGCCTTCGTGATCTGCTTGAATTTAACTGGGCGAAGGATGCGCTGCCGCTGGAGGAGGTGGAATCCATCACCGAAATCCGCAAGCGCTTCATCACGCCGGGCATGTCGCTGGGCGCTCTCAGCCCAGAGGCGCACGAGACGCTGACCATCGCCATGAACCGCATCGGCGCCAAGTCTGTCTCGGGCGAGGGCGGCGAGGATTCGGTGCGCTACAAGCCCTACGGCAACGGCGACAACGCCAACTCGCCGATCAAGCAGGTGGCCTCGGGCCGCTTCGGCGTCACCGCCGAATACCTGAACGCTTGTGAGGAAGTGGAGATCAAGGTCGCGCAGGGCGCCAAGCCCGGTGAGGGCGGCCAGCTGCCCGGCTTCAAGGTGACCGAGATGATCGCCCGCCTGCGCCACTCGACGCCGGGCGTCACCCTCATCTCGCCGCCGCCGCACCACGACATCTACTCGATCGAGGATCTGGCCCAGCTCATCTACGACCTGAAGCAGATCAACCCCGATGCGCGGGTGTGCGTGAAGCTGGTCTCCTCGGCCGGCATCGGCACCGTGGCGGCGGGCGTCGCCAAGGCGCACGCGGACGCCATTCTGGTCTCCGGCCACGTGGGCGGCACGGGCGCTTCCCCGCAGACCTCGATCAAGTACGCAGGCACGCCGTGGGAGATGGGCCTCAGCGAGGTCAACCAGGTGCTTACCCTCAACGGTCTGCGCCACCGGGTGAAGCTGCGGACCGACGGCGGCCTCAAGACCGGCCGTGATATCGTCATCGCCGCCATCCTGGGCGCTGAGGAGTTCGGCATCGGCACGCTGTCGCTGGTGGCCATGGGCTGCATCATGGTGCGCCAGTGCCACTCCAACACCTGCCCGGTGGGCGTGTGCGTGCAGGACGAGGCGCTGCGGAAGAAGTTCGAGGGCACGCCGGAGAAGGTGGTGAACCTCTTCACCTTCATCGCGGAAGAGGTGCGCGAGATCCTCGCCCGCCTCGGCGTCAAGTCGCTGAACGAGGTGGTGGGCCGCACCGAGCTCTTGCGCCAGATCTCGCGCGGCGCGGAACACCTCGATGACCTCGACCTCAACCCGATCCTCGCCAAGGTGGACGCCCCGCAGGAGAAGCGCCGCTTCAACATCCCGACCCACCGCAACCCGGTGCCGGACAGCCTGGACGCCCAGATGCTGGCCGATGCCCAGGCGGTGTTCACGCGGGGTGAGAAGATGCAGCTCACCTACTCGGTGCGGAACACCATGCGCGCCATTGGCACGCGCTTCTCCAGCCACCTCGTCCGCAAGTTCGGCATGACCGGCCTGCAGCCGGGCCACGTCACCGTGCGCCTGCGCGGCACCTGCGGCCAGTCGCTCGGCGCGTTCGCGGTGCAGGGCCTGAAGCTGGAAGTATTCGGCGATGCCAACGACTATGTGGGCAAGGGCCTCTCGGGCGCGACCATCGTGGTGCGGCCGATGGTCTCGAGCCCCTTGGACACGCAGGACAACACTATCATCGGCAACACCGTGCTCTACGGCGCGACCTCCGGCAAGCTGTTCGCCGCCGGCCAGGCGGGCGAACGCTTCGCGGTGCGTAACTCCGGCGCGACGGTGGTGGTCGAGGGCTGCGGCGCAAACGGCTGCGAGTACATGACCGGCGGCACGGCGGTGATCCTGGGGAGCGTCGGCGACAACTTCGCGGCGGGCATGACCGGCGGCATGGCCTTTGTCTACGACCGCTTCGATAATTTCCACGAGCGGGTGAACGACGAATCGGTGGTCTACCAGCGGCTCGCCTCCGCCCACTGGGAAGGCGTTCTGAAGGCGCTTATCGAGGAGCATGTGGCCGAGACCGGCTCCCGCTGGGCGGCGGAACTGCTGCACAACTGGCAGGCAGAGCGTGGCCGCTTCTGGCAGGTGTGCCCGAAGGAAATGGTCTCCCGCATTGCTCACCCGCTGAGCGACACGCCGCTCGAGACGGCGCTCAGCGTTCCGGCGGAGTAAGGGGCTCTTTGCCAAGGGGGTCGCGGGGCCCCTTGGCGATCCCCCTTTCCTTATCGGGCCGCGTTTCTGGCGCACGCACGGTCAGCGCGGTCCTGAAAACGAATAGGGTGCAGGGGTCCGCGACCCTTGCATTAAAACTTCCAACCTTCGTTCGAAAAAATTCGGCGGTTCAGGCGCTCAACCTGCATCACGCGCCCTTCCCGTTGCGGGACCGGGCGGCTATGTTGGCGGCCCTATGTGGCGGATTTACCAATATACGCTTTGTCCATTCTCCAGGAAGGTTCGGCTGGCCCTGGCCGAGAAGGGCGTGAGCTTCGAACTGGTGGATGAATACCCGTGGCAGGGGCGCGACGCCTTCCTCCAGATGAACCCGGCGGGGCAGACGCCGGTCGTCGCCTGGAAGGACAACGAGTGCGTGCTGTGCGACTCAGCGGCGATTATTGAGTATTTCGAGGAAACGGTGCGGGAGAGCCCGGTGCTGGGCTCCGGGCCGCTGGAGCGGGCCGAGGTGCGCCGGGTGGTGGCCTGGTTCGACCAGAAGTTCTTCGCCGAGGTGGGGGTCATCCTCTTGCAGGAGCGGATGTACAACCGGCTCGTCACCCACCAGCCGCCCAACACCACGTTGCTGCGGCAGGCCCACCAGGCAATCGAAACTCACCTTGATTATATCGAGTACCTGCTGGACCATCGCCGGTGGCTGGGCGGCGCCACATTCAGTCTTGCGGACATGGCGGCTGCTGCACACATCTCCGTGGTAGATTATCTGGGCGGCATCGATTGGAAGACGCACGATCAGGCGAAGCAATGGTACTCGGCGATCAAGTCCCGCCCGAGCTTCCGTCCGTTCCTCGGGGAGCGGATGCCCGGCCTCGTGCCGCCGAGCTACTACGAGAAGCTCGACTTCTAACCGACGCGCTGAAAGCGCAGGCGAAGGCCATCGGCTTTGATGCCATCGGCATTGCGCCCGCAAACGCCTGCCCGGAGGCGGGCGAGCGGCTGCGCGCGTTCGTGGCCGAAGGCCGCCACGGCGACATGCTGTGGATGGAGGAACGGCTGCACCACCGCGAAAGCCCGCAGGGGCTGTGGCCGGAGGTGCGCTCCGTCATCATGCTGGGCACCAACTACGGCCCCGCGCTCGACCCGCTGCGCCATGCGGAGCACCCGGATGTGGGGGTGATCTCGGTCTACGCGCAAGGGAGCGACTACCACGACCTCATCAAGCGGCGTCTGAAGCAACTGGCCCGCTGGTTCGTGGAGCATACCGGGAAAAGCGGCGCGCAGGCGGACGTGAAGGTGTTTGTGGACACCGCGCCCGTCATGGAAAAGCCGCTGGCGCGGGCAGCGGGTTTGGGCTGGCAGGGCAAGCACACCAACCTCGTCTCCCGCGAACACGGCAACTGGCTGTTCCTGGGCGCGATCTACACCACGGCCGAGCTTGCGCCCGACAGCCCCCATGCGGACCGCTGCGGCAGATGCTCGGCCTGTCAGGACGCCTGCCCCACGGCGGCCTTCCCCACGCCCTACCAGCTGGATGCGCGGCGCTGCATCTCTTACCTCACGATCGAGAACAAGGGGATGATCCCCCACGAATTCCGCAAGGCCATCGGCAACCGCATCTACGGCTGCGACGATTGCCTTGCCGTCTGCCCGTGGAACAAGTTCGCGCAAGCCTCGCACGAGCTGGCCTTCGCCCCGCGCGCCGAACTGACCGCGCCCGCGCTTGCCGACCTCCTGCAGCTGGACGACGCCTCATTTCGGCAGGTGTTCGCAGGTTCCCCCATCAAACGGGTGGGCCGCAACCGCTTCATCCGCAACGCGCTCATCGCGGCAGGCAACAGCGGCAACCCGGCACTTCTCAAGCGGGTGCGCCCGCTGCTCGACGACCCCGAGCCGGTGGTGCGGGGAACGGCAGTGTGGGCCTTCCGCCAGCTTGCGAACGAGGCAGAGATCGAAGCGGAACGCGCCGCCCGCCTGCCTGGCGAAACGGATGCCGATGTCGCCCGCGAGTGGGTGGGTTAGTTTTGCAGAGGGTCGCGGACCCTCTGCACTCCCATTCGTTTTTACGAGCGCGTTTCCGGTGCGTACTGGAAACATGTTCGATTGAGAATTCATCGAGCCGCGCTTTCCGTGCGGGTACCTGAACCACGGCCCGGAAAACGAATGGGGTTGTAGGGGACAAGTCCCCTACAAAAAATCTCACAAAACAACCTTTTCAGGCCCCTCAGGACGTGGCTCGCTCGCGCAGGCGCGCATCGACGCAGGCGTCCGCCACGGCGTCGCGGCCATCGGCCATGCGGGCTTCCGCATAGGTGGCGACGGCCGGGGTGCCCGCCGTCTTGGGGTAGAAGTAGACATCGAGGATGCAGGGGCCGTCACCGAACTGGAGGTGGCGGGCGGTGCCTTCGCTGCGGTCGAGGGTGGCTGCGCCGAGAAGGGCGAGCACGGCCTCGGCCGGTTTGCCCAGAATCTCTTCGGTGCCGCGGGGCTTGGGCTCAGGTTTTGGGGCGTCTGTCGTAGCCGGGGCGGAGGCGGTCGGTTCCTTCTTCTGCGGGGCGGTGGCCGGCGCGGGCGCGGTGGCGGGCCGGGTGGTGGTCGCCATGGGCGAGCAAGCGGCGGCCAGCAGCAGGAGGGGAAGCCAGGTGAGCCTCGGCATGGGGGTAATCCTGAACATGGTCTTTTAAGGGCGCTCGCCGCGCGTGCGGTGGAAGGCATGGGTGGCAAGGGCCGCTCCCATGAGCGGCGCGAACAGGTTGACGATGGGCACCAGGAACAGAAGCGTCGTAAGGATACCCACCTGCAGGATGAGCCAGCCGTGGCGGGTGCGGAAGGCCTCCCGCTCGTGGCGGGAAAGGTGGCGGACGGTGACCATCTCGATCATGTCCCGCCCGAGCAGCGCGCTGTTGATGGCAAGGAACAGAATGAGCGGGCCCAGGCCCGTGAACAGCAGGAAGATGTAGAGCGGCAGGGCGAGCAGGTTGTAGCCCACCAGCCGCAGGAACGAGCGGAGGCCGAGCAGCGCGTTCTCGGCGAGGCTGGGGTCGCGCGGGGCGCGGTCCGCCGGGTAGTGGCGGTCCTCCACCGCATCGACCACGCTGTCGAGAAACAGGGCCATGATGCCGGTGGCAACGGCGGGAAACAGGAACCAGAGGGCGGCAAGCAGGCCGAGGATGGCCAGGGCATTTTCCAGCCAGCCCCACGCGCGGGCGAGCCAGGCGGGCCAGCCGGTGGTGGAAACGGCGGCAAGGCCCCAGTCTATTCCCCACCACAGCAGGCCGAACAGCACCAGCGCGAGGCCGGTGGCGGCGAGGAAAATCCGCAGGAAGCGCCGGTCGGAAAGCTGGGCGACGGAAAGGGCAAGGGCGCGAAGCATCGCCGGCGAGAGTGGCGGAGCGGGCCGCCGCCGTCAACTCCTGCTGCCCTGTTGGCGCCCCAAGCTCTCCAGAGTTGCCCGGTGGACCCCGTACCATTACTCAAGGGCAAGCAACGGTTGAAAAACCAGAAAGGACGAGCGTGACGGATCGCCTGCATGTACTTGCCATCGGCAATGCCATCGTTGATGTGCTGGCCAAGACGGATGATACCTTCCTTCATGACAAGGGCATGGTGAAGGGCTCCATGCGCCTCATCAGCGAGGAGGAGGCCGAGGAGATCTACGGCCAGATGGGCCCGGCCAAGGAAATCTCCGGCGGCGCAGCGGCCAACACGGCGGCGGGGCTGGCGGCGCTGGGATCACGCGTCGGCTTCATCGGCCGGGTGCGCGATGACCAGCTGGGCGAGGTGTTCACTCACGACATCCGGGCGCAAGGGGTGGAGTACAAGACCGCGCCCGCCACCAACGGGCTGGCGACGGCGCGCTGCTTCATCTTCATCACGCCGGACGGCCAGCGCACGATGAACACGTTTCTGGGCGCCTCCACCCGGCTCAATTCCAGCGATCTCAACCGGGAGCAGATCGAGCGCGCCGACGTGATTTACGTCGAGGGCTACCTGTGGGATGCGCCGGAGGCCAAGCAGGCCATTCTGGACGCCATCGGCATGGCCAAGGCGGCGGGCAACCGGGTGGCCTTCACCCTGTCCGACAGCTTTTGCGTGGACCGGCACCGGGCGGAGTTTCTGGAGCTGGTCCGCAATCACGTGGACATCCTCTTCGCCAACGAGGCGGAGATCAAATCCCTCTACCAGACCGGAGACGCCCACACCGCCGCCGCACAGGCAGCAACGGACTGCGCCATCACCGCCATCACCCGCTCCGAAAAGGGCGCATGGGTGCTCGCGGGTGCGGAGCGGCATGAGGTGCAGGTGATTGCGGGCGTGCATGTGGTGGATACCACCGGCGCGGGCGACCTGTTCGCCGCCGGGTTCCTCCACGGCCTCACCGCCGGCCGGAGCCTTGCCGACTGCGGCGCCATGGGCTGCCTTGCCGCCGCCGAGGTTATCAGCCACGTGGGCGCGCGGCCCGAGGCCGACCTGAAGGCGATGGTCGCGGCGCGTCTGGGGTAAGGGGGCTGGGGGGACTCTGAAGTTTGCGCGCCTCCGCGCAGGGGGAAGAACCAAAGAAAAAGCCGGCGTGCCTCCCCGCACGCCGGCTTTCTCGTGTCAGGCCTTACGGCGCTGAGGCTTAGGCGGCCTCGCTGGCCGAGGCTCCCTCGCGCAGCGGACTGCGACGGTAGCCATAGAGGGCGTAGACCACGACGCCGATGGCGACCCAGCCGAAGAAGCGCTCGATGGTGTGGCCCGGCAGGCTGATGAACAGGTAGGCGCAGCCGATGATCGAGGCGGTGCCGACGAACCACACGCTCGGGCAGCGGAACGGCCGGTGCCGGTCGGGCTGGGTGCGGCGCAGCACCATGACGCCGAGGGACACGCAGATGAAGGCGAACAGCGTGCCGGTGTTGGACAGCTCGGCGATTTCGTCCACGCGGAAGAAGCCGGCGACGGCGGCCACGAACACGCAGGTCAGCATGGTGACGACGTGCGGCGTCTTGAAGCGCGGGTGCACCTGGGCGAAGACGTCCGGCAGCATGCGGTCGCGGGCCATCACGAAGAAGATGCGGGTCTGGCCGAACAGCATCATCAGGATGACGGTCGGCATGGCGACGATGGCGGCGACGCCGATCAGCTGGGCGACGCTGTCATAGCCCAGCATGCGCATCACATGGGCCAGCGGCTCGGTGTTGCCGATCAGCTGGGTGTAGGGCAGGGCGCCGACGGCGCCGGCGGTGACCAGCACGTAGAACAGGGTGCAGATGACCAGCGAGCCGATGAGGCCGATGGGCACGTTGCGGTTGGGGTCCTTGGTTTCCTCGGCGGCGGTGGAGACGGCATCGAAGCCGACGTACGCGAAGAAGATAAGGGCCGCCGCGCCCATGACGCCCGAGAAGCCGAACGGCATGAACGGCTGGAAGTGCGCGGGCTCGATGTGCGGGCCGGCGAGGCCGATGAAGAGCACCAGCGCGACAATCTTGATCGCCACCAGAATGGCGTTGACGGTGGCGCTTTCGCGCGTGCCGACGATCAGGAGCGCGCTGACCACGACCGTAATGAACACGGCGGGCAGGTTGATGATGCCCCCGGCGTGCGGGCCGACCGTAAGGGCGTGCGGCAGCGGCATCCCAACGGATTCAAGGAATCCCACGGCATAGCCGGACCAGCCCACCGCCACGGCGGAGGCCGCCACGGCATACTCAAGGATAAGGCACCAGCCGACAAGCCAGGCGACGACTTCGCCCAGCACGGCGTAGGAGTAGGTGTAGGCACTGCCGGCCACCGGCACCATGGCCGCCAGTTCGGCGTAGGCCAGGGCGGCAAAGCCGCACACGGTGGCCGCGATGATGAATGAAAGCATCAGGCCCGGTCCGGCACGTTCCGCGCCGACGGCCGTCAGCACGAAGATGCCGGTGCCGATGATGGCGCCGATGCCGAGCATGGTAAGCTGGAATGCGCCGAGCGATCGATGCAGGCTTTTGCGGCCTGCCCCCTCGATGATCTGCTCGAGCGGCTTTACCCGCCAGTTCATGTTTTCCGTCTCCTCCCCGCATCCGGGGTTTTATTGCTTGTAAGTTTTCGCGCGTCCCAAGCTAGCGAGGCCAGCGACGTCGTAAAGACATAAAATTTCAATGGCTGGCGGGAGGGGCCGAAAAGGCGCCCTTCCGCGCAATCGTTTCGGCTTAGACCATGCGTCAGCCGGCCTTGCGGGCGAGCATCGGCCCGAGGGGAGCGCCTGCAAAAATATGAACATGCAGGTGCGGCACCTCCTGATGGGCGTTCACCCCGGCGTTGGCGAGGATGCGGTAGCCGCCGTCCACAAGGCCCAGCTCATCGGCCACCTTGCCGACCGCCTTGAAGAAGCCAGCGATCAGGGACTCGGGGGCGTTGGCGGTGAAGTCTACCATGGAGACGTACTCGCCCTTCGGAATGACGAGCACGTGGGTGGGCGCCTGCGGGTTGATGTCGTGGAAGGCGAGGGCGAACTCGTCCTCATAGACCTTCTTGCACGGAATCTCGCCGCGCAGGATGCGGGCGAAGATGTTGTTGGTGTCGTAGGTCGAACGCGCATCAACGGCCATGTGCCTCACTCCTTCCGGTTGGCTTTCTCGACAAGTCCCGATGTGCCCTTGCGCCGCGCCAGCTCAGCCGCCACGTCGGCGGGGTCGATGCCGCACTCGGCCCACAGCACGGCAAGGTGAAACAGCAGGTCGGCGGATTCGGCGACGACCGCCGCGCGGTCCTCGCTCACGGCCGCCAAGGCTGTCTCCAGCCCTTCCTCGCCCACCTTCTGCGCGATCTTGGCCCGGCCCTTGGCGTAGAGCTTCGCCACATAGCTGCTCTCGGGGTCCGCCCCCTTGCGGGCAATGGCGGTGGCGTAAAGCTCGGCGAGGAAGTCGGGCGTATTCGTCATGTGGGCTCCAGATCGGTCTACAGGCGGACCGGAATGCCGCGGGAGGCCATGTGCGCCTTGGCTTCGGCAATGGTGTAGGTGCCAAAGTGGAAGATGGAGGCGGCAAGCACGGCATTCGCCCCGCCCTCGATCACGCCTTCGGCCAGATGCTCCAGCGTGCCGACCCCGCCCGAGGCGATGACCGGCACCGGCACGGCGCTGGAGACGGCGCGCACGAGCGCGTTGTCGAACCCGCTCTTGGTGCCGTCCTTGTCCATGGAGGTCAGCAGGATCTCGCCCGCACCCAGCGAGGCGACCTGTTTGGCGAAGGCGACCGCATCGATGCCGGTCTCCCGGCGGCCGCCGTGGGTGAAAATCTCCCAGTGGTCGCCGACGCGCTTGGCGTCCACGGCCACCACGATGCACTGGCTGCCGAACTGCTCGGCCAGCTCCCGAACCACCTCCGGCCGGTTGACGGCGGCGGTGTTGAGCGAAACCTTGTCAGCCCCTGCCAGCAGCAGGCGGCGCACGTCTTCCGCCGTGCGGACGCCGCCGCCGACGGTCAGCGGCATGAAGCACGCCTCCGCCGTGCGGGCGACCACATCGAGGAGGATGCCCCGGTTCTCGGAGGAGGCGGTGATGTCGAGGAAGCAGAGTTCATCCGCGCCAGCCGCGTCGTAGACCTTGGCCTGCTCGACCGGATCGCCTGCGTCGATGAGATCGACGAACTGCACGCCCTTGACGACGCGGCCGTCCTTCACGTCGAGGCAGGGGATGATGCGCTTGGTCAGCATGGCCTATGCCGCTCTCGCCAGTTGCAGGGCGTCTTCCAGCACGAGGCGGCCGTCGTAGATCGCCCGGCCGGTGATGACGCCCTCCAGCGTGCCGCGCACCGTGGCGGCGGCCTTCACCAGCGCCTCGATGTCTTCAATGCCTGCAACGCCGCCCGAGGCGATGACGGGAAGGCTGGTCGCCTCCGCAAGCTGGACGGTCGCCTCCAGGTTCACGCCCTTGAGCAGGCCATCCCGGCCCACGTCGGTGAACAGCACGGCAGCGACGCCCGCATCCTCGAAGCGCTTGGCCAGCTCGACGATGGAAACATCCGACACGGCGGCCCAGCCGTCCGTCGCCACCATGCCGTCCTTCGCATCCACCGCGACGACGATCCGGTTCGGGTATTGCTTCGCGGCGGCCTTCACCAGCTCCGGGTTCTTGAGCGCCGCCGTGCCGATGATGACGCGCTCGACGCCCAGCCCCAGCCAGCGCTCGATGCCTTCCATATCGCGGATGCCGCCGCCGACCTGGGTCTTGCCGGGGAAGGTGCGTAAGATAGCCTCAACGGCCTTTGCATTGACCGCGTGGCCCGCGAACGCGCCGTCGAGGTCCACGATGTGCAGCCACTCGGCCCCGGCTTTCGCAAAGTCGGCGGCGGGGGCGGTGGGGTCATTGGCGAAGACGGTCGCCTGATCCATCAGCCCCTCGCGCAGGCGGACGACTTGACCGCCCTTGAGGTCGATGGCGGGGAAGATGCGGAAAGGGGTGCAGGTCATGGACGCCACTCCAGAAAGGCGCGCAGCAGGGCAAGGCCGTAGCCTTGGCTCTTTTCAGGGTGGAACTGGGTTCCGATCATGGTGTCCCGCCCCACCAGCGCCGTCACGGGCCCGCCGTAGTCGGTGCGGCCGAGCACGTGAGGCTCGCTTGCGGCGCGGAAGTGATAGCTGTGGACGAAGTAGGCAAAGCCGTTGTCGGGAAGCCGGGAGAACACCGGGTGCGCTGCGCCGCCCTCGGTCAGGCTCACGGTGTTCCAGCCCATGTGGGGGATCTTCAGCTGCGGGTCGGCGGGTTCAAGCGGCACCACCTCGCCCGGAATCCAGCCCAGCCCTGCGTGTTCGCCGTGCTCCAGCCCGCGTGTGGCGAGCAGCTGCATCCCAACGCAGATACCGAGAAACGGGCGGGCCTTCGCCTGAACGGTTTCCACCAGCGCGTCTTCGAGGCCGGGAATGGAGCGCAACGCCCGCGAGCACTGGCCATAGGCCCCAACGCCGGGCAGCACGAGGCGGTCCGCGCTTGAGATGTCTTCCGGCGCGCCGGAGACCTTCACCTGCGTGTCCAGCCCAAGGTCGGCGGCCGCCCGCTCGAACGCCTTGGCGGCGGAGCGCAGGTTGCCCGAGCCGTAATCGATGAGAACGAGGGTTTCGGCCACGCGCCCGTTTCTCCTGCTTGTGGCTTAGAGGGTGCCGCCCAGCGTGCCCTTGGTGGAGGGAACGCTGTCGGCCTTGCGCGGGTCGATGGCAAGGGCAGTGCGAAGCGCCCGCGCCAAAGCCTTGTAGCAGGATTCGATGATGTGGTGGTTGTTCGTGCCGTAGAGGTTCTCGACGTGCAGCGTGATGCCCGCGCCTTGCGCGAACGCCTGGAACCACTCCTTGAACAGCTCGGTATCGAAATCGCCCAGCTTGTCGCGGGTGAACGCCACCTTCCAGATGAGGTAGGGGCGGGCGGAGATGTCCAGCGCCACGCGGGTCAGCGTCTCATCCATGGGGATGAGCGCATCGCCATAGCGGGTGATGCCCTTCATGTCGCCCAGCGCCTGCGCGAACGCCTGGCCGATGGCGATGCCGGTGTCTTCCGTGGTGTGGTGGAAATCAATGTGCAGGTCGCCCTTGGCTTCCACCTCAAGGTCGATGAGCGAGTGGCGGGAGAGCTGCTCCAGCATGTGGTCGAGGAAGCCGATGCCGGTGGAGACCCGGTAGGTGCCGGTGCCGTCGAGGTTCACCGTTACCTTGATCTCGGTTTCCTTGGTCTTGCGCTCGAGAGTTGCTGTCCGCATGGCCGTGCTCCTTAGAAGGGCGGCTATAGCGGCTCCGGCGCGATCCGCCAATTCTTTTGGCAAACTCCCAGTGCCGCAGCCTCTTCGGCAAAGCCCTTTTCAGGCACCGCGCCCGTCCCCATATCGGGCCTGTGGATTTCTCATCCGGTCTTTCTTCCCGTAACTTTAAAGGAGTTCCCCTTTGTCTCAGCAGCCCAGCCCGTTCGATGCCTCGCAGTGGCACGGCACCACCATCCTCGCCGTGCGGAAGGGAAACACGGTGGTGATTGCCGGCGACGGGCAGGTCTCGCTCGGCCAGACGGTCATCAAGAACAACGCCCGCAAGGTGCGCCGCATCGGCGACGGCTCGGTGATCGCGGGCTTTGCCGGCGCAACGGCCGACGCCTTCACCCTGTTCGAGCGGCTGGAGCAGAAGCTGGAGCGCTTCCCCGGCCAGCTGACCCGCGCCGCCGTTGAACTGGCCAAGGACTGGCGCACCGACCGCTACCTGCGCCGGCTGGAGGCGATGATGGCCGTGGCGGACAAGAACGTGAGCCTCGTCATCACCGGCACCGGCGACGTGCTGGAGCCGACGGACAACGTCATCGGCATCGGCTCGGGCGGCAACTATGCGCTCGCCGCTGCCCGCGCGCTTGTGGACCTGGACATGGACCCCGAAGCCGTCGCCCGCAAGGCCATGGCCATCGCGGCGGACATCTGCGTCTACACCAACAACAACCTGACCATTGAAAAGATTGAAGGTTAAAATCCATGTACGAGTCCCAGAATTCCGCCCAATCCGGCGGCAACGGCTCCGGCGGCAATGGTCCGGTAGCCGGTAGCAGCGCGGAGGCCCGCGCCATGGCCGAGCTGACGCCGAAGCAGATCGTGGCCGAGCTGGACCGCTACATCATCGGCCAGAGGGAAGCGAAGAAGGCCGTGGCCATCGCGCTTCGCAACCGCTGGCGGCGGCAGCAGCTCTCCCCCGAGCTGCGCGACGAGGTGAGCCCTAAGAACATCCTGATGATCGGGCCGACGGGGTGCGGCAAGACCGAGATCAGCCGCCGCCTCGCCAAGCTTGCCAATGCGCCGTTCCTCAAGATCGAGGCCACCAAGTTCACGGAAGTGGGCTATGTGGGCCGGGACGTGGATTCCATCATCCGCGATCTGGTGGAAGAGGCCATTCGCCTCGTGAAGGAAAACCGCCGCGCGGGCGTGCGCGAGGCCGCCGAGAAGGCCGCCGAGGAGCGGCTGCTCGATGCGCTCGTCGGCAAGGATGCCTCCAGCGCCACGCGCGAGCGCTTCCGCGAGATGGGCCGCAACGGCCAGCTGGGCGACAAGGAAGTGGAGCTGGAGGTGCAGGACACCGGCGCCGGCATGCCTTCCTTCGATATTCCCGGTATGCCAGGGGCATCCGTTGGCATGATCAACATCGGCGACATGCTGGGCAAGGCGCTGGGGCCGCGCACCAAGCGGCGCAAGATGACCGTCGACCAGGCCTGGGACGTGCTGGTGGCCGAGGAATCGGACAAGCGGCTGGACCAGGAGGAGATCACCCGCGAGGCCATCCGCGCCACGGAGCAGAACGGCATCGTCTTCCTCGATGAGGTGGACAAGATCGCCGTCTCCAACGTGCAGGGCGGTTCCGTCTCCCGCGAGGGCGTGCAGCGCGACCTCCTGCCGCTGATCGAGGGCACCACCATCGCCACCAAGTACGGCCCGGTGAAGACGGACCACATCCTGTTCATCGCCAGCGGCGCGTTCCACGTGGCCAAGCCCTCGGACCTGCTGCCCGAACTTCAGGGCCGCCTGCCGATCCGCGTGGAGTTGAAGGGGCTGACCAAGGATGACTTCCGCCGCATCCTGACCGAGCCCACCAACTCGCTCATCCGCCAGTACCGCGAGCTGCTGGCGACCGAACAGGTGACGCTCGACTTCACGGAAGACGGCATCGATGCCATCGCCCGCATCGCCTTCGAGGTGAACGAGACGGTGGAGAACATCGGCGCCCGCCGCCTGCAAACGGTGATGGAGCGCCTCTTGGAGGAAATCAGCTTCGACGCCACCGAGAAGCCGGGCGAGACCATCGCCATCAACGGCGGCTATGTGGAAGGGCAACTCCAAGGCCTCGCCAAGAACACCGACCTCAGCCGGTTCATTCTATAAGGGCCTTGGCAGGTGTAAAACATCGGCAATAGTTAAAAACCTATTGACATTGCCAGACGCCTATGAGACAAGGGGCGAGCCTCGGCCATTCGGGGCTCGCCCTTTTGTATTTGGGGCGGCGGTTGGGTGAAGCGTGGTTTTTAGGTGGAGCAGGCAAGGGGAAGCAGGATGATGGACAGGGCTTTGGGATTTCTGGTTTCCGCACTGCTGGGCTGCCTTGCGCTGTTCACCCTCGCGGTCCCGGCGCGGACCGGCACGGTTGACTGCGAGGCGGCCACGGGCCCGGTGGCGTCGGCCGTCTGTCATGGCAAGACCCTGCCGGAGCTGGACCGCCAGCTTCAGGTTTCCCTCGGCGCGGCCAAGGCGGCGCTGAGCGATGGCGCGATCTGCCTGTCGGAAGACGAGGCGCGCTGGGAGGCCGAGGTCCGCAAGCCCTGCGGCGACAACGAGGACTGCCTGCGCCGCGTCTACCTGGAGCGCCTGGCCGCGCTCAACGAGGTGCTGCCGGAGGACCGCCGGCCAGCCGAGCTGGACCTGCCACAGGTGCCCGTGCTGGTAACGGCCCTGCCGCCCGCGCCGGAGGCCAAGGGCGAGCCGGTGGGCGGCCCGTTCGCCGTGACCGGCCAGCTGGTGGAGAAGGGCGGGGACGCCGAAGCCTCGGGCATCGCCATACGGTCGCTTGTCGGGCGGACCACCGTCATTCTGCCCGCCGCGCATGCTAATGATGGCCCGGCCCACGCGGCGCTTGTGGCGGCTGTCAAATCGGCGGGAGAGACCCTCTTCCGTATCGAGGGAAACATGAACCCGACCACCGGCAGCCTGGCGATGAACAAGTGCCGGTTCGTTTATCGGCTGCCAGAATAGCCGTTCTGGATAAAACCCGGCTCTTCCGGGCGGGATGCGACGAACAGGGGCCCCTCATTCTTGCCATCAGCGCGGCACGCGTGTAGCGCGAGCACAGCGAGGCAAGATTATTGCTCGCCCGGATCCTGCGTTCGCACAGCGCCGCGCGTGCCCAACGGAGAAATGATCCCGGCATGAGCGGAAACGATGCCGCTATCCCCAGCAGAGCGACGACCCCGAATTGACCGAAGCAGTAACCCCCATGCCCACCTTATCAGCCGCCATCATTGCGCCGGGGGTGCTGACCGTTTTCGGGCTGGCGTTCCTGTGGGCATGGTCGATCGAGCGCAAGCGCCATTACCTGCTGCTGCTGGCCGGCGCTTGCCTGTGTTTTTGTATCGGCAGCCTGTCGCAGGTGTTCGGGTTGCCGCCCGGCACCGGCCCCAATTCCCTGTTCTCGGGCCTCTTCCATACGCTGGCCGTGCTGCTGACCGCCGAGGGCGTGCTGACGCGCTCCGGCAAACGGCTGGGGAGGGGCGTGTTCGCCGGCGTCCTGGTGGGCATGGTCGGGCTGCTCGGGTGCTTCGCCTATGTGTGGCCGAACCTGCTGGCGCGCATCTATCTGCAGAACTTCGGCTATGGCGCGATCCTGCTGATGACGGCGCTGAAGCTGCGCCCGCTGGCGCGCGGACGCAGGGTCGACCGCGCCCTGTTCTGGTTCATGCTGATCTTTGCCGCGCAGTTCTTCCCGCGCACGGTGCTCACCTTGGGGCTGCGTACCTTCACCAGCGTGCAGGAGTTCGCCAGCTCTCCCTTCTGGCAGGTGCTCCAGTTCTCGCTGGCCATCTTCGGATCGGGCCTTGGCTTCACCATTCTGGCAGCGGCGCTCACCGACGTGATGGACGACCTGCGCCGGGAGCGGGACACGGACCCCTTGACCGGCGTCTTCAACCGGCGCGGCTTTCTGGACAAGGCGGGCGCTGCCCTGCGGCACGGCCGCAGCGCGCCCATGACGCTGGTGGCCTGCGACCTCGACCATTTCAAAAGCATCAATGACACCTTCGGCCATGAGGCGGGCGACGAGGTGCTGCGGACCTTCGGCGCGCTCCTACGGGATACGGCCCGCGGCACCGACATCATCGGGCGGACCGGCGGCGAGGAGTTTCTCGTGCTGCTGCCGGGCACCGCGCGGGCCGGGGCCTTTGAGCTGTGCGAGCGCGTGCGCCAGCGGCTGGAGGGGTGGCGCTTCCCCCCCCTCGGCGGGGCAAGAACGGTGACGGCCAGCTTCGGCATCGCCGAGCGCGAGGGCAGCGAGAGCCTCCAGGCCCTGATGCGAAAGGCGGACCGCCGCCTCTACGCCGCCAAGGCCGCCGGGCGGAACTGCACGGTTGCGGTGGACAAGGTGGAGCTGAAGTGCCTGCCGGGAAAGCAGGCCATCGGCTGAGGGAGCGAACTCCTTGCGGAGAGTAGAGGAGTTGCGGGAGGGGCTTGCGCCCCCCGTCGCCCCCTTTGTTTGAACGGGCCGAGCCCCGCACTGGCCGCCAAGCCCTTCGGGACGGCTGGCGAAAGTGCTCCTTAAAAATCATTCAGATCGTTGTGAAGGGTGAAGCGGGGGCGCTGCGGTAGCCGCCTGGTGCGGCCCTTAATTCCCAAATTCAGCGCTCAAGGCCCGTTCGCACGACGGTGAACCCGCGCACGTTCCGATAAAACGAATGGGGCGCGGGGGTTTAGACCTCCCGCAAAAAACCTAAAAACCAAAAACCTGGCTTGCTCACTCGCCCCGCGTGCGGCGGAGGATGGCGTAGAACGCGCCCATGCCGCCGTGGCGCTGGTGGGCGGGGCGCAGGGCGGAGATGTAGGGGCGAAGGCCGGGCTGGTCGAGCCAGCGGGGCAGTTCTTCCTTGAGGATGCCGCGCGGGGTCTCGGGCCATGGCGTCGTCGAGCGGCCCTTGCCGGTGACGATGAGCACGACGCGGGCACGACGCTCGTGCGCCTGGCGGATGCGGCGTTCCAGAAGGTTGTAGGCGGCCTCGCGGGTGTAGCCGTGCAGGTCGATCACAAGGTCGGGCAGCACCTCGCCGGTGCGGATCTTGCGGTCCCACACCGCATCCAGCGTGGCGTCGGTGACGGAAATTCCGGCCAGATGGTGGGCGACGGCGGGCAGGACCGGTTCGGCGCGCGGCCCCTCGGGCGGCTTGACGCGCGGCAGGGCGGGCGCGGCCGGCCGGTTGCCGAGCGGGCGCACGGAGGCGGCGATCTGCTCCCACAGGGCCGCCTCTTCGGGGCGCAGCTCGCGGGGCTTGCGTGAGGGCTTTTCCTTTTTGCCGACCTGCGCCGCCATGGCCTCCCACGCCGCCTTCTCATCCGGGCGCAGGCGGCGGGTCATGAGGTGGGACTGGCGACAGGAGGCGTCGAGAGCAGCCGCTCAACCGCCTGTTTGGGCAGCAGGAGCGTGGTGATGCCGCGCCACGACAGCCCGCCGGCGATGAGCGCAGCGCGCTCGCCTGCGCCCCAGAACAGGTCCAGCCGGTTCGCGCCCTTGATGGCCCCGCCCGTATCCTGCGCCACCATCATCTTGGCGATGGGCAGCTGCTGCTGGCGGTTCTGCGGGTTGGGGTAGGCGGATTGCAGCCACAAGGGCGCACCCAGCGGGATGAAGCGCGGGTCGCTCGCGACGGAGGTTTCCGGCGTCAACGCAACGCCCATCGCGCCGAGCGGGCCGTCGCCCGTCAGCTCGCGGAAGAAGATGAAAGAGCGGTTCTCGCGCATCACGTCCCGCGCCTTGTCCGGGTTGGCCCGCGCCCAGGCGATGATGCCCTGCATGGTGGCCTGACCCGGCGGCAGGAGCCCCATGTCGAGCAGGCGGCGGCCCAGCCCCACGTAGGCGTGGCCGTTCTGCCCGTCATAGCCCACCCGCATCACCGAGCCGTCCGGCAGCTTGATCCGGCCCGAGCCCTGGATATGGAGGAAGAACGCCTCATAGGGGTCCTTGACCCATGCGAGTTCGAGGCCGCGGTTCTTCAGCGCGCCGTCCTCGATCTGGCCGCGGTCGTAATAGGGCACGAGGCTCTTGCCCTGCACTCGGCCCGCGATGCGCTGGCCGCGCAAGGAGACGCGGAACGCGCCGAGGTCCACATCCACCAGCTCGGGCGGGCGCTTGTAGAGCGGCACGGAATATTCCACCGACCACGTGCGCGAGCCCGCCAGTTCGGGCTCGTAGTAGCCGGTGTTGAGGCCGGTGCCATCGCCCACGCGCAGGGTGGCGAAGCGGGTCTCGAAGAAGCGGCGGGCATCGGCGGAGGTTTGCGGCGTCGTGCTCGCGCTAGCGCAAGCCTCGCTCCAGTCTTCCGGCCGGGTGAGGCCGGAGACGTCCTGCCGCTTCTGCAGCGACCGGCACGACTTGTTGAAGGCTTGAAGCGCGGGCAGCAGGTCCGCTTGTTGCCAGCCGGGAAGCTGGGACACGAGAGGCCCGCTCGTGCGGGGCAGCTCAAGGGCGCTGATCGGCTCCTGCGCCTCGGGAGGCTTGGGCGGGGCCGGCGCTGGCGCGGGCTCGGCGGGCGGTGCGGGCGTGACCGGTTGTTTCGGGGTTTGGGTGCAGGCGGCGAGGACAGACAGGCTGACCGTGACGGCAACCGCCGTCCAGAACGCGTTACGGCTCATGGGGGTCAGGCCGCCGTGTCAGTTGCCGTGAGGAGCCAGTTGGGGTCCGGCGAGCGGGTGTGGCGGCTGAAGGTCCAGATATCGTGAGTCTTGACCGCATCGGTTTCCGAGCCCGCGATCACCTTGCCGTCGCGGTCGCGCGTGACGGCGGCCAGCGTCGCGTCGAAGCGCACGGTCACCTCCGCCATCGCACCGGAGAGGGTGGCCTCCACCATGGCGGCGCGATCGATGCTGATGAGGCGGTTGTCGAGCACCAGCCCCTCGGCCTTGCGGGCGTCGATGGCGCGGCGGAACTGCTCCAGCACGTGGTCGGCGACGAACGGCTTCACCGAGTCCAGATCATCGCCCCAGAAGGCTTCCAGAATCATGCGGTAGGCGGCGCGGGAGCCTTCCATGAACATCCGGGCGTCGAACTGGCCGTCGGCCTCGGCGATCTGCTGGAGGCCCTCGCGGGTTTCGGCGGAGATGTCCGAGGGCAGGTGCAGGGCCGCGCCGCGCGGCTCGGTGCGCGCATTGGCGTTGCCGTTGTCCGCGCCGGCGGTGTCGGAGCCCGAGACCACATCGGTTGCCGGCTTCTCGTTGCCCGTGCGACGGCCCAGAACGCTGACCAGCCGCAGGGCGACGAAGCCCGCCAGCATCGCGAGGAACACGATCTCGATGATTTGAGTACTGTCAGACATTCGATCCGGCCCGGTCTCTCACTGGTAAAACGCCCACATCCTTCTCTGTTACCATAGCAACAGGACAGCGGGCGGTCTATCTTTACCCCGTTTCCACTTAAGTGCTTCCCCCTCATCCGCAACCCAAGCTGGGCGCAATCCATGCACGAGGGGGCGCATTTTCTCCTCTCGCCCTCTTGCCGCAGGCAAAAACGCCCGAACCTGCGCCGATTTCAAAAGAGGCCGCCGGTGGCGCACTTGCCTCTGTTCGCCGCGCCATGCTAACGCCGGGGGCAAGACTGATATCAACCGTTTCTCGTTTCAAAGCAGACATAAAGCAAAGGCTATCCATGAGCGAACAACCCGAAGACACCACCGAGGTTGCGGCCGGCGAGGACACCACGCCGCAGGTGGGCATTCTCGCCCAGTACGTGAAGGACCTGTCGTTCGAGAACCCGAACGCGCCCCAGTCCCTGCAGAACGCCGGTGCCCAGCCGCGCATCGAGGTGAACGTGAACGTGGGCGTGCGCCGCGTGGCCGACGAGGCCTACGAGGTGGACCTGCGGATCGAGGCGATCGCCCGTCATGAAGCCCAGAAGGCCTTCCAGGTGGAGCTGATGTACTCCGGCCTGTTCGCGCTGAAGAACGTGCCGGAAGAGGCGCTGGAGCCGTTCCTGCTGGTGGAAGCGCCGCGCATGCTCTTCCCGTTCGCGCGCCGAATCATCGCCGACTGCACCCGCGACGGCGGCTTCCCGCCGCTGCTGCTGGACCCGATCGACTTCGCCGCGCTGTTCGTGCAGCAGCGCCAGGCCAACGGCGGGGCCGACCTGTCGGGCGAAGTGGCGGGCAATGCCTAATCACGCCTTTGCGCGGGGAGCCTGACGCTGCCCGCGCGCGCGACATGGCGTCATACTGGCGGTTCGGGCCGGGGCCGATGACCCCGATCCGGGCCGCCAGTCTCGTTCGGGCCGCAAGCCTTATCGGCGGGCTGACGCTCGTCAGCCGCGTGCTCGGCTTCGCGCGCGAGATGGTGATGGCGCGCCTGCTCGGCGCAGGGCTTGCCGCCGACGCCTTCAACCTCGCCTTCAAGCTGCCCAACATCTTCCGCCGCCTGTTCGCGGAAGGGGCATTCTCGGCCGCCTTCGTGCCGCTCTTCAACCGGGAGAAGGCCGAAGGGGGGCTGGAGGCGGCAAGGCGCTTCGCCGAGGATATTCTCTCGGTCTTCCTCCCCCTCCTCCTGCTGCTGACGGCGCTGGCGGAGATCGCCATGCCCGGCCTCTTGTGGCTGATGAACGGCGGCGGCGGCTTTCTGGATGTTCCGGGCAAGTTCGACCTGGCGGTTGCGCTGTCGCGCCTCACCTTTCCCTACCTGCTGTTCATTGCGCTCGCCTCGCTCATGGGCGGCATCCTCAACAGCCTCGGCCGCTTCGCCGCCGCTGCCGCCGCGCCGGTGCTGCTGAACGTGGTGCTGATTGCCGCCATGCTGCTGGCCGCAGGAGATGGGGAGGCGATGACCGCAACCGCGCTCGCCTGGGGCGTGGCGCTGGCCGGGCTGCTGCAATTCCTGTGGCTGCTGTGGGCCTGCCGCCGGGCGGGGGTGCGCCTGCGCCTGCGGTGGCCCAGCTTTGGCCCCCGTGTGCGCCGCCTCGGCCGCACGGTCGTTCCGGCGGCGGTGGGCGCGGGCATCTACCAGATCGGCCAGCTCATCGACCTGTTCTTCGCCAGTCACCTGCCGCAGGGTGCGCTTAGTTACCTCAATTACGCCGACCGGCTGAACCAGCTGCCGCTGGGGGTTGTTGGCATCGCGCTCGGCACGGCGCTGCTGCCCGCGCTCTCCCGCCACGTGGCGGAAGGGGAGGAGGCGAAGGCGGTCCACCTGCAAAACCGGGCGGCGGAGATGGCGCTGTTTCTCGCCCTGCCCGCCGCAGCCGGGCTGATGGTGCTCAGCCACCCGCTCGCCACCGCCTTTTATGTGGGCGGACGCTTCGGCGGCGAGGATGCGGCGTGGACCGGCCATGTGCTCACCGGCCTGGCGGCGGGGCTGCCCGCCTACGTGCTCGTCAAGGTGCTCACCCCCGGCTTCTTCGCGCGGGGGGGACACGGCAACGCCGGTCAGGACCGCGCTCGCCGCCATGGCGCTCAACGTGGCGCTCATCCTGCTGCTGATCGACCGCTTCCAAGTGGCGGCGCTGGGCTGGGCGACGGCGCTGGCCGCCTGGGGCAACTGCGCGCTGCTCTACGCCGTGCTGCGGCGGACGGGGGCGTTCCGCTTCGATGCCCGGCTCAGGCGGCGGGCGCTGGGGGCGGCGGCGGCCTCCGCCGTGATGGCGGGCGCGCTATGGGCGTTCCTGAGCGTCACCGGCCTCAGCTTCGACGGGCCCGCGTTTGAGCGGGCGGGGGCCGTGCTGCTGGCGGTGGCGGTGGGCGGGGCGGTGTATTTCCTTGCGGCGGCGCTGTTCGGCGCGATGCCGCTGGCCGAGCTCAAGGCGCGCCTTGGACGCCAAAGCCAGTGATTGCGCGTCTTTGACGCGCGGGTGCCAGGATTGCGCGTCTTTGACGCGCGGGTGCCAGGATTGCGCGTCTTTGACGCGCGGGTGATTGACCCCTTCGCGGTGGGTGGTATGACCCCGGCACGAGAAATTCGAGCCGCCGGGCCAGTGGGGCCGGGGTGGCCAGGCGACAGGAAGCAAACCCATGACCAAGCGCGTCTTCTCGGGCATCCAGCCCACCGGCAATCTGCATCTCGGCAACTACCTGGGGGCGATCCGGAACTGGGTGCGCTGGCAGGAAGACGCGCCGTGCATCTTCTCCGTCGTTGACCTGCACGCCATCACGGTCAAGCAGAACCCGGCCGAGCTGCGCGCCCAGACGCGGGAAATGGCGGCGGCCATCCTGGCGGCGGGCGTCGATCCCAAGAAGGCGACCCTGTTCAACCAGAGCGCCGTCACCGCCCACGCGGAGCTGAGCTGGGTGTTGAACTGCGTCGCCCGCATCGGCTGGCTGAACCGCATGACCCAGTTCAAGGAAAAGGCGGGCAAGGACCGGGAGGGCGCGAGCGTCGGCCTCTATGTCTACCCCGTGCTCCAGGCGGCGGACATTCTGGCCTACCAGGCGACCCACGTGCCGGTGGGCGAGGACCAGAAGCAGCACATCGAGCTGGCGCGCGACATCGCCCAGAAGTTCAACAACGATTACGAGACCGAGCTGCTCGTGCTGCCCGAGCCGGTCATCACCGGCCCGGCCACCCGCGTGATGAGCCTGCGGGATGGTTCGAAGAAGATGAGCAAGTCCGACCCCTCGGACATGAGCCGCATCAACCTGACCGACGACGCGGACGCCATCACCTCCAAGATCAAGAAGGCCAAGACCGATCCCGAGGTGCTGCCGGAAACCAAGGAGGGGCTGGAAGGCCGCCCGGAGGCGCAGAACCTCGTTGGCATCTACGCCGCGCTCGCCGACACCACGGTGGAGGCCGTGCTGGCCGAGTTCGCCGGCAAGGGCTTCGGCGCGTTCAAGCCGGCGCTGGCGGAGCTGACCGTCTCCAAGCTTGCGCCCATCGCCGCCCGCTTCCGCGAGCTGCTGGCCGATCCGGCCTATGTGGACGCGGTGCTGCGGGAAGGGGCCGAGAAGGCCGACGCCATCGCCCGTCCGGTGCTGGACAAGGTCTACGACACGGTGGGCTTCCTGCGCCCCTGAGGCATTCGGGATTGCTTTTGGCTTGAGGGTTTCTTGCAAGAGCCTCGGGCCCTTGCGTCCCATCTCTTACCGGGCCGTGCGCGCAATGGCGGGCACGGCCCGTCTCTTTGGCGGACCAACAAGGCCGGGCATCCGGGGATGGTCCCGTGGTTGGCCGCCTGGCCCCGCGCATGAGGCCTTCTGTCAAGAAAGCGTCTTAAAGCCATCCTAAAGAGTGGCAGGCAACCGGCCGGATGAGGCGGAATGGCGAAGCCGAACCTGGCGCGCGCCGGACCCTCCATTCGGCTTAAAATATTGTTACCCTAAAACAATCCTTTTGCTCTCTTGCGGAGAGAGGGGCACAATAGCTTTTGTACACGCTACGGAGGGTGAAAACCGGGGGGGTGTTGCCCGCTCGCTACCGTGCCGTGGCAGTTCGGGTTGTTCAGACGGGGTTCAGTGCCAATTCCTTACAGTGGATTTTGGAGGAACTCCAAACAACAGCCAAGTGAGCGGGAAGGGCCTAGGAGTAAGGTTTTATGTCCCACATCAGTAAAGTGTTCGCTGGCCTGATGCTGCTGGTTCTGGCGGCCTGCGCCAGCCAGATCAAGTCAGACGTGGCACGGTTCCACCGGTTGCCGCCGCCGCAGGGCGAGTCCTTCCGCGTTGTCGCGGCCGACCCGCAGAAGCAGGGCAGCCTGGAGTTCGCCACCTACGCCGAATATGTGGCGGCCGAAATGGTGAAGCAGGGTTACACCCGCGCGCAGACCCCCCAGCGCCGCGACGCTGGAGGTGAAGCTGGACTACGGCGTATCGCCCGGCCGCGAGAAGATCGCGAGCCGCCCCGGCACCACCTTCGCGCCCTACTACTACAGCTGGCGCTACCGGGCCTTCTACCCCTGGGGCTGGGGTGCGTATGACCCCTTCTGGGGCGGCCCGTTCAACGACACCGAGGTCTATTCCTACACCGTCTACACCCGCACCCTGAGCATGGACATCGTGCGTCCGGGCACGGGCGGAAAGGATGCCGGTGCGGTGCCGCTGTTCGAGGGACGGGTGGAATCGGTTGGCAAGGACAACCGCCTGCCGGAGGTGATGCCCTATCTGGTTCAGGCCATGTTCACGGACTTCCCAGGAACGTCAGGCGTAACCAAGCAGGTGAAGATCGACCTGCCCAACAAATAATCCTGATTTAATTACCCTGACTGACGCTGAAGCGTTTCCTATCAGGGCGCGAACCAAATCAGGAATGTTGTTGCAAGGGGGAGCAATGTTGGTCTGGCTGGACGGGTTGAGGCGATGGGTCGGATCTTTGGCCCATCCGCAAGGTGCCGATACGACAGGGGGCACCCCCGACTCCCAGCCTTCCAGCGCTCCCTCTTTGCGTGCCCGGCCCGTCCGGGCCACGCTTGCCTTCATCACCCGGTCGCGGCCGGTGTTCGCCGCCGCGCTGGTGATCGTGTTCCTCGTGCTTTATTTTGGCCTTGGCGGCCTGCTCAGCTCCACCATCGATGACAACATGGCGTTCCGCCCTGCGGAGGCGGACCTGTCGCCCGGCGGCAGCGTCGCCGTCGGCATGGCCAGCGCCGTGCTCGACCGGGAACTGAACGAGCATGGCTGGAAGGCGGACGACCCCTGGTTCTACCCCACGGCCCTCCTCGACAACATGCCCGCCTGGCAGCGGGGCTTGCGCCTGGGCGTGCTGCGCTTCGTTGCCTCCCTGCAAAGCCTCCAGGCCGAAGACCCGGATCTTGCGCGCGCGGCGCAGGCGCTGGACTATCCGCCCGACCGCTGGTGGATCGGCACGAACTGGCCGTGGGTGCGAACCGCCTCCGCCTCCAGCTACCGCGAGGCCGTGGAGGCCATCCGCAGCTACAACGCCCACGTGGCCGGGGGCCGCGTCACCCTGACCCGGGACGCCGCGACGCTCGCCACGCTGCTGGATCGCATGGCCGATACCCTGGCCGAGAGCGAGGAAATGCTGGGCCAGCACGTCTCGGGGGACGAGACGGCGCAAGATAAGCGGCTGGGCAACGACGAGATGTTCTACACCGTGCGCGGCGAAGCCTACGCCTCGTTGCTGATCCTCGGCGGCTTGCGCGAGGACTTCGAACCGCTCATCCGCCAGCGCCAGCTGGCTGCCCGGTGGGCCACCATGGCCCGCAGCCTGGAGACCGTGGTCGCCCTCGACCCGCTCATCGTCACCGCCGGCGATCCCGGCAGCTTCCTCATCAAGAATCACCTGATGGAACAGGGCTTTGCCCTCCAGCGCACCGAGCAGCAAATCCGCGCGCTTGCCGCCGCGCTGCGGCAGGCCCCCGCGACGACACAAACGACGCAAACCCGCCGTCGGTAGGGCTGCCTTTCGGGACAAGGTTCTTGCTGATGTAGGGGCCTCAGGCCCCTGCAAAAACTCTCAAAACCATGTTCTCACGCCGACGAGGAAGGACCATCCGCCCGTATCCTCGCCTTCGGCGCGGGCGTAATCGCGGGTGTTGCCGAACAGGCGGGCGTATTCGATGCCGATGTAGGGCGCGAACTCGGGGATGAATTCGTAGCGCAGGCGCAGGCCGGCCTCGAAGGAAGAAAGGCCGGAGCCGGTGCCGGTCTCCGCGACGTTCTGTGCGGCGAGGTCCACCTCCGCCCGGGGCTGGAGGATGAGGCTGTTGGTGAGGCACATGTCGTGCTCGGCCTCGATCCGCGCGGTGAGGTCGCCCTTTCCGGAGAGGAACAGGGCGGCGTCCACCTCAAGCCAGTAGGGCGCGAGGCCCTGGAGGCCGAG